>CAZQBW010000255.1:0-7703 GCA_964591515.1 uncultured Clostridia bacterium
CGTCGCCTCGCCGACCGTCATCTGCTCAGGCAGCGCGAGCAGGTTCGTCGCCATCAACCGTCCCGCCGTCTCTTCCGCGTAAGCGAGATGGCCGGCGAGCTCCGGCGAGATCGTCTTCTCCTGATCCTCGTCCTCCCTCAGGTCGTCGAGCAGATCGTCGGGCAGCAGCGAGACGAGATGGGCCGCATCGTCCACTGGCACCTGACGCAACACGACGCCGACCTCAGACGGAGTCAACTGCGTGAGAATCGACGCCGCCAGCTTGTCCGTCATTTCCGTGAGCACATCCGAAGCCAGACGCCCATCCAGGACGCGAAGGGCCTTCCAGACGCCGAGACGATCCGTCGTTCCGAGACCCTCGAGGATGACGACGATATCGACAGCCCTGAACTTCGCCAGCAGGTTTGCGGCCCGTCCCGTCGACCCGACCTGGGCGAACTTGCGAACGGAAGCCGTAGCGATCTCGAGCTTCCGTGTGCGTTCCATCGAGAGCATCGGACAATCCTCCGATCCGGCAGACTTCGGACGAGCAGTGTAGCCACTGACAGGCAAAGGTCCACCGTTAACTTTCGCTACGCGAGATGCGGTACGCCGAAGTTCCCGTATACTGGCGCCAATGATCACCGTGATGGTGCTAGATCGCGAGTCCGGAAAGCTCGAGGTCGGCAAAGATCCAAAGACAATCGACAAGCTCTGCGCGGACGAGAAACACGTCGTGTGGGTGGATGTCCTGCGTGCGACCGAGGACGACTACGCCATGCTCGCCGAGGAGTTCCGGTTCCATCCGCTGGCGCTGGAGGACTGCCACAATGCGCACCAGCGCCCCAAGATCGACGAGTACAAGGGCTACTACTACATGGTCCTTTACGAGGCGTCGCTCGTCGGAGAGCGCCGGTCTCTCGAGCTCAACGAGCTCAACGTGTTCCTCGGCACCAATTACCTCGTCACGATCCACCGCAATCCGCTCCGCGCGGTCGATACCGCCGCACGGCTGTGGCCGGAATGGGACGAGCGCGTGTCTTCAGGTGCAGGGCTGCTCGCGTATCTCCTCATCGATGCGGTGATCGACGAGTACATGCCGCTTCTCGACAACATGTCCGATCGCATCGACGACATCGAGGACGAGATCTTCGAGTCGTTCGACCCGCAGGCAATCCGCGAGATCTTCCTGATCAAGAAGCAGCTGCTGTACCTACGAAGAACAGTCGTGCCGCTCCGGGAGGTTTTCAACACTCTCCTCCGCCGCGAGCAGCCGATCTTTCCCCGCGAGATCCACGTCTACTTCCAGGACGTTTTCGATCACGTGATCCGCGTGGCCGACTCGATCGACACCCTTCGCGAAATGCTCGTGTCGACGATGGATGCGTACCTGTCACTCTCGGGCAACCGGATGAACGTGGTCATGAAGCGGTTGACGTCTATCTCGACGATCCTGATGTCGGTGACGCTCATCGCCGGCATCTACGGGATGAACTTCGAGTACATGCCCGAGCTCAAGTGGCACTACGGTTACGTGGGATCTCTGCTCTCGATGGTCGTCGTCGGCGTCGCCATCTACTTCTATCTGCGTTACATTGACTGGCTATGAGTCACGAGCCCCCCGAGCCCGATGCCGACACACGCGACGATCTCGAGCGTCTTCGCCCCATCGACCAGCAGTTCTATGGCCGAGGCGATGACGAGATGCGCCGGTCGAAGACTGGCGTCCTGCGGGTGACGTCGAGCTCGCTGAAGATCCCCGAAGGCTTCGTCGTCGAACGCGGCAACACGCAGAAGCTCCCGCAGTCCCTGACGCTCAACAAGATCGCCCTCGGAGTCCTGTTGCTCTTCCTTGCCTTCATCGGGTTCGTCGCCTGGATGATCTTCGAGATGGGGTAGAGAGTGTGTGAAGAACTGACGGGATGTGGAGAGGATTGACGGGATACTGATAGCAATGAAGAAGGGCGGTCCGAATCGACGGACCGCCCTTCCTGTTGAAGAATCGGACTCCTCTGAATCCTCTTCGAGTCCTGTCAATTCTGCACTCTCTCTACCCGACGAGGTCCTCGCCGCCGTCGATGCGGATCGTGTTGCCGGTCATCCACGCCGTTCCCGGACGTGAAAGGTCGACGATCGCGCGAGCCACGTCCTCAGGTGTAGTCAGCCGTCCGCCCGGATGTGTCTCGATGACACGAGAGATCATCACGTCGTTGCCGGGGATCTTCCGGAGCGCGGGAGTGTCGGTGACGCCGGCCTGCAGCGCATTTGCCGTGATGCCGTGCGTTATGAGCTCGACACTGAGCTGCCGGATCAGGGACTCGAGCGCCGCCTTTGCCGCCGACACGGGGCCGTAAAACGGCCACACGCGATGGCTGCCCGCCGACGTCAACGCGTAGATGCGGCCGCCCGAAGTCATGAGACCGTGACGCATGACGCCCTGTGTCCAATAGACGAGCGAATTCGCCATCACGTCCATGGTCATCGCCATCTGCGCCGCGCTGATCTCGTCGGCAGGCGTCTCGCCGATGAACCGTTTCAGCGTCCCGAAGGCCAGGGAGTGGAGCAGGATCTTTACGGTGCCCGACGTCCCGCCGTCGGTGCGCTTCACCATTTCGGCGAGCACTTCGTCGCGCTTCTCGGCATCGGCGGCGTTCACGTTGAAGAATACGGCCGTCTGTCCAACGGACTCGATCTCGCCGACGAGCCGCTCGACGTTGGGCATCGTGGACTTCCGGTCCAGATGTACGCCAAAGATCGAGTAGCCCGCGCGCGCCAACTCGAGCGACGCCGCACCTCCGAATCCCGAAGAGGCTCCCAGCACCAGGGCCCAGTTCTTCTGTTCTCCGTTGCTCACACTGTCACTCCTTCGTCGATCGTATTCGTCGCAAGCCGCAAAACGCGTCAGTGTAATCCGCGTCGTCGCGAAGCGCTACCCGGCGGAAACCGGAACGACGGCGTCCGCGCGCGACAGCGTCGCGATGGTCTCGACGTGAAACGTCTGCGGGAACAGGTCGATCGCCTCGATGGCGTCGAGCCGGTAACCGCCGTCCACGATTACCCTCAGATCGCGAGCGAGTGTCGAGGGGTCGCACGACACGTAAACGATCGACCGGGGAGCAAGCCGGACCAGATCGCGGGCCGATTTAGCGCCGAGTCCGCTACGGGGCGGATCGAGCAGCGCGAGAGAAACGACGCCGGGAGCGACACCGGGCGAGCGCAGCCAGCGTTCTACGGGCGCACCCACCACCTCGATATTCGCAGCTCCGTTGGCGCGAGCGTTCGCGAGGGCAAAGCCGACTGCCTCGCGACTCGACTCGACGGCGACGACCTTTGCGAACCGGCGCGAGAGCGGAATGGTGAAAAGTCCAACGCCAGAGTAGAGCTCGAGAGCGACGCCGCCGGCATCCGACATCCCGCCTGTCGCTGCCGTCACGAGCGCTTCCACGAGCGGACGGTTGATCTGAAAGAACTCGCCCGGTCCGTAAGAGTACTTCACGCCCCCGACGGTCGATGCCACCGGTCCGCGTCCGACACCCGGGACAGGCGGCTGCGCGGCCGCATCGCCGTCGCCCGCAGCGAGCTCCACGGTTCGAGCGTGCGCAACGCTCTCGGCCGCCGCTCGGGCCGCGATCCAGGCTGAATCGAGCTCAGGCACGAACAGCGGACACCGCACGACGTCCACGACTCGATGTGACTTTTCTGCGAAGAAGCCGAAGCGCGTTCCGACCTCCATCTGCACGACGTGCGCGGTTGCGCGAACGCGGTATCCGAACTCGTGCTCCGGCGTGCCGCGAACCACGATCTCGTTCGGCACCGGCATTCGGCCGATCCGCTCGATGGCGTCGCGGACGAAATCGGCCTTTACCGCCAGCTGCGTCTCGTAGGTCATGTGCTGCAACTGGCAACCGCCGCACGCGCCGAAGTACTCGCAGGCTGCATCGCGCCGCCCCGGCCCCGATTCGAGACGCTCGACGACTTCGGCCCGAAGGAAGCCCTTCGCACGCTCGGTCACCCTCGCCCTGACGAGATCTCCGGGCGCAGTGAAGGGAACGAACACGGCCTGTCCTTCAACTCGGCCGAGGCCGTGGCCGCCGTAGACTACCTTCTCGATTCGAATTTCAATGGTATCGGGCATTCAGGCTATAATGCCGATTCCCCGGTTGGAAATCGAATCCCAGGCCATCGTGCCGACCAGATCAATTCTCAAAGGAGTCCCCAGGTCCTCATGCGGCATGCTGCGCTCGCGCTCCTTCTGATCCTGCTCCTGCCGTTCGCCGTGCTCAGTTCCTCTGCCCGATCTGTACCGACCGAGGCGGGCATCGTGAACATGGACTTGCCGGCTGGCGTCGTACGCGTGGCGGGGGAGTTGCTCGTCGGAATGGACGGTACCGCGAAGCGTTCGTCGCTCGCCGTAGTCGAAGGCGTCGAGTTGCTCGATTCGCCTGCACTCGAGCGGATTGGCGTTGCGCGCGTCCGGGTTGCCTCAGGCGTCGACGAGGCCGCGACCGTTGCCAGACTGGCTCACTCGCCGGGAGTTCGTTTCGTCGAGCCGAACATCTACATTCAGCCGGCCTCGATACCGAGTGACCCGCTCTACGGTGGAGTGAACGGAGAAGCAACTGACCTGCAGAAATGGGTATTCGGCGGCATTGCCGAGAACACGGTGCTCAACGCCGAGCCGGCCTGGGACGTCACGATGGGCGATCCAACGGTCGTCATTGCGGTCCTGGACTCGGGGCTCGACGTCGACAACCCGGACTTTCATCAGCTGTGGACGAACATCCGCGAGACGGCGGGGAACGGCGTCGACGACGATGGCAACGGCTATGTCGACGACGTGCACGGGTACGACTTCCATAACCGCCGTGGCGACATTACTCCGGACTATGGTGACGGCGAGGACAACGATTTCAATGGCTCGTCGGACGACTCGGCGCCTCACGGCACTGCCGCGGCGTCGATAATCAACGCCGCGCACGACGGAGCCGGCATGGCCGGGGGAGCACCGGACTGCTCGCTGATGACTGTGAAGATCTTCGGTGACGACGGCGGCGTGACGGTCAGCGACCTCGTCGAGGCAATCGAGTACGCGGCCGACAATGGCGCCGACGTCATGAATCTGAGCCTGTCCACGCTCTTCAAGAACGAGGCGCTCGGAATCGGTGTGCGCTACGCAATCGAGAAGGGTGTCGTGATGGTAGCGGCATCCGGCAACGGCAATGCGCCCGTCCAGCAGTACCCGGCGTCGTTCGGGAACGTGGTGGCAGTCGGCGGTTCGGGAAGCGGATTCAGCATCACGGCGACCAGCGGAGCGAGCAACCTCGGGAAGATCAACGGCCGCTGGCCGAAATCGCAGTATGGGTTTGCGGCGGTCAATGTCGTCGCCCCGGCGGTTACGCTTGCGGCGAACTTCGTTACCGTCGCAGAGGCTAACGCCGATCCCGAATTGACGGTGGGAACCACGACCTACGAGATCGTCGAAGGGACCTCATTTGCGGCGCCATACGTCTCGGCCCTCGCCGGTCTCGTCATTGCTCGCGACAAGGCCGTCAACGGTCGTCGAACGCTCGACGCTGTCGACGTCAGGCAGCTTCTCATCAACACGGCCAATGACCTGCCGACGGACTTTTCCGACAACCGCCCGAGCGGGCCAGGCTGGGACGGATTCGGCCGCGTCGATTACCTGAAGGCGATTCTCGAGGTGCCGGGAAGCTCCGATCCGTCTCCCTCCATCGAGCGTGCCACGTACGGCAAGAAGACGCTCAGAATCTACGGAACGGGGTTCTCGATGAACTCCCAGATCGAGATCAACGGCGTCGTCCTGCCGATCGCGCAGGTCTTCACGTATGCCTCAGGGAGCGTTGAGGTGAAGGGATCGCGCAAGGCGCTTGGTCTGAAAAAGCGAGAACCCAATGCGATCGTCGTCATCGAACGCGGCGTCCGGTCGAACGTTCTCGGTTTCTGAGAACCGGCCTGCTGAGAGCCTTGCGCTAAGCGCTCTGGAGTGCGGCGAGAATCGCCGCTTTCGACCGCGGAGCGGTCGAAGGAAATAGTTCCCCACACGCCTGCGGCGTACCCCCTGGGATGAAACGAGCGGAGGGCAGCCGTATACTCGGCGCCGGCGCCGGCGTCGCAGGTCGTCACTGCTTGGTGCCGCGGGTTCGTGAGCCCGTGAAATAGTTTGACCGGGGAGTCGGCTCGGCACCTCCTTGTGTTGCCCCTTCGGGGAGCACGTATAGCAGACTCGTTGTCTGTACGACTCCTGACGCCGGAGCACTATCAGGAGGTCTGTGATGGAGATTCTCTACGCCGTCTGTTGCGGTCTGGATGTGCACGCCAAGACCGTTGTCGCCTGTTTGATCGTCTCCGGCAAGAAGACGACACGCACGTTCTCGACGATGACCGAAGACCTGCTGCGGCTTGCCGATTGGCTGATGGAAGCCGGCTGCACGCATGTCGCCATGGAGAGCACGGGCGTCTACTGGAAGCCGGTCCACACCATTCTGGAGGGCGTGTGTGAGGTGCTGTTGGTCAACGCCCAGCACGTCAAGCAGGTGCCCGGCCGAAAGACGGACGTGAAGGACTGCGAGTGGCTTGCCGACCTTCTACGCCACGGACTCGTCAAGGCCAGCTTCATCCCACCAGCGCCGATCCGTGACTTGCGGGAGTTGACGCGCTATCGCTCGACGCTCGTGCGCGACCGGGTGCAGTTGGCCAACCGCGTCCAGAAGCTCGCCGAATCGGGCAACATCAAGCTCTCGCAAGTGGTCTCGAACGCACTCGGGGTCTCGGGGCGCCGGATGCTGCGGGCGCTCGCGCAAGGCGAGCAGGATCTCGACAAGATCGTGGCGCTCGCCGATGAGAAACTCTATGCCAAGCATAGCGAGTTGCGACGGGCTGTCGATGGACGGCTGACGCAGGCGCAACGTTTCGTGCTGGCGGATCTGTTGGACCGCTACGACGAGGTGGAGCGTGCGATCGCGCGCGTGAGCGAGCGCGTAGCCGAGGAGGTCGGTAGTCAGCAGCAAGACCCTTTCGTCGAGGAGGCGATCGCGAAGCTCGATGAGATGACGGGCATCGGGCAGCGAATCGCCGAGGTGATCATCGCCGAGACTGGCATCGACATGGGTCGATTCCCGAGCGAGAAGCATCTGTCGAAGTGGGCGGGGCTTGCGCCGGGCAACAACGCGTCGGGCGGGCGACGGCGCAGCGGACGCACGACGAAGGGCAATCAGGCGCTGAGGACGGCACTGGTGCAAGCCGCGTGGGTGGCGGTGCGAAAGAAGGAGAGTTACTTCGGGGTGCTCTACCAGAGGTGGAAGGGCCGGCTCGGAAACAAGCGGGCAATCATTGCCGTCGCGCACCGAATGCTCGACATCATCTACCACATGCTGTCACGCCGAGAGGGGTACCACGAGGTCGATCTCAAGGCTATAGGCGCCCGTTCGGTCGAGTACGAACGCGAGCGCTTGGTCCGCAAGCTCAAAGCACTTGGTGTCAACGTGACAATCGAGGAAAGGGCCGATATCCCCGACGCCGCCTGACGCGCACGCACGTGTTTCATAGCAGCCGTGGGTCGCGGGGCGAGTGCAACGAGCACACGCGACCCGCGGTCCCGTCGCCCCCCGCGGTCCGACCGCGGAGCGGTCGCATTGTCAGTCCCAGAGATAACGTGCATCGTAGGCGAAGCAGCGCCCCGCGCCCGTCGTCGCGTTGCCCGCAAT
>CAZQBW010000256.1:0-5527 GCA_964591515.1 uncultured Clostridia bacterium
GTTCTCGTGATGCCAGTTCGCGTTCCTGACGAGCTGGAACCGGATCCACTTCGAGTTGTTCGAGAGCAGGGGATGTCCGCCGAGATCATCGACGAACACCCGCTCGAGGTACTGACGGGCGTCGACGTCCGTACGGTCGCCGAAGCCGGCGCTCTTCCAGGTCTCCGGATCGCATTCGACGATGAACGTGCTGTAGTCGCGGCTGAACTTGTAGGAGTGCGCGGCAAACACTCCGGCCTCGTTCTCGCGGAACGTGAGGGTCAGACCGTGAAAGAGCTGCTCGGTGCCGAACCAGATGTAGCGGTTCGGACGGGCGTCGACGTCCGGGCGGAAGTGCTCGGCGTAGCGAGTGCGGACGAGGCTGTTGATCCCATCCGCGCCGACGAGAAGGTCGGCGTCCGCGAGCTCGTATGGGTCGGCGACGTCTATTCCGTAGCGAGGCTCGACTCCAAGCTCGGCGCAGCGGTCCTGCAGAATGTTCAGCAGCCGTAGGCGGGCGATGCCGGTGAACTTGTTGCCGCGAATCGTGATCTTCTCGCCTCGGTGCACGACGTCGACGTTGTCCCAGGTCTGGAAGTTCTCGACGATGCCGTGGTACGTCGGTTCATCACTGTCGTGAAGGTAGCCGAGGGTCTTGTCAGAAAAGACGACGCCCCAACCGAAGGTCGCATCGGGGGCGTTGCGTTCGAAGACGTTGATCTCGCGAGTCGGATCGGCCTTCTTCATCAGGATGGCAAAGTAGAGACCGGCGGGGCCGCCGCCGACGATGTTGATCTTCATATGGGGGAGGATTCTAGCAGCGAGGAGGGGAATCGCGGACTGCGGGGGGGGGCGCCTGGGGGTTTGTGTTGGTTGGCGGCTTGAGATTCGGGGATATCACGCAAAGACGCAAAGGGCCGACGCAGAGAACGCAAAGTCAGAATGTCCGGAACGCTCCACGGAACGCCATCGTGCGTCGGCCTTTGCGTTCTCTGCGTCGGCCCTTTGCGTCTTTGCGTGATATCCCCGAATCTCCAGCAGCCGACCTTCCCAAACCTCCGGCGCGCCCCTCCTACTCCAACAACCTCCCCATCGCCTGCCCCGAGTACCCCGTCATCTCGAGATATCCTCGCCCGGATATCGGCGCCCGATCCCGCGTTCCCTCCACGACGACCGCACCCTCCCAGTACGTCACCCCGGTGGACCGATCCGTGACGAGCTCCTGACCATCGATCGCAGCCCGAACCGACAGCGACAGCTTCCGCTCCGGCACCTCGATCATCCAACGCGTCGGGTACTCCGCTCCGCTGACGTCGGATCGCCAGCGCTCGCCAGGCACGAGCGAGAACGTCCCCGCGGAAATGGAGGTTGCTTCACCGGAAGCCTCGACCCACGTGCCGCTCGAGCGCGGATCCAGACTGCCATCCTCCCGCCGGAGCTGGAAGATCATCAGCTCCGATCCATCGTCCAGCTGGATCGAGAACCAGTCCCAGCCGCGCTGTCCCGACTCGAGAAACGACGTCCCGAACTCGTGGTCCATCCAGCTGAGCCCTTCGACGGCGACGGAGCGACCATCGATCGTGAGCACGCCCTTCGTCGGCATTCGCGTGAGCGAGTAGTAGTGCGACGCATTCCCCGCGTCCGAACCCTTCTGGCTGTATCCGTCGCGCCCGTGCCTGACCGGAGCCTTGCCTGCCTCGAGCTCGAGCTCCACTCCGAGCCCGCCCTCCGTTGCCCGCAGGACGTGCCTGCCCGTCGACGGATCCAGCCGTCCCTCCCAGTCCTCGTTCCACACGCGATAGGCATCCACCGACGCTCCCGCCCAGCCAACTCCCGCCCGGTTCACCCTTTCCGCAAATCGAAACACCCTACCGTCGATGTCCGTCACCGCGAGGTGCGTCATGAACAGATCCCGCACCGCCCACCGCGACGGATTCTCCGGCTTCGGGTCGACGCCGATTCGGAAGAACGTGAGCTGATAGCCGTACCGCCGGCCATCCGCATCCGCGACGTTGCCGGTGTAGTACCACCACTCGACCTTGTAGTCAGGATGGCTTCTGTGGTCCTCCGGAAAGACGAACGCGCGCCCGGGAGCCGCCTGACGCCATCCGTCCGCAGTCTGCGCGGCCATTGAGCCAACGAGCGCGACGAGCACGATCGCGCCGGTGACGGCACGCACGCGAAAGAGTCGCGCCAAGATTGAGATCAAACGTCGCATCACTCCTCCGCGGTCTGTTCCGGCGCGTTCAGCGCACAGGCGCGGCGCGCCGGGTATAGCCCCGACAGCGCGGTCGCTACCAGGATCAGCACCGTCGACTGCGCCAGGAATGCCACCGGCAGACGGAACTGGATCGTCCATCCGAAGCTCTGCACGTTGATGACGTAGATGAGCACGAGCGAGAGCAGCAGTCCGACTCCGATGCCAATCGCCTGGCTGACGCCGCCGATTACCATCGCCTCGATGACGATCATCTTCCGCACCTGCCGCCTGTCGGCTCCAACGAGCCGCAAGACCGCAAGCTCCCTCCGTCGCTCGATGACGAGGGTCAGTAGCGTGCTCGCAACACCCATGATCGCCACGAAGATCGCGATGATCTCGAGCGCGGTCGTGATCGCAAACGTGCTGTCGAAGATGCGCAGCACTTCGGCGCGGATCTTCGCGTTCGTGAAGACGAAGATTCGGTGGTCATCGCCCTTCGAGTCGAGCAGTTGCTGTCTCGCGCTGTCAGGGTCGACGCCATCCTCGAGGTAGACCGCGAGATTCGTCGGCGCCGCCTCGCCGAACAGCTCCGTGAACACCGCACGGTCGATGATCATTGCGCCCCGGTCCGACGAGTAGTCGTAGAAGACGCCTTCGATCCGGAACTGCCATTCGCCCTTCGGCGTCGGAATGGTGACCGAGTCGCCGACGGATCGCTCGTACCGGATCGCGAAGCTCTCCGACACGATCGCGCCGTTTCCGTCGTGCGCCGCGGCAAGCGCCGCCGGCCCGTCGGCCGGCTCCTTGAAGGCGAGCTTGCGGCGAACGATCTCCTGCTGGAAGTCGGACGAGCCCAGGATGATCGTGGCGTCGCCATACGGAATGTCGAAGCTCCGGAAGGTGTCGACCGCCGCGACGCCCTTGATCGACCGCGCCGCGGCGACGACCTCGGGGGATATCGTCGATTCGGTTGAGATGTTGGTACGCGTGACGGGGCGAACATAGAGATCCGCCTGAAGCGTCTGGTCGATCCACCGGATGACCGTTTCCCGGAAGCTGCCGATCATGACGGCGATGGCGACCATCATCGACAGGCTGACGGCGAGCGCCGCGACCGAGATCGAGATCCTCGGAATCGCGGCCGCGAGGTTCGCTGTCGCCAGTCTTCCTTCGATTCCGAAGAGCCGCACGAGAACCCTTTCGCCGATGCGACACGCGACGAAGAGGACTGCAGGGACGAGAAACGCCGCGCCGAACACGATAGCGAGCGCCGACGCATAGCCGCCGATCGGCCTGCCCCCGATCGGCTTGAGTGTCGACAGCCACCAGCCGAGAGCGAAGAGCGCTACCGGAACCGCGAGCAGACGTGTGTCGAGACGGAACCGACTCTCGAGCCTGTCGCTGCCACGCATGGCCGCCGTCGGCGCGACGCGCGCTGCCTCGAGCGCGGGAATCGCCGCGGCGAGCAGTGCCAGCGGAACGCCGATTCCGAACGCAAGAAGTACGTGCCATAGCCCGAGCGGCACGGGCTCGGCGGCGGCGGCGATGTAAAGCGCATCGACCGTCATCGAAGTGATCCGCACGGCGCCTTCAGCCAGCACGCGTCCGAGCACGATGCCGATCGCGCACCCGGCGAGTGCGAGCGAAGCGGCCTCGGCGAGGAACATCGAGAGAACGGTGCCGCGAGAAGTGCCCAGAGCGCGGAGGGTACCGATCTCTTCGCGACGGGCAATGACCGAGATCGAAACCGTGTTGTAGACGAGGAATAGACCGACGAAGAGGGCGATGTAGGAGAGCGCCGTCAGGTTGAAGTGGAACGCCGCGAGCATCTTCTCGACCTGCTGGCCCCGGCGGTCGGGTCGACGAACGAGCAGACCCTCGGGGAGACGCTCGCGTATCTCCTTTTCGGCACGGTCGACGTCGACGCCGTCCGCGAGCCGTACGTCGACGCGGTTGAGTCTTCCGAGCCGTTGAAACGCCAGTTGCGCCGCGGCAATGTCCATCAGGGCGAAGTTGCCGTCGAGCGTTCGCGCCGGTCCTTCGTCCTTGAGCAGCGCCCGAATGCGAAAGCGCTCAACGGCGTCGCCGGTCGTCAGCTCGAGCTCGGAATCGACGGCGAGGCCGTGCCGGCGCGCGAACTTCTCGGTCAGGACGATCGAACGAGGATCGATCAGCAGGGCGAGGAATTCCTGCGCTCGGGGCTGGCGATTGTCGTCGGCGAATGCGAGGAGGCTGTAGTCCCGGATGGACCGGTCCTTGAGGATGTCGACGCCGAGCACGCGGATGGACTCTCGAGCGCCGTCCGGCGTCGTGGCCAGGGCGTCGCCCTCGATTACCGGACTCACGTCGCCGTAGGCGCGCAGCCATCCGACCTCGTTTAGGAGCAGCTCGTCGAAACCGGGACCGGGTCCGTGCACTTCGAGCGACGTCTTGCCCGCGACGGTCTCGATTGCCGCCTCGAAGCCCCGAACTGAGCTCGCGTTGGTGAGCTGAATCGCGATTACGACGGCGATGCCGAGCGCGATGCCGAGGACGGTCACGGCCGTCCGCAGGCGCTCCTCGAAAACGCGCCTGAGGATGAACCGTCGGAAGAGAGCGATCCACGCTGAGAGAGACCGAACTGACGACGGCGCGGTCGTCATCCGGCGGCTTCCGCGGCGAGCTGCCCGTCGCGCATCCGGATCGTGCGCTTGGTGATCGACGCAGTCTCGATCGCGTGCGTTGCGAGAAGGATTGTCACTCCCAACTCGACGTTGACCTCGGCGAGAAGCTCGAGGATGCGCGAGCCGTTCTCGGAGTCGAGATTGCCCGTGGGCTCGTCCGCGACGAGCAGCGCGGGCTCGTGGACGACTGCGCGCGCGATCGCCGCGCGTTGCATCTCACCGCCCGAAATCTGTTGCGGGTAGTGACCGGCGCGGTGGCTCAGTCCGACACGCTCGATGAGCGCGCGCGCCCTCGATTCGGCGTCGCGGTTGGGATGGCCGGCGAGAAGGAGCGGGAGCGCCGCGTTCTCGAGCACGGTCAGTGTCGGCAGCAGGTTGAAGAACTGGAAGACGAAGCCGATCCGTTCCCGGCGCAGCCGCGTCAGCGCGTCGTCGTCGAGCGATGCGACGTCGGTCCCGTCGACGAGAATCCGGCCCGAGGTTGGGCGGTCCATCGCGCCGCCGAGGTGCAGTAGCGTCGATTTGCCGCAGCCGGACGGGCCCATGAGCGCCACGAAATCGCCGCGTTCGAGCGTGAGCGACACGCCTCGCACGGCCTCGACCGGGGCTTCGCCTCCGGCAAACGTCTTGCGGACGTCGTCGACAAGTAGGACTGACAACCGTAGCCTCCCGATGCCGCGACGTC
>CAZQBW010000256.1:5627-7642 GCA_964591515.1 uncultured Clostridia bacterium
TCAGCCCGTCGACGGGCCGCTTTCCAAGCCCCTCGGCTGCGACGTCCACCGTCGCCGGGACATCGCCGTTGTTGACGGCCACGAGCGCGCGCTCTCCCCCACCTTCCCGGATCGCGACCCACACGCTTCGCGTCGTTACGAGCGGCGTCGTCAGCGGCCCCCGCAACGCCGCGGATTCGCGCCGCAGGGCGAGCATCCGCTTCAGATTCGCGAACGTGTGCTGCTGCTCGACGGTACGCCCGGCAGCGTCGAATGCACTTCGCGCATCGCCCGGAAATCCGCCCGGAAAGTCGCGGCGATTGTCCGGATCCTCGCCGCCTGGCAGCGCGATCTCGTCGCCGTAGTAGAGCTGCGGCGCGCCGCGCATCGAGAGCAGCAGAACGTGCGCAAGGCGAAGCGCATCCGGGTCGCCGTTGACAAGCGAGAGCAGCCTTCCCGTGTCGTGGTTCCCGGCGTGGGTCACGAGCATCATCGGCGACGGGTAATCGCCGTCTGACGCCAGGATCGTCGCAATTCGCGTGGCGTCCTGCTTTCGCGACAGGAACCCGAACATTGCGAACGCAAGCGGAAAGTCGAAGAGCGAATCCACCTTCGAGTCGATGCCGTCGTGCACGGCGCCGCCCTGGAAGAAGGCGTTCACCTTGGGGACGCGCTCGAAGACCTCGCCAAGGACGGTGAACTTCGGATGCGCGGCCTTGAGCGCCGGCACCCATTTCGCCCAGAACGAACGTGGCGCGTAGGGCATCGTGTCCTGGCGGATCGCGTCGATGCCCGTGATCTCGACCCACCAGAGACTGTTCTGGATCAGGTAGTGCGCGACGTCCGGATCATCCTGATTCAGGTCGGGCAGCACGCCCGCGAACCAGCCATCGAGCGTCTCGCGCATGGCCTTCGGGTCGAGCGACGGGTCTGCGATGGCGTCGATGCGGAATGGATTGTCGGAGTGATTCTCGACTGTGCCGTTGAACCACGACGGCTTCGGCGAGTCCGTGACCCACGGGTGTTTCGGCCCGACGTGATTGGCAACCTGGTCCTGGACGACCTTGATGCCCATCCGATGGGCTTCGTCGACGAAGGCGCGGAACTCGTCCATCGTTCCGAACCTCTCCTCGATGTCGTAGTAGTCCGTCGTGTGGTAGCCGTGGTAGTCCTGCGAAGCGTCGTCGTTGTCATAGATCGGCGTCATCCAGATCGCCGTGACGCCAAGGTCCTTCAGATAGGGCAGACGCTGCCGGATTCCGGCGATGTCCCCTCCGTGGTAGGCGCGCGGATTCGACCGATCCACGCCGGCCGCGTTGTTCGCCCCGCTGCCGTCGGCAAACCGGTCCGGCATGACGAGGTAGATGACGTCGTCCGGCGTGAGCCCGGCGAAGCGTCCGGCTGGGTTCGGCCGCTCCAGGAGAGTGAACGGTACGGGCGTCCGGGCTTGCCCGGTTTGAACGTGAAGAGCAACGGCACCCGGTTTCGCATCGCCTCCGATTCGGGCATATGCGATCAGCGACGTCCCGGCGGCGTTCGACGACTGTCTGACGATCTCGACTCCCGGCGCGGTCGAAACGAGTTTTGCCGCCTGCAGTCCCCTTCCACGGACGAGCAGCTGCACTTCCGGCCAGGGGTGACCGATCCACCACGACGGCGGATCGCATTTCGAAACAACAGGCGCTGGTCCCTGGGCCGTGACGGCAGGAACTGCGATGACGGGGGCGCTGATCGGCAGCAGCAGTGCGAAGAGGAGGGCGGTCCGAACCGGGTTTCTAGTCATTGGTCTCCGTTGCGACGATTTCATCGGGCCACGCTTCGCCCTGAACCCACACGGCACCGTCCTCGAAGAACTCCTTCTTCCAGATCGGCACGATCTGCTTGAGACGGTCGATCGCGTATCGGCACGCCTCGAAGGCGATGCCGCGGTGCGGCGACGTCACGACGATGACGACGCTCGACTCGCCTATCTCGATACGGCCGAGCCTGTGCACGATACCGATCCGGTCGATTCCCGGCCACTTCTCGCGGGCCTC
>CAZQBW010000257.1:0-7618 GCA_964591515.1 uncultured Clostridia bacterium
CCGAGCGTCGTTCGGACCTTCTCGAGCGGCACGGTGTACATTCCGGACGCTTTCGGCTTGATGACGATCTCAGGCATGGAAGCACGGGGTTGCGGGCTGACTGAAGCGCGCATTTATCAGCGCGCCAGCACGACAATGGTCCGCGCGATCTTGTCGTGCCAGCCCTGGTTGCGAGGGTCCCAGACGACCCAGACGAAGCCGAGAAACAGGCCGGCCGTCGACAGTAGGTACCCTACACAGTGTCTCAGGATCACGCTCAGGTAACCCGCGTGTCCGTGATCCTCCTTCACGATGCGAATGCCGACAAGCCGTTTCCCGACCGTCTGGCCAGTCTTGCCGGCCAGGAGAATGAAGTTGAACCCGAAGAGCAGAATGGCGACGCAGTAGAAAGCGACGAGCATTGCGTTGCTCGACACGATCGACTTCTCGCTGTAGCTCGAGAGCATGAAAGTCGCCGACATGAGGACGATCAGGAACAGGAGCAGATCGAACAGGAAGGCGCCGAGCCGCTGACCAAAGTCAGCTCGCTCGATCTCGATAGCCTTGCCGCGCGGAGCTTCGAACTCTCGCGGCGAGACCGGCTCGGTGTCAGTCTCGAACGTCTCGGTAACCTCTTCGTCGCGTTCGGTCACAGCAACGGGCGAAGCCAGCGGTCCCGTGCCAGACGCACGCGCACCGCACTTCGGACAGAACTTCGACCGATCGTGGAGCGGATTCCCACACTGCCTGCACGTCAAACCCATTGTTTATCCCAGCATGAACTTGAGCATCGTCTCTCCGAGCTTCAGCTCGTCGCCGCTGTTGAGGACGCGCGGTTGTTTCGGAGGCAATCGAATCGCTCCGTTGATTGTCGTTCCGTTGACGCTCGACAGGTCTTCAATCAGGAATTGCTGGCCCTGTCGATAGATTCGCGCATGTCGCCGAGACACCTTGGTCTCGGGATCGTACGGCGAGAGGTCCACTTCCGGGAAGATACCGGTGTGCGGATCGGTTCTGCCAATCAGGTGGCTGTCCTTGTCGAGCACGAATGCGGCCGCCGAATCCCCCGACGCCGCAAGCTGCAACCGCGCTGAAGGCCGCCCAGGTGCGGCGTGCCGCTGCCGCGCCCCGCAGTGGGCGCAGAACACGTCGTCGCCAGCGATTCGGGTTCCGCAGTTGCCGCAGAATATCGTCCCGTCGCTTGGCGGAGGAACAACGATCGGTTCGGCCGCGTGTGGCTGGACGAGACGCCGCTCGTGCTCCTCGAGCATTCGCATCAACTCGAGTGCCGACGCGGGCCTGTCTTCCGGCCGATGCGCGACCGTCTTCGTGATTATGGCGTCCATCTCCGGCGTGATTGCCGGATTGATCTGTGACGGTCGCGGATTTTTCGAGAAATCGAATATCAGGAGCGGGTTGTCCTGTGGATCCGACCCGGTCAACAGATGGAAGACCGTCGCGCCAAGCGAATACAGGTCCGACCGCGCCTGGACCTTGCCAGCGAAGAGCTCGGGCGGCGCGTATCCCATCGTTCCGATTGCGGTCACGCCCTTCTGCGTCGGAGCGACGAACCGGGCGATGCCGAAGTCGATCAGCATGATCTTGCCCTGCTTGTCGTCAAGCATGAGATTCGCGGGCTTCAGATCGCGATAGATGATCGGCGGATCCTGATTGTGGATGTAGTGCAGCACGTCCGAGACTTGAATGGCCCAGCGAGTCACGGTCAGCTCGTCGACCCGTCCGCCTCGCTTCCGCATCTGGTCTGCGAGGTCGCCGCCGGAGATGTACTTCATGACGAGGTAGTAGCGCCCGCCCTCGATGAAGTAGTCGAAGATCGTCGGAATCGACCGGTGTTCGAGCGATGCGAGCAGCTGCGCCTCTCGCGTGAAGTCCTCGACGGCCTTCGCGCGCTGCCCCTCGTCCGCGAACATCTCGATCATCTCCTTGACCGCGCACAACCGATCCGCCAGACGCTTGTCGCGCGCCTGGTAGACGGAGCCCATGCCCCCTCCTCCGATCCGCTTTACGATGTAATAGCGGTCGTTGAGCAGGGTGCCCGGCTCGAGCGTTGTGCCCACCGGTCGAGGTTTATCCATAAACTTGCGAGTGCGTTTTCACTGCCGCGGATCGCACGACGATCCGGTGAGAGGCCAACGAGTTCCTAGAACGGCGCTCCCTCGACAACGAACTTCAGAAATGTCTTACCGACGATGATTTCGTCGCCGTTGTTGAGAGGGTGCCGGTTCCCCGGCAGCAGCCGGCGCCCACGGTTGATGAAAGTGCCGTTCGTCGAACCGAGGTCTTCGATGAAGAACTGGGTGCCCTCGCGCATGATGCGCGCGTGGCGGCGAGAGACCTTCGCCTCGGGATCGTCCTGGTCGAGATCAACGTCCGGGAAGATGCCTCCGTCCGCATCCCAGCGCCCTATGTTCGTCTCGCCCCCGGCTACCGCGAACTCCTTGCCGATCCGGCCTCCGCGCTCGATGATGAGCCTCGCCACCGACGAGCCCGCTGGCAACTTGTGGCCAGCCGACGACGACACGGGCACAGGCGAGACGACCGGCGCGCTCGTCTGCCCCGTCGAGCTCATCTGAAGTGTATGGTCGGACGGATCTCCGGCCTTTCCGGCAGGGACAGCCGGCTTGGGCGCAACGGGAGGGGCTGAGAACAGTGGTGCACCCGGAGGGCGCATGAGGTCGGCCGTGGACGGCCGCCGTTCACTCAACCGCATACCGCACTCGTCGCAATACTCGGATCCGTCGAGGTTCTCGGTACCGCAGTTGTGGCATCGCACCATATCGATCGACCTCCAGAATCCTCGTCGAAAGGGTCAGCGCGTCAGGAGAGCCGGCGTGTGTAGGCCCCCGGGTTCAGGGCGGTTAGTCACAGCGGCAGGAGTCGTGTTTCTCGTCTTCATCGGATCGGGTTCGTCGCAGCGAAAGATCATTACAGCACGGTAACGACAACCACGGAGATATTGTCTTCGCCACCGTGCGCATTGGCGGCGACGACAAGCTCCTTGGCTGCCTGCGTCGGCTCGGGATTCCTGTTCACGACGTCGTGAATCTGGTCATCCGTCAGCATTCCGTTCAGTCCGTCGGAGCAGAGCACGAACGACTCGCCAGACCGGAGCATGCATCGGACAATGTCGATCTCGATCTCCTCGCGACATCCGATCGAACGATAGATCACGTTCCGGTAAGGGTGGTATCGAGCCTCATCCCGCTCGATCTGGCCTTCCCGTACCATCCGCTCGACGATCGAGTGATCTTCGGTGAACTGCTCGATTCCCCGCGCCGTAATCACGTACGCGCGGCTGTCACCGACGTGTCCGATCGTCAGCGAATTGCCGACGAGCATCGCGGCCGTCACCGTGGCGCCGAGTCCGCGTGTATGCGGGTTGAGCCGGGCGTACTGCAGCACTTCCTGGTTGGCATGAATGATTGCATTCGTGAGTAGCTCGGAGGCCCGGACGTCGGCGCCGGTGCTCGATGCGAGCCGGATTCCACCAGTCTCCGTCTCGGCGGCGATCCGCTCGCCGTGCGTCGAACGCAGGCTCGCCGAGATCAGCTTGTCGGTGATCCATTCGGCGATCGCCCTCACGGTGACGCGACTGGCGACTTCACCGGCTGCCTCGCCACCCATGCCGTCCGAGACGATGTAGAGACCGATGTTGGTCTGTACCGACTCGAAGTACTGCGTGAGGTTGAGCACGAGGAGCGAGTCCTCGTTGAGTTCGCGGACCTTGCCCACGTCCGTGAAGTGCCCGGCGCGCACGTTGACGGTCACATTGAGGTCGGCGAGCGCGAGCTTCATCTCGTTCACCGACCGATAGCGATCCTCGGGGTACGGTGCCAGTGCCCGGTTCAGGATGCGCTCGAATCCGGGAGCGATGATCAGCTTGGGATAGAGCTCGATCTCGCCCTTTTCCGCGATGACCGGATCGTCCTCCCGCAGTGGCTCGCCCGCCAGCATGAAATACAGGAGCGCACCGATCGAGAAGATGTCCGATCGCGGGTCCACGACCGAATCCGCGTCAACGCGATGAATCTCCGGGGCGGAGAACCCAGGACGCGGCAGAACCGGTGAGTCCGACCGGAAGGCCCCGGACGGCCTGCAGCGGTCGAAGCGCGCCAGTTTCAGCCTGCGCTGTGCATCGACGATGAAGCTGCTCGGCTCGATGCCGTTGTGGACGATACCCTGTCGGTGCAGAAGGCTCACGATCTGACAGAGTTGGAGGCCCCAGGCCCGCACCTCGCCTTCGGTCACCGAGCCGAGCTCGGCTATCGGTTCTCCGTCCGTGCTGTCGAGCACCATGAATGCCCGGTCGTCTTCGACGAATACGGATCGCGACTTCACGATTCCGGAGTAATCGAAACGCGACAGCAGTGAATGCTCAGTGTGGAAGGGATTGACGGACAGGGCCAGCGTCTCGCCCGGGCGCATCAGTCCGGCATCGGCGAGCGGATCCGGGTCGGACGCCATCCGCTCCGCGATGATGACTCGCTCACCGTTCCCTTCATCCACGTGCGCGGCGTAGTAGGTCACGCCTTCCCACGCCCATCGCACCCCGTCGATGATGTACTTGTCAGCCAGGCGGGCGCCTATTCCCGCTGCTCCCTCGAGCTCTGCCGTGTCTTCGGCAACAGCCGGCATGTCCGCCCCGCAATTCGAGCACACGGGGGCTCCGGTTTCGACCTCGGTCGTACCGCACGCGGGACAATTGGCTGCGGTGTTGTCAGCCGGCCTCGTCATAGGTGGTTTTCAGGGGATCAGCTTAAGACCGGCTACTTATAGCACACGGGAATCGGCGTCCTCAAATGCAGACGGCTATGGACTTTGCGGAGACTGCGGAAGCCCCCTGAAATGGCTCAAACGCTGGATCTTTGATGAAACCTCGCGAGGAACCCGGGCGTACAGGGCTCCGGAACAACACCAGACCACGAGCTAAGGCTCTGACCCATACTGTAGAGCGAGAGGGATGCGCCCCATGGCGATTAGCCGCAAGAAGAAAATCATCATTGGATCCGTTGCCGGAATAGCCATCATTGCCGTTCTGGGCGTCAGCCTTCTGGCGGGAAACCGCGAGGCTCCCGAGGTCACCGTCGCCAAGGTGAAGCAGCAGGCGCTGCTCGAGTCCAAGGTCACGGCATCCGGCGAGGTTCGACCGGTCAAGTTCTACAACCTGACTGCCGAGGTTTCGGGGCGGATCACGAATCTCTACGTGAAGGAAGGCGACGCGGTAAAGAAGGGCCAGGAATTGATCAAGGTCGATCCGACCCAGCTCGCGGAGCAGGTGGCCGGGAGCGCCGCGAACGTCACGGCGACGATCGCCGACGTCTCGTCCTCGCAATCGGCCGTCAACACGGCCGAGAACAACGTATTCACGGCCGAAGCGTCGCTCAACTCCGCCAGGGCCGATCTCGATCGGGCCAAGGCCGATGTCTCGCTCGCCGAAGCCACGCTCAAGCGCAATCAGGCTCTGCTCGAGAGCGGCGTCGTGTCGCGTGCGACCTACGACCAGGTCGAGACGACGTATCGAACGTCCATCGCCAGCCTGAACGCCGCCAAGGCGCGCGTTGAACAGCTCGAGACGCAGGTTGCCGACGCCAAGATCCGCGTCAAGGCAGCGCAGGCGAACCTGAAGGGCAGCCAGGCCCGAGTCGACCAGACGCGCGCCGGCCTTCGGTCGAACCAGGACCTGCTCTACAAGACGACGAGGTTCTCGCCCATTGACGGTGTTGTCTCGTCTCTTCCGATCAAGGAAGGCGAGTTTGCACTCGCCAACTTCAGCTCCACGCCTCTGATGGTGATCGCCGACATGAGCGAGGTAAACGTCGAGATCAAGGTCGACGAGACCGACATCGCGAACGTTCGTGTTGGCCAGAAGGCCAAGGTCAAGGTTGACGCGCTCGGCGAGCTCGAGATCGAGGGCGAGGTCACAGAGGTCGGGTCATCGGCCATAACGCGGTCCGGCCAGACGATCGCCCAGACGAGCGGATCCCAGGAAGCGAAGGACTTCAAGGTCGTTGTCCGGCTAATTCCGACGAACGAGACGCGCGACAAGCTCCGGCCCGGTATGTCGGCGACGGCGGTGGTGACCACCGACCGGCGTGAGAACGCTGTCGTGGTGCCGCTTCAGGCGCTGGTCCTCCAGGAAGTCCCGGTCGAAGGCGATCAGAACACGAACGCCGGCAAGCCGAAGGAAGTCCAGGGCGTGTTCCTCCTCGAAGGCACGAAGACGAAGTTCGTACCGGTCGAGACGGGAATCACCGGCGACACGGACATCGAAGTCCTGTCCGGTGTGAAGGCTGACGACGAGATCGTAACTGGACCGTTCAGCGTTCTTCGGACGCTGAAGAACGACACCACCGTCAAGCGCTCCACCGAGAAGGCGGGCGCCAAGGAAGAGAAGAAGTCCTAGCTGACGCGGATCTGAGGCCCGGCAATGTCGGGCCTCCACTGCAACGCACGCAGGAGATACAGATGAGCGCACACCTTATGGAAGAGCAGATCGCCACGACTCCCGAATTGACGCACGCCGCGCCGGACGTCAAGCCAGCGATCATCCGCACCGACAACCTCTGGAAGACCTACACAATGGGCTCCGAGCAGCTCCATGCGCTGCGTGGAGTCTCTTTCGAGATCCAGCGGAATGAGTACGTCGCCATCATGGGCCCCTCGGGTTCCGGCAAGTCGACACTGATGAACCTCATCGGGTGTCTCGACACGCCGACACAGGGTCAGTACTGGCTCAACGGCAAGCTCGTTTCAGACATGGAGGACGACGAGCTCGCCTACGTTCGCAACCGCGAGATCGGCTTCGTGTTCCAGACGTTCAACCTGCTTGCTCGTGCGACAGCATTGCAGAACGTTGAGCTTCCGCTGATCTACAGCGGCATTCCGGCGACCGAGCGGCTCAAGCGTGCAAAGGAAGCGCTCGAGCGTGTGGATCTCGGTTCACGGATGAGCCACAAGCCCAACGAGCTCTCCGGTGGGCAGCGCCAGCGCGTGGCCATTGCCCGGGCGCTGGTCAACAACCCGTCGATCATCCTGGCTGACGAGCCTACCGGAAACCTTGACTCGGCAACGAGTTACGAGATCATGGGACTGCTCGACACGCTACAGTCGCAGGGAAACACGATCATTCTGGTGACGCACGAACCGGACATCGCCGAGTATGCGCACCGCGTGCTTCACATCCTCGACGGCAACATCGACAGCGACAAGCTTAGTGCGAAGGGACGAGAGCTTCGCGGACAGTAGCCGGTCGTTCAAACGGACGGAACCAAGGCCGCTTCGATCGAACGATCGGAGTGGCCTTTCGCATTGGAGGCCGAGAGAGAGCTACGCACACAGAGGCACGGAGACACAGAGACTAAGAACCTCTGTGTCTCTGTGCCTCCGTGTCTCTGTGTGCGAAGCTCTCCCCGATCTCTTGGTCAGCGCACCATCGGCCGGATCGCCTCGATACGCTCACTCACCTCGGCCGGCGACATCGACCGGTACGGTTCCGGGATCATGTCGCGGGACGTCGCTTCTCGAACTGCTACGAGTGTCTGATACTCGACGGCCATCTCGTCGCGGGCCGGTGTGAACTCGGTCGCGACCTTCGCTATGTCGTCCTGCGCAACGGCCT
>CAZQBW010000258.1:0-7610 GCA_964591515.1 uncultured Clostridia bacterium
ACCCCCGTGCGCGACGACCGTCTCGTAGCCCTCCCGCTCGAGGTAGAGCCGGATGGACGAGGCGGTCTTCGGATCGTCGTCGACCACGAGGATTCTTCGCGGCTCGGTGCTGGGCGTGATCATCGGCGGGCGTGAGTATATCCGGTCGGGCAATGCCCCCACGTCCATCCCGGACGTGTCCCGGGGACGCGCGATCGCCGCGTCAGATTCGCGAGCCGTGGCGGAGAATCGACCGCTCCGCGGTCGACTCAGTAGGCCAAACTCCAGTCGACCGCTCCGCGGTCGAAAGCGCCTCATGCGCGAAAGAACCATAGCCAACGGCGTAGGCCGTGGGAACATTGAAGAGAGGCGCGAGAGCCCCTGCTCGGGCAATTCATCCTGAACGAACACGGTTCGGCGAATTCGCGCGTCACGGCTCGCCTGCAGCACGCTGGAGTGCGAGCGCATCGCCGGCGGCAAGCCCGGCAGAGGGCGCCGCGAGCCCGACCGGACTTCGATTGAAGAGCACCGAGAACAGAACACACGCCGCGAGGTAGCTGCCCGCCAGTGATGGATGGCTCTTGTCCTTGTCGTGAAGCACAGGAGTCGTATGCGCAGCCAGAAAGCGTTCCCACGCCAGGCCGACCGGCGCAACGTCAGCGCCAAGCTCGGTGCCGATGGTCAGATATGCATCTGCAATAACGCGCTGGTTCTGGGGTTCGTGTAGGCGCGCCCAGGTCATGTAGAGAACCGTCCTCGAGCCCGCTGCCCGAATGGCCTCGTCGAACAGTCGAACGTTCTCGAACATCCTGTTGGCATTCTTCACGGGTAGCGTGCTCTGCTCCTGGAGAACGACGACGTCGAAGTGGCCATCGGTAAAGGCCCGCTGCGCATCGCCCTTGTTCCAGTGCCGGCGAAGCGAGGCGCCTCCTGCACTGATCAGGACGTGCTCCAGCCTTTCGCCGCTGGATAGCGCGAGCTGAGAGATCATTTCCGGCACGTCGTTTCGGGCCGTGAAGCTGTTTCCGATGAATAGTGCTCGCATCACGAAAGGTCGCTGCAGGGTTGGTTCAGACTTTATGCGTCGGATCGCGGCATGTCGCGTTCGAGCAACTCGAAGAGCGGCTCCATCCTGAACTCACGGATGAGTCGTTCGACCTCGGCTCCCAGGTCCGCATCGGTTTTCGCGATTTCGCGGGCTGTCTCGATGGCCAACTCACGGTCGCCCGCATTCAGCTCGACGGACAGTCGCTGCACGATCGTTGGGTCGAAGAACTCGAGTCTCGCCAGCACCGATTCGGCCGGAGAAGACTCGACACCTCCAGTATCGGCAATGGCTTCGAATTCGAATCGAACCCCGCCCAGACGGCCGAGCACTTCGAAGATCTTCGCCTCGTCATACGGCTTGATGATCAGCTCGTCGAATCCGCTTGCAAGGATCTCGGCACGTTCCTGCTCGAATACGCTGGCCGTGGTCGCAACGATCACGCTCGGATATCGACCTTCCTCACGCTCCATTGCCCGGATTCGGCGCGTGGCCTCGAGGCCGTCCATGACCGGCATGCGACGATCCATGAAGATGACGCGCGGCCGCCTTTCCGCCACAACGTCAACCGCTTCCTGTCCGTCCCTGGCCTCGAACACATCGAATCCGACGGATTCCAGGATCGTCACAAGCAACAGTCGATTCTCGGCGCTGTCATCGACTACAAGAACGCGCCGCCGCCGCTCTCCGGCCATTAGTCGAAGGACGCCACGCTGGTCACTCGAAACGGCCTGTTCGTCGGATTCCGGAAGCGGGACGTCGAATCGAAAAATGCTGCCGCGAGGGTTCCGGCTCTCGAAAGTGATGTCGCCGCCCATGAGCCGCACGATCTGGCGGCTGATGGAGAGGCCGAGACCCGTACCCTCCGTTGTCGCTCGGCCACTTGCAGTCTGTGAGAACGCCTCGAACAGCCGCGCTCTTTCTGACTCGGCAATCCCGCGGCCTTCGTCCAGGACTTCAAACCAGCCACGGCCGTCACGCCACTCGGCAACCAGCCGAATCTCACCCTGGTCGGTGAACTTCACGGCATTGCCGAGCAGGTTGAGCAGGATCTGTCGCAGCTTGCCGTCGTCGCCTCGCACGACCGGGGGAAAGCCCTCGCCGACCACCACTTCGAAGTGCAGATCCTTTGCCTCGGTCCGAACGCGAGTCATTGCCTCGACACCCGCAATGAGATCCAGGGGCGAGAACGGCTGGTCGTGCAGTTCCAGCTTACCGGCCTCGATCTTCGCCAGCGACAGGACGTCGTTGATCAGGCCCAGAAGATGCTCGCCGCTGCGGCGGATGATCCCCACCTGGTGGCGTTCCGGCGTCCCGAGCGTTCCGGTTCGGTCGAGAAGCTGTGCAAATCCGAGCACCGCATTGAGCGGGGTACGCAGCTCATGACTCATGTTTGCGAGAAACACGCTCTTGGCGAGGTTTGCCTCCTGGGCCGTTCGCTCGGCCATCAACGCATTCTTCTGCGATATCTGCAGTTCACTTACGGTCCTTTCGAGCTCCTTCGTCCTCTGCTCGATCGCAGCTTCGAGATGTACATTCTGTCGAGCCAGGGCTCGAAAACGCCAACGGACTCCGAGGTATACAAGGCCCAGCAGCGTTATCGCGTACAACGAAAACGCCCACCAGCTGAGCCACGGCGGCGGGACAACACGAAATGCAATTTCGATCGGACCCGTGACATTTCCCGTTGCGTCCCGGCCCCAGACCCTGAACGTGTATGGTCCGGGGGCGAGGCTGTTGAACTCACGTCGATATTCGGGTGACCAATCACCGGGCTCAGATTCGTAACCGACGAGATGCGACCGATACCGCGTGGCCGCCTCGCGGTTGTAGCTGAGAAGTGAGTACTCGAAAACGACGTGATTTCGGTCGTGGGACAGTTCCTCGTTCGGGACAAGCGTCCGGTTCTCGTCGTCGACGACGGACTGGCGCACGAAAACCAGGTTGCTGGGAGAAGCTACGATCTCGGCAGCGGTATCGTAGACAGCCGCGCCGCTTGTGGTACCGATCCAGACACGGCCCCGGTCATCCACTGTCGATGCGCCGGTATTGCATTCGTCGTTCGGCATTCCGTCGTTCGACGTGAACACATCGACGTCGAACTCCGGTGAGGGTTTTTCGGCCGACTTGCGCCGGGAGAGCCGGGCGACGCCCCGATTGGTCATCAAGTAGAGACGGCCGTTAGAATCCTCCTCGATGCGGTAGATCATGTTGTTCGGCAACGCAGGATCCGAGGTCGTCGACAGAGTCCTGACCGGTGCCGTCGGATCCGAGAGCGAGAGACGGGTGACGCCGGCCGACGTGCCAACCCACAGCTCACGCGTGCCGTCCTCGAGCCTCACTTCGTGTAGCGAGCGCGTCGCATTCGACGAGAGGCCTTCCGCCATCGTGATCGTTGTGGCGCGCTCGCCGTCGAATCGCACGAGACCGGTTTCGGTCGAAACCCAGAGGATGCGCTTTCCTGATTCATCCACGGTCTCGGCGAGACACTTGACAGTCGACTTCACGGTATCGAGCGCTGCCGGTGCCGGCTGGATGGAATCTCCCACTAGACGGCACATTCCCGCTGCCGCGCCGACCCAGACAAAAGGCTGGCCGGCATTGTCGACGGATCGCAGAAGGCTCGTGGCCATGTATCCCGGAACGCCGTCAGAGACACCAAGGTAACGGACCGCAACGCCGTTTTCGATTATGGCCAGCCCGCCGTCCAGCGCTGCTACGACCTTCTCGTTCGGGCCTTCCTCGAGTACCGCGAGCGCCGACACCCAGGCGATTCTGTTGCCGTTTGTGAACACCACCTCCCGTGTCCCGTCACGCGCGAACCGGACAAGCCCACCGCGCAGGGTTCCGATCCACAGCACGTCTCCACCGGCGGCATCGCGAGTGACGAGAATGCTGTAGACCGAATCATTGGTAAGACCGTTCGAGCGGTCGAAGGCGAGCCACGAGCCGAACTGGAGGCGGACGAGTCCAAGGCCTGACGTCCCGATCCACAGGGCGTGCGTCGCCTGCGCATCTCCGGTTGCGACCAGCGACCAGACGCCTCCGTCCTTGACCGTCGGATGTTCGAAGGGACGCCATTCCCCGGCCGCGTACCGGAACATGGTTCCGACGATTCCGGCTGCCCAGAGTGTCAGCGCCCCGTCGGGTGAGCGAGTTTCGCAGAGCCGGAAGATGTACTTGAAACGAGCATCGCCGCGGGTCGTTTCTTCCGGTACCCACTCAGTTCCAGTGAATACGTAGATTCCGCTGACACGGCTTGCGATCAGTTGCGGTGTGCCTCCCAGGGCAGCCGTCCTTACGAAACAGAGGAAGCTGTCAGGAAGCTCGGCGGACTGGGCAGGGAAGACACTCCAGGTGCCAAGGCGACGGCGCGCCGTGCGGCCATCGGGCAGGCCGACCCAGAGCTCCCAGATTCCGTCGGCGCCTTTGACGACGTTGGCGGCTCCTGCGTGACCGGTCGGGGGTCGCGGAAACTCAGGATCGTCGACCCACGCGCCGTCGATGAACCTCGTGAAAGCCCGGCCCGTCAGGAGGCCGACGGTTCGCCGGCCGTCCGGCTCTTCGAGCTCCGAGAACTGCACCTGTAAATCGTCCGGAGAATTGTGCGGCGTGGAATAAGTTGCCCAGGTTCCGTCGGGAAACCGGCGCGCAATGCCGCCGCCGCTGATTCCGAACCACATGTCTCCGTTCGACGCGGGAAGAATGAGGTCCACGCTGTTCTGGCCGATCTCGGAAGGCATGTTCAGGATCCGCCACGACCGCCCGTCGTAGCTCGCGGCTCCGTCCTTCGTGCCGATCCATAGCATCCCGGTCAGGTCTGTGACGACGGTCGAGATCGAGTTCTGGGGAAGTCCGTCCTTGTTCGTGAAAGTTCGCGTGCTCGGCCGACCGGTCAGCGCAATATCGAAGGGCGCCGCTGTCCCGGCGCGCTCCGGCCTTGCGGGAGCGTCAGTTGGGACACCTCGGCCGAAAGGGGCCACGACCGTCGCCAGCGTTAGGGAGGCGATGATCGCTGAGAATGCACGGACGGCAGCTACCGCCTTCGATCGGGCGAAACGGACAGGCATGTTTGTTAGGGCAAGAAATCGTAGTCCGGACAGCGCCTAAGATTACTCGAAATCGCCCGATACGGGTGAGCATTGCGCCGGGTCCGGCAGAGTTCATCAGATAGAAGGCGACTGGCAGCCAAGCCCGGGCTCCATCGAAATGCATTCCCGGCCTGTAACGGTTGCTGGCGCACCGAGTCTATTGTCTCGTGAGCACGGAACCGGGAGCCTGAGTGGAATCGAGGACTGACACGGAACTGATGATCGCGGTGTGCAACGGCGAGGTATCGCTGCTCGCTGATCTCTTCGACCGCCACCACGTCCGGCTCTTCAACTTCTTCCTTCGTCTCACTGACCGCAGGGAGACAAGTGAAGACCTTGTGCAGGAAGCCTTTCTTCGCATGTTGAAGTACAGGAAGACTTATCGCGCAAAGGCGAGTTTCCCGGTCTGGATGTACCGCATCGCACGAAACGTCCTCGCGGACCATTGGGGAAGGGCAACCAGGGACGAACCACTTGAACGGGCCGAGACGGTTGCCGATCCGCGCATCTCGCAGTTCGAAGCGGCGCGCCTGGACGAGGAGATCGCAACGCTTCGGGCCGCAATGCTCAGCCTGCCCGCTGATCGGAGGGAACTGCTGGTGCTCGTCCGATTCGAAGGTCTGAGGCACGACGAGATCGCGGCCCTGCTCGACTGCAGTGCGGGGGCAGTGAGGGTCAGGGCGCATCGCGCGCTGGCCGAGCTGAGGGATGCCTACGTGGCGTTGACGGGAGGACAACATGACCTGCGACGAGCTGAACGGACAGCTGATTGACTATGTCCGGGGAGCCGGAGACCGCGCCGCTGTCGAGGGGCACCTGGCCGGCTGCCCGGCGTGCCGCGCCGAAGTTGCGTCGCTCGGGCCACTCTGGGAGCGGCTCGGGAATTGGCCCGACGAGGACCCCGGCCTGGCCCTGAAGGATCGCGTCATCGTTGCGCTCGATGCCGCGGAGCCCGTACCGCGTGCTCATCCCGGATTCTGGCGTTCTCCGACTCCGTACTTTCGTGTCGCGATGGCAATCGCGCTACTGGCGATTGGCGCCTGGCTTGGCGGGTGGTACGCGAAACCAGTGGCGTCACCACCCGATCCTCGAGCCGAATTCGTGCTGTTTCTCTACGACGATCCGGTCGCGGAAGCGGCCCGCACTCCGGAAGAAGCGCGCCGAACGGTCGAGGAGTACAAGGAGTGGGCGGGAGGACTCGCCAGCGCCGGCAGCCTCGTGGCAGGTGAGAAGCTGACCGACGAGCGTCGGCTCTTTGGCGCAATCGGCGGCTCGGGGCCTGTCTCACCGCAAGGCGCCGCGCTCGGCGGCTACTTCGTCATCCGCGCGGGCAGCGAAGAAGAGGCCGCAGCTATCGCAGCCGGCTGTCCGCATCTGGTCCACGGTGGAGCCATCGAGTTGCGTCGCATCGATCCAGTCTGAATACGGAGGCACGTGAAGCACATGATGAAGATCCACGTAGCGACGATTCTTGCTCTTGCGCTTGTCACGCCAGTTTCGGCCCAGTCAGGGGCAACGGCCTCGAAAGCGAAGAGCCTCGCAGAGCGCGCCTTCGAGCGACTGAAGGCGATCGAAGGCGAATGGGACGGCAGGAGCACGAAGGGCTGGGAGGACACGAACACTTTCCAGGTCATCGCCGGCGGCTCGGTGCTCATGTGCCGATCGTTCGACTCGCACCCGAACGAGACGATGGTGACGATGTACCACCTCGACGGCGACGAGCTCGTGCTCACGCATTACTGCGTTGCCCGAAATCAGCCGAGGCTTCGCGCGACAGCGATCTCGCCGGACGTCAGCACCATCGAGCTGACCTTTCGCGATGCGACGAACCTGCCAAGCCGCGACAAGGGGCACATGGACCGGGTCGTGATGACGTTCATCGACGACGACCACTTCACGTCGCAATGGACCTGGTACCAGGACGGAAAGGAGCAGTGGATGGAGAAGATCGAGTACGTCCGGCGCAAACCAGGTCAGTCGCGTCCCACGGCAGCGGCGGCTGCGACCACGGCGACAGACTGTCATCCGGTGAGTGCCGTCAGTACTCCCTGAAGATCTCGGGAAGCGCGTCGCGCAGCGCTCGGGCGACGGGTCCGTCGCCGTTCCTGGCGGCGACGATCCTGACTATGGGTTCACGGAAGTGGCCGAGGCCATTTACCGAGACGATCATAGGTTTGTCACATAATCCGCGACGACACTAATATTGCAAGCCCACGCATCGGCACCGTGATTGGTGGCGCACGGCTCGCATAGAACTTGGTTCCGGAGAGCGCCGGAGGCGCGAAAGAACCTGAGCCCACGGCGAAAGCCGTGGGACTGACGAAGGAGAGACGCGAGAGCCCCGGTAGGGGCGATCGACCGCGGAGCGGTCGAAGGAAATAGCCGTGGGTCGCGGGGGCGAGTGCAACGAGCACACGCGACCCGCGGTACCGCCGCCCACCTCGGTCCGACCGCGGAGCGGTCGCATCGTCAGTCCCACAGATAACGTGCGTCGT
>CAZQBW010000259.1:0-7521 GCA_964591515.1 uncultured Clostridia bacterium
AATCCGTTCCGTTTCATCAAAGGGGGTGCGGCGAAACCGCATGGGCAACTCTGTGTGCGTAGCTCTTCCGGTCTGCAAGAGCCAGGCACACAGAGACGCGAAGAACACAGAGGCACGATCTGGCAAACGCTATCGGTCGAGACGCGCCTTCACGAGCTTGATGTCTTCCCAGACGTCGCGCTTCTTCGACGGGTCGCGCAGAAGGTATGCCGGATGGAACGTCGGCATTACGGGGATGCCCCTGAACTCGTGGAACTTCCCGCGCAGCCTCGTGATGCCGCCCTTGAAACCGAGCAGGGATTCGAGCGGCGTGTTCCCGAGCACGACGATCACCTTCGGCGACACCGCCGCGATTTGTCGATACAGGAAAGGTTGGCACGTGGTGGCCTCGTCCCTCTCCGGTGCGCGGTTTCCCGGCGGCCGACACTTCACGACGTTGGCGATGTAGACGTCTTCGCGACGCAGTCCGATCGACTCGATGATGCGGTCGAGCAGCTGCCCCGCGGCACCGACGAATGGGCGGCCGCTTGCATCCTCATCGGCACCCGGGCCCTCGCCAGCGAACATCAGCGACGCGTTCGGATTCCCCTCGCCGAAGACGATGTTCGTCCGTCCCGTGTGAAGCTTGCAGCGCGTGCAGTCGCCCAGGTCTGCGCGGATGGCGTCGAGCGACTCGATCGACGACTCCGGCTCCGTTACAGCCCGGATGGCTTTCTGTCGCGGCATCGTTCCTGTGTCCTCCGAATCTGCTTCAGCTACAGCCGCCATCACGGTCCGAAACGGTGCGCGCAACTCAGACGCCGGGGCGTCGACGCTCACGTATCCATCGCCGATGTCACGGACGTAACGGGCGTACGCCCTGACGTCGCGCACCAGTTCGGCGAGTTCCTCGCGATCCGTTTCGTCATTCATCGGCCGACTCGGCGCGTCGCCACGGCGAGTGCCGCATCCAGAATCCGGTCCGCAAGCTGCCGCTTCGACATCATCGGGAGCTCATCGGCACGCCCGTCGCGACCGACGAGCACTGCAATGTTCGTGTCCAGGTCAAAACCCGCGCCCTCCCTCGTCACGTCGTTCGCGACGATCAGATCGGCGTTCTTCGATTCGAGTTTCTTGCGGGCGTTCTCGACCAGATCATTGGTCTCCGCCGCAAAGCCGACGAGCACCCGATCGCCCTTTCGTGCTCCGATGGCAGATAGGATGTCTTCCGTCTTCTCCATCTCTATCGTCATCGAGTCACCGGCTTTCTTGATCTTTCTGTCGGCTACCGAAACCGGGCGGTAGTCGGCAACGGCCGCCGACTTCACGATCATCGTCGACCAATCGACGCGCTCGAGCGTCGCTGCCGCCATCTCGGCCGCAGTTTCGACTCGAACAACGTCAACGCCGCTGGGGGGGTCGATAGACACCGGCCCCGAAACCAGCATCACCTCGGCGCCGCGCGCTGACGCGGCCTCGGCGACGGCGTACCCCATTCGTCCGGACGAGCGGTTCGTGACGAAGCGAACCGGATCGATCGGCTCGCGCGTCGGACCGGCAGTGACCAGCACCCGGTGTCCAGAGAGATCGCCCGGTCCCGAACCAGGGCGCATCAGCGCAAGCGCACGGTCCGCGATCTCGCGCGGCTCAGCCAGACGGCCTTCCCCGACCATTCCGCACGCGAGATATCCGCTGCCGGGCTCGACGATGTGGACACCTCGAGCGGCGAGTCGCGCGAGGTTTTCCCGGGTCGCAGGGTGTCGCAGCATCTCGACGTTCATCGCCGGCGCCACCAGCACCGGCACCGTCGTCGACACGTAGAGCGTCGTCACGAAGTCATCGCAGATCCCGTTCGCAAACTTGGCCAGGATGTTCGCCGTCGCCGGTGCCACGACGAGCAGATCGATCGACTGGGCAAGCTCGATGTGCCTGATCGCGCCGGTCGCGCTCGGCTCCCACATCGACGTGATCACCGGATGGCCCGAGAGCCCTTCAAAGGTGACAGGACCGACGAACTGCTGCGCCGAAGCGGTCATCGCCACGCGCACGTCAACGCCGTCCTGCTGCAACAGCCGGAGCACCTCGGCCGCCTTGTAGGCGCCGATGCAGCCCGTAACGGCGAGCGCGATTCTCAGCGGCTCAGGCATGTGCGTTTTCACGCCCGAACGTCCCGAGGATCTCATCTATGCGCTCGCGCTGCTGCGCAAGCCGGCTGCGGTGCGCGATGACGATACTTTCGAGGACGGTCGATGCGCGCTCGAGCTCGTCGTTGACGACAACGAAGGAATACTCCCAGACGCACCGAACCTCCTGCCGGGCAGTATCCAGCCTCTCGGCCATGTCCGCCGAGTCCGTTACGCCGTCCTCGAGCGCCCTTGCGCGCAAGCGCTCTTCCAGCACTCGGTACGACGGCGGCAGGATGAACACGAAAACGGCATCCGGCAATGCAGACCGTACTGCCGTCGCTCCCTGAATGTCGACGACGAGAAACATGTCCCGACCGCTGGCGAGCGACTCCTCGAGCAGAGTACGAGACGTCCCGTAGAGATTGCCTCCGTGAATCCGCGCGTACTCTAGGAAATCGCCGGCCTCGATCCTGCGCTCGAACTCCGCTGTCGTCAGGAAGTGGTAGTCGACGCCGTCTTTCTCCTGCCCGCGCGGTGCGCGCGTCGTGCACGTGATGACGCGGCCCGTGTTCTCGAGTCGGGTAGTCACACGGTCGACCAGCGTCGACTTCCCGGAACCGGACGCCGCCGAGACCACAAAAAGCTGGCCGCGATCACTCGACATTCTGTACTTGCTCGCGCAGCTTTTCTACTTCCGTCTTTATCGTTATAGCCGACTCGCTGATGTCGACGTCGCCCGACTTGGAAAGCGTGGTGTTGGCCTCGCGGTTCATCTCCTGGAGCAGAAAATCCAGACGCTTTCCGGTTTCGCCCGATTCACCGGACATCGCCTGGCGAAACTGGGTCAGATGGCTCTTGAGCCGCGCGAGCTCTTCGGCAATGTCGGTGCGCTCGGCAAGGTAGGCGACTTCCTGGGCGAGACGCGTTTCGTCGAGCGGCTTTCCGCGAACGAGCTCCGCAAGGCGCTTGTCGAGGCGGTCGCGGTACTGCGAAGGCAAATCGACCGCTCGTGCCTCGATCGAGGGCACGAGCGATTCGATCCGATCGAGACGGCTCGACATCTCGGCCGCAAGCTCGGCACCCTCGACTGCTCGCATTGCAACGAGCTCGACGAGCGCTGCGGTCAGCGCCTCGGTGACGACGAGGGCGACATCGGACTCTGTCCCGGCCGTCTCGGATCCCGACTGCAGGATGCCGGGCAGTCGAAGCACGGCCTCGGCGGGCACGTCGCCTGAAAACCCGAACTCGTCCTTAAGAACCTTTAGCGCATCGAGGTAGCTTCGGACGGCCTCGCGATTGACCGAATAGGAACTGGTCGTCGCCCGCTCGAGCCCAATGGTCGCGTCCACGCGGCCTCGCTTGAGCGCTGCGGCAACCTGCTTCTTGATGGCGATCTCCATCGACGCCAGCTCCTGAGGCAACCGTACATGCACGTCGAGGTGACGGTTGTTGACGGCCCGGATCTCGACTGTGGCCTTTACGTGATCGCCCTCGGCGCTGCCGCGGCCGAAACCTGTCATGCTCTTGATCATTGTTGGTCCGATACTGCTTCGCGAGGTCGCGGACTAGGGGTCATTGACCACTGACATCGGATCTCTGACCGGCGGTGTGTCGTCAAACTGCATTTCGTAGAGCGCGCGATAAAGTCCATTGCGCTCCAGCAGATCCTCGTGGCGACCTTCTTCCACAACACGTCCGCCATCGAGGACAACAATCTTATCGGCGCGCTGGACAGTGGACAAGCGATGGGCAATGACGAGGCTCGTCCGGCCCTCCATCAGGTTCGCCAGCGCACGCTGGACCTCGCGCTCGGCGTGCGTGTCGAGCGCCGAGGTTGCCTCGTCAAGGACGAGTATGGGTGCGTCCTTCAGAAGCGCCCTAGCGATGGCCAGGCGCTGGCGCTGTCCTCCCGACATACGCATTCCCCGTTCGCCGATCGCGGTCGCGTAGCCGTCCGGGCGCTCCTCGATGAATCCGTCCGCATATGCGATCGTCGCCGCCCGACGAACCGCCGCAGGGTCCGGAGACTCGATGCCGTATGCAATATTCGCAAGCACCGTGTCGTTGAAGAGGATCGTCTCCTGGGAGACGAGGGCCACCTGTCGCCGGAGACTTGCGAGTGTCGCGGTCCGCACGTCGACGCCATCCACCAGCACGCAGCCGTCAGTGGCATCGTGCAGTCGCAGCATGATGCTCGCCATCGTTGACTTCCCCGCGCCAGAGTGTCCGACGAGCGCCACGACCTCGCCGCGCTCGATAGTGAGGCTGACTCCGTGCAGCACATCGCGGTCGCCGTCAGGATATCGGAACGAGACATTGCGGAACTCGATTCGACCGGCGAACGGTGGCAACTCGATCGCTCCTGGCGGGTCCGTCTGTTCAGTGTGAGTGTCGAGAATCGAAAAGATGCGCGCGCTTGCGGCGAACGCCTGCTGGTACTGGTTCTGCACTCGAGAGAGCCGCCGGACGGGATCGTAGAGCCGGAAGACCGCAACCACCCAGCCGACGAGCGCACCGGCCGACATCTCGCTGCTTGCCACGATCGACTGTGCGTAGAGCAGAAACAGCGCGATCGCGATCATGCCGATCAACTCGAGCAGAGGCGACGAAAGGAAGTTCACTACTGCCGCGCGATACTGGCTGCGCGCCAGCCGCTCGGCCGCGGCGCTGAACCGTCGACTCTCGTACTCCTCGGCCGCAAAGGCCTTCACGATGGCGATGCCGCCAATGGCTTCCTGCGCCGTTCCGAAGAGATCTTCGGTGTCTCGCAAAGCGGCGTTGCTGCGGTGACGGAGTCGACGGCCAAGTCGGACGGTGACGAAATAGACGACCGGACCGAGAGCCAGGAACACGAGGGTCAGCTTCCAGTTGAGCACGAACACGAAGACTAGGATCCCGAGAAAGGTGAATCCCTCGCGCAGCAGGTCCGCCACGAGATACGAAACGCCAAGCTGGACTTTCTCGGTGTCGTTCGCGAGATGCGCCAGGAGCGAACTGGAGGGGTACTTCTGGAAGAACACCGGCGACTGCCGGAGGATGTGCTCGTAGAGCTGACGGCGAAGTCGCGTCACGACCTTTAGCCCCGTTCGCGTCATGAGCATGTTGGACGCGTACTCCGAGAGCCCCTTCACGAGCGTTATCAACACGAGCGAGCCGGCGAGTATCGGCCAGTAGGCGGCGCCAGCTGGAAAGAGACCGCGAATGAATCCGGTCAACCCGTTCGAGCCGGCGGCCCCCAGTGCAAGCGAATCGGCTGGCGAGCTCTTCAGCCCGTCGACGAGGGGAATGACGAGCGCCGTCACGACCGTCTCGAGCCCTCCGACGAGCGCGGTCAGCATCACTGCCAGCACGAAAACGGCTGCGTGCGGCCTGACGTAGGCGAAGAGCCGAAGGAATTCGCTCCGCGGGTGTCGGTGTTCGGCCTCTGTCATACGTTCGAAAACCGGATTCTAGCACCGTTGGCCGACAGCCAACAAAGCCAATGGCGGCAAATATTTGGGACTCGGAACGTCCTGGAGAGCGCTCGATGTGGGAGCCACTTCCCGGTCACGGTTGCCATCGTTGTCGATCCAAGGTAGAAACGTGGCCGTGACTCAACCTGACGCTCAGCTCACCGAGCCGTCGGCCCACCACGGACGGGTCGTGCTTTTCAGCCCCAGTCCCTGGGTCGGATCCCCATACTTCGGCCTTCCGCTGCCGCTCCTGGCCGTGTCGGCGGAGCCGCACAGTAGGGGCTATCCGGTATCGATCGTTGTTCAGGACGTCGACGACGACCCCGAAGCCCAGGTGCTCGAGGCCTGCAAGGACGCGATCGTCTTCGGCGTGTCGTCACTGACGGGCTCCATGATCGGAGAAGGTCTGAAGATGTGCGCGAAAGTGCGCGAGCTGTTCCCGAACCTTCCCATCGTCTGGGGTGGAACGCACCCGTCGATTGCCCCCGAACAGACGGCCGAGCACCCGCTCGTCGACATCGTCGTGGCCGGGCAGGGCGAAGCGACGTTCATGGATCTCATCGAGGCCATCGAGACCGGACGACCGTACGACGAGGTGGCCGGGATCTACTTCAAGCGGGACGGCAAGGTAGTTTCGACCGGATGTCGACCCACGGTCGACATCGACAAGCTGCCACCGATGCCATTCGAGCTTCTGGACATGGAGCGGTTCGTACTGCTTCATTCGCAGGCGCTCGAGACGCGACTTTCTGGAAAACGAGCCGTCACGTACTACAGCAGCTACGGATGCCCGTTCAGTTGCAGCTTCTGCTCCGAGCCAATGACGTCGAACCGGCGCTGGTACGCGAAGAGTCCCGAGCGTGTCATCGATGAGCTCGAGCTACTGCGTAACGAGTATGGCGTCGAGGTGGTCGTCTTCGAGGATCCGATCTACTTCATCGACGTGAAGCGCGTTCGTCGCATTTCCGAGCTGATGATCGAGCGGAATCTCGGCATCAAATGGTCCGCGACGAGCCGGCTCGAAACCATCAAGAAGCTCGACGAGGAGACGTGGGACATTCTGAAGAGAAGCGGATTCCTCCAGGTGTTCATCGGAATCGAGTCGGCGTCGCCGACCGTCCTGAAGGCCGTAGGAAAAAAATACACGGCGGACGAGATCGTCGAGACGGCCCGCATCCTGCACGAACACGACGTCATCCTGACCGGGTCCTTCATTCAGGGTATTCCGGTGAAGACTGTAGACCGGACGCTCGAAGAGATCGGTAGGGAGGATCTGAAGCTTGCGTCCGAAACGATGCTCCGGATCTACGAGGTCAGCCCGAAGGCGACCATCTACGTCGTCATGTACACGCCGTATCCTGGAAGCGCGGCATATGAGCTCTCCCTGCAGAATGGGCTCGTGCCGCCAACGGATCTCGAACGCTGGAAGCACTTCGTCCACGCCTCGAATCAGGTGCCGTGGATGCTGCCCGAACAGGAGGTCTTCACGAGGACCTCGACCATCGCTTCGAAGGCGCTTCGCGGACGGCATCGCGACCGCGCCCGGTTCCGCCGCAAGAAGATTCAGGGTGCGATTCTCTTCGCATACTCGGCGATCACGAGAGCGCGATATCGTCACGGCTATTTCCGCTATCCGATCGAGCAGCGACTGATGATGCGCCTTGCCCAGAAGGTCCGCGCGTCGCGAAATCCGGAGGGTCAGAACAACGGGATGCTGATTTGACGTTTCACGGTCTAGGCGAGCAGATGTCCACCTAGTCCACTGTTTCGTTGAGTGAGCACCCCGTACGTGATGCTGAGCCAATCTGGGATTCGTCGCGCTCGCTTGGGTCAGAGGCTCAGCGCCTACGGCCGCGGAGCGGTCGACTGAAGTTTGGCCTGTTGAACGACCGCGGAGCGGTCGAAGGAGATAGCCGTGGGTCGCGCGCGGGCGAGCGCAGCGAGCCTTCGCGCGACCCGCGGTA
>CAZQBW010000260.1:0-7496 GCA_964591515.1 uncultured Clostridia bacterium
TCTCGTCGTCCGCCTGCCGAATGCCGGACACGGTTTGCAGACGGTCTCGGGCAAGGCGGCGTGCATTACGTGCATGAAGGAGCTCCACGCGACTGGCAGAATGCCTGCGATCGAGCTGATCCGGACCATGAACCCACGATGATCGCGTGGCTGCAGAAGCGTTTCGGAGGCGAGGCCAGGCGATAGTAAGGATTCTTGTCCAGGGAGCAACGCGGATCTGGCGGATCTGAACAGATTGCAGCTCAGATCCGCGCAATCCGCCTCATCCGCAAAATCCGCGATGCCTCTTCATTCAGAATCCCCGCGGCGGGCCCATCATCGCCATCCACCGGTCGAGCGACGGGATGTTCATGTAGGCGTTGTCGCGTTTGACGTCGCCGAGGCTGCCCGAGGGGATGTGGCCGTAGTCGTGGCCCGGGTAGAGCACAGTGTCGTCCGGCAGCTTCGCGAGTTTCTGCGTGAGGCTCTCGTACATGTCCGCCGGGTTTGCGCCGGGCAGGTCAACCCGCCCGCAGCCGTCGATGAAGAGCGTGTCGCCCGACACGAGCCGTCCGTCGACCAGAAAGCACTGGCTGCCCGGCGTATGCCCCGGCGTGTGGATGAACCGGATCTTCACGCCGCCGACGTCGAGCGTGTCGCCGCTCCCGTGGCGCACGAGATCCGACTCCTCGAGCCCCGTGACGACCTTGATACCGTCGCCCTCGTGGTCGTTCACGTGCAGTGGTACCGGGCGCAGCTCGAGAAGCGTCTCCATCCCCTCGACCGTGAACCCGAACATCGATCCGCCGACGTGATCGGGGTGGTAGTGCGTGCCGAGCGCGCCCGTGAGCGTCATCCCGTCCGCGTCCACGACGTCGAGGATTCCACGGACGTCCCAGGCCGGATCGACGACCACACATTCGCGCGTCGCGAGGTCGCCGATCAGGTAGACGAAGTTGACCATGCCGGCGGCGACGCGGTCCGTCTTTGCAAAGTCGCGGCCGGAAAGCAGTTGTCGGAAGTAGAGTCCCTCGCTCATGCGTTGGAGTATAGCGGAAGAACATGAGCTTGCATCCTCTGGACCCGCTGGCCTAGAATCGGCCGGTTACATTGCGTTGAACTTCACATGGCCGCGGCGCCCGGCGCCGTTTCGAACGCGTCCTCCCGCTCGATTGGCCATCCAGTTCGGATGAATCGATGATCACGACCTCCAAGAAGCTCTCCACGCGATACAACGTCGCGAAATTCATGGCCAAGGGACTGCTTTCGACGCGGCATCCGCTGCTCGCGCACATCGTCCCCATGCGCCGGTGCAATCTCGCCTGTACTTACTGCAACGAGTTCGACGCGGTCTCGAAGCCGGTCTCGACCGAGGAGATGCTCGCGCGGATCGATCGCCTGGCCTACTTCGGCACGGGCATCGTGACGATCAGCGGCGGCGAGCCGCTCATGCATCCGGATCTCGACAAGATCATCGCGAGGATCCGGCACCACGGCATGATCTCGGGGCTGATCTCGAACGGGTACCTGATGAGCCCTTCGCGGATCAAGAAGCTCAACGAAGCCGGTCTTCAGTACCTGCAGATCTCGATCGACAACGTCATCCCCGACGAGGTCTCGAAGAAGAGCCTCAAGGTGCTCGACAAGAAGCTCAGGCACCTGCGCGATAACGCCAACTTCAACATAAACATCAATTCGGTGATCGGTGGCGGGATCAAGAATCCCGAGGACGCGATCGTCATCGCGAAGCGCGCGGTCGAGCTCGGGTTCACGTCGTCGATGGGCATCATCCACGACGGGACCGGGACGCTGCAGGCGCTGACGGATCGCGAGATGGCGGTCTTCGAGGAGCACAAGAAGCTCGGCAAGCGCGGCTACACGAGGGTGAACCACTTCCAGGACAACCTGGCGAACGGCAAGCCGAACAACTGGAGTTGCCGGGCCGGCGGGCGCTACATCTACATCTGCGAAGAGGGCCTCGTGCACTACTGCTCGCAGCAGCGTGGATATCCGGCGATCCCGATCCACGAGTACACGCTCGAGGACATCCGCCGGGAGTACGACACGAAGAAGTCGTGCGCACCGCTGTGCACGATCGCGTGCGTGCAGCAGGTCGCCGTGTTCGACTTCTGGCGGGACCCGCAGAAGCTCGAGGGGATCGGCCATCCGCCGCGTCCGAGAAGCGAGGAGAGCGACGGCGTCATCGACGGCGTCACCGAGATGCCCTGAACCGCGAGCGGTAGCGAGCGTCCGTACCGACGTCTTTGCGGTCGTCTTCGTGCTCTCCGTGTCTCAGTGCTCTCTGTATGGCTACGCCATTGCCGTCGGCGTACAGAGAGCATAGAGGCACGGAGCGCTCAGAGGCCGGTCGGTGTCTCCCGGTTCGTCGTTTTCCCGCGCCCGGATAAGTCTCGCTTGACCTTCAATGGGTCGCTGTCGATACTTGCGGACATTGCAGCTGGAGAAAGGGGATGCACCCCGCCAGCGTCCTCTCGTTTCGTAAGTTTCGACAAATCACCAACACCACGGAGGTGCGGATTCCATGGGAATGCTGATCGGCCTGCTTGCGATGGTCGCGGGTCTTGGCTCGTTCGTCTGCTTCATCATCGTGTTGATCAAGCTCTTTCAGACCGAAGGACCGCTATACGGCATCCTTGGCCTGATCTGCGGTCTCTACACGTTGATCTGGGGCTGGATGAACGCTGACAAACAGAACATCAAGAACATCATGCTCATCTGGACGGGGCTTCTCGTCCTGAGCATTGTCCTCAACGTCGCAGCTGGGGCGCTGAACGCGATGTAGGGAAGTTTATCCGCAGATTCGGTTGCGAAGCGCGGGATGGATCCTGATCCGTCCCGCGCTTCGTGCGTTCGCAGAGGAATCGGGCTGGCCGCTTCTGTGGAGCATTGCGCGAAGCGCTTTGGAGTGCGGCGTGAAGCGCCGCTTTGGATCGATCCAAAGCGGCGCTTCACGCCGCACTCCAAAGCGCTTCGCGCAATGCACGCGAGTCAGCGTCGCCTCACTACCTTGCGAACAGGCCGTTCACTTCGGAAAACGACATCGACTCCGCGCGACTCGTGAAGGTTCCCGACTCGGCGATCTCCCGGGCCGCCCGGACGAAGCCGGTCATCGCCGCGCCCGCCAATGAACTACCGAGGCTGATCCGACGGACACCAAGGTCCGCGAGCTGGGCGACGCTGAAGGAAGATCCGGGGACGAGGACGTTCACCGGCTTCGGCGCAACCGCCTGAACCACGGCGGCGATCTGTTCGAGCGTGTGGATGCCGGGCGCGTAGAGACAATCGGCCCCGGCTTCCGCGAAGGCAACCAGTCGACGGATCGTTTCCTCGAGGTCCGGGCGCCCGGTGATGAAGCCTTCGGTGCGTGCCGTGAGCAGCACGCCGGTTCCGCTTTCGTCGAGGGCCTTCCGGGATGCACGGATTCGGTCGACGGCCAGGGTGAAATCGAACAGCGGGTTCGAAGGATCTCCGGTGGAATCCTCGATGGAGAGTCCGGCGATCCCCGTTTCCGCCGCTGCGGCAACGTGGACTCCGACTGCGGCCGGTTCGATGGCGTAGCCGCCTTCGAAATCCGCATTGATCGGGACGTCCACGCTCTCGGCGATGGATCGAAAGTGCCCGAGGATCTGTCCGAGCGTCGCGCTGCCGTCGGCCAGTCCCTGCGACCAGGCAAAGCCGGCGCTTGTCGTGGCGAGCGCGGGAAATCCGAGCTGTTCGAGGATCCGTGCACTTCCGACATCCCACGGGTTGGGAATGACGAAGCACCCGGATTGATGGAGCTCGCGGAAGGTGCGACAGCGGTCCTCAGGTGTGGTCATGGCGCCAAGATAGCACGGGCGGAATTGACTCTGTGATCTCCGAGCCTTTGTGCTCTCTGTATGCCAACGGCAAAGGCGTGGCCATACAGAGAACACAAAGGCACAGTGTGCACAGAGAGAATCACTCGCGGGTCACCACCATCACGCGGGGGATGCCGGCGACGTCGTCGATCCGCTCGGAGAGGCGCAGGCCGACGTCGGCGACGATTCGACCGAACGCCTCCGCCTGGCCGATGCCGATTTCGCAGAAGAGCACGCCGTCCGGTGCAAGCACGCGCTTGGCGTCCGCAAGCAGGCGTCGATAGAGATCGAGCCCGTCCGGCCCGCCGGCGAGCGCCAATCGGGGATCGTGATCGCGGACCTCGCGCTGCAGCGTCGCAATCTCGTCGTCCGGAATGTACGGCAGGTTCGCCGTGACGATCGCGAACGGGCCGCCGAGCGCGGAGAGCAGATCGGACTGGACGAAACGCACATCCGCGCCGTGTCGCGCAGCGTTGCGTCGCGCCACGGCGAGCGCACGCTCCGAGACGTCGACCGCAGCCACTCGCGCTCCCGCGCATTCGCGGGCGAGGACGACCGGAATGCAGCCCGACCCGGCGCCGACGTCGACGATCCAGTTGCAGGAGCCCGACGACGCGCCGTCGCGTTTCTTCGACCACCACCGCGCTATCGCCGCATCGACGAGGATCTCGGTCTCAGGCCTCGGAATCAGCACTTCAGGCGTCACCTCGAACGCCAGACCGTGAAACTCCTGCTCGCCTACGATGTGCTGGAGCGGCACACCGGACGCCCGTCGCTCGACGGCATCGACGAACGCCGCGCGCTCGCCGTCCTCAAGCATCCGCTCCGGGTATGCAATCGCCGCCGTCGGAGTGATCCCGACGGCGTGCTCGAGCAGCCACAGCGCCGTCCGCCGCGGAGCCTCGACCCCGGCCTCGGTCAGGCGCGACGCGCCCCACACGACGGCGGCGTCGACTCGCACGTCTTACGCCGCCGCCTCGTTCTTGAGCTTCTCAGCCTGCTCGTGCGTTACGAGCGCGTCCATCAGGTCGTCGACATAGCCTTCCATGAACTGGTCGAGCTGGTGCGATGTGTAACCGATCCGGTGGTCCGAGACCCGGTTCTCCTTGAAGTTGTAGGTCCGGATCTTCTCGCTGCGATCGCCCGAGCCGACCTGCGACCTCCGCTCGGCGGAGATCTTGTCGTGCTGCTCCTGCTCGGCGAGGTCCAGCAATCGCGCCCGAAGCACACGCATCGCCTTCTCGCGGTTCTTGATCTGCGACTTCTCGTCCTGGCAGCTCACCACGACGCCCGTCGGCAGGTGCGTGATCCGGATCGCGGAGTACGTCGTGTTCACCGACTGGCCCCCCGGTCCCGACGAGCAGAAGCGGTCGACCCGCAGATCCTTCTCGGGAACGTCGATCTCGACGTCCTCGGCCTCGGGCAGAACGGCGACGGTAGCCGCCGAAGTGTGGATCCGGCCCTGCGTCTCGGTCGCCGGTACGCGCTGCACGCGATGGACACCCGATTCGTGCTTCATGCGCGAGTAGACGCCTTCGCCCTCGATGAGCATCACGGCTTCCTTGAGACCGCCGACAGACGACTCTGACTCGTCTAGGACCTGCACGCGCCACTTCTGCCGCTCGGCGTAGCGCACGTACATCCGCAGCAGTTCGGCCGCGAAGAGCGTCGCTTCGTCCCCGCCCGTGCCGGCGCGGATCTCGACGAGCACGTTCTTGTCGTCGTTCGGGTCCTTCGGGACGAGCGCGAGCTTCAGGTCGGCCAGAAGTGCGGGCTCGCGCACTTCAAGGTCCGCGAGCTCGGCGCGGGCCATCTCACGCATGTCCTCGTCGGCCGCTTCGTCGAGCAGCTCGCGCGTCTCGGCGATGGCATCGCGCACGGATTTGTACTCGCGGTACTTCACGACGATCTTCTCGAGGTCGCGCTGCTGCTTCGCGATCTTCTGGTAGGCCTTCTGGTCGGCCATCAGCTCGGGCGAGCCGAGCTCGGCCGTCAGGTCGTCGTAGGTCTTCTCGATGGCATCAAGTCTGTCGAACATCTCGGTGTCCTCCGGTCGTGGCTGGTCGGCTCTGGTGCCGGCCGAACCCGGTCGCTGACGCTCCCGGTACTGATCCTGACGCGAGAAAGCCCAAGGCCCGCTTCTGCAGGGAAGCGGGCCTTGGGCTTTCGATGAGAACGGGTGCGCTAAGCTTCGGCGGACTTGCGGTTGTACTTCCGATTGAAGCGGTCGACGCGGCCGGCCGTGTCGACAAGCTTCTGCTTGCCCGTGTAGAACGGATGGCAGACCGAGCAGATGTCGACGTGGATCTCGCTCTTGGTCGCCCGCGTGGTGAAGCGGTCACCGCACGCGCAGATGACGGTCGCTTCCTGGTACTCCGGATGAATTCCTGATTTCACGGTCGCTGCTCCTCCTGTTCACTTCGCCGTCTGGCGACGAACGCGCCATAGTAGCCGGAGGTTGGGGTGAGTGTCAAATCGAGGTATGAACGGGGAAGGCTCCGCGTACAGAGTGCACTGAGACACGGAGTCGCACTGAGACAGCTTGTCGGGTGTTAGGAGCGTCCGTATACTCGCCGATTCGCTTCAAACCGGTTTCTAGGACGACTGCCACTGTGCGCCTGAGAATTCTCTATCACGACAACTGCTTCGACGGGCTTGCATCGGCTGCCGTCTTCGCGCGGTACTACGCCGAGGCGGTCCGCCCGGAAGCCGAGATCGAGTTCGTCGGCGTGACCCACAAGCCACGAATCGGCGTAGATCCGGCCGTCATCCTTCGCGAGCCCGCTGGCGAGAACGCCATCGTCGACTTCAAATACAGCCCCGAGCCCGAAGTCACCTGGTGGTTCGACCATCACCTGAGCGCGTTCCTGACGCCCGAGGACGAAGCGCACTTCCAGTCCGATACCACCGGACGGAAGTTCTACGATCCCGATTCGAAGTCCTGCACGCTCTTCATCGCAAACGTCCTGCGCGAGCGGTTCGGATTTCACCGGACCGATCTCGACGACCTCGTCGAGTGGGCGAACATCATCGACGGGGCGCTCTACGCGGACGCGAAGACGGCGGTCGAGCTCAAGGAGCCCGCGCTCAAGCTCATGCAGGTCGTCGAGATGTCTCGCGACCCGGCGCTGATCCAGCAGCTCATACGCGACATGCAGGTGATGCCGCTCGCCGCAATTGTCGAACAGCCGTACATCGCGAATCAGCTCGAGCCGCTCGTGGAACGGCACCTACGCTCGATCGAGGTCATCCGCGAGCACAGCGAATATTCGCGAAACGTTCTGTTCTTCGACGTCGCGGGATTCGACATCGAGGGCTACAACAAGTTCATCCCGTACTACCTCTATCCGGATTGCCGGTACAACGTGAGCGTGCTCGTGACGCCGACTCGGGCGAAGATCTCGGTGGGGTTCAATCCGTGGAGCCCGCTGATTCGCGAGCACAACATCGCGAAGATCTGCGAGCGGCACGGGGGAGGGGGGCACCCGGTGGTCGGGGCGATCTCGCTGCCGCCGGAGGAGCTCGACGAGGCGAGGCGCGTGGCGCGGTCGATTGCGAGCGAGTTGAGGGCGCCGGGGCCTGGAGCGACGTCAATGCTGGCGCCTCCGCCGGGGTTCAATGTGCCGGAGTAGGGGGCGGGTAAGAGGCCGGACGGCG
>CAZQBW010000261.1:0-7363 GCA_964591515.1 uncultured Clostridia bacterium
CGACCCACGGCTATTTCCTTCGACCGCTCCGCGGTCGTTCAGTAGGCCAAACTCCTCTCCGCTGCCTTAAACGACCGCGCCGAAGAGAGCGCCGGCGCCATAAGTTACCGCCATGGCAAGTGCTCCCCAGAATGTCACTCGTGCGGCACCGGTCATCGCCGACGCGCCTCCCGCACGCGCGGCAAGACCGCCGAGCAGTCCAAGAAATGCGAGCGACGCGATGGCGACCACCGGTGTCAGGAGGCTTGCGGGAACGAGTACGACCGAGATGAGCGGCAGTGCGGCGCCCACCGAGAACGTGCCCGCCGATGCAAACGCCGCCTGCACGGGCCGAGCGCGCGTCAGATCCGAGATACCCAGCTCGTCGCGCGCGTGGGCGCCGAGAGCATCGTGCGTCATCAACTGCTCGGCGACCTGCGCGGCGAGCCCAGGATCGAGGCCGCGGGTGACGTAGATGCGCGCCAACTCAGCCCGTTCGGAGTCGGCGGAGGTCGCGAGCTCGCCACGTTCCCTTGTAAGGTCGGCCTCCTCGGTGTCGACCTGTGAGCTGACCGAGACGTATTCACCGGCAGCCATCGACATCGCACCGGCGACCAACCCAGCGACACCGGCTATCAGGATCCCGCCACGGTCTCCGCCCCCCGCCGCGACTCCGAGAACGAGGCTTGCCGTGGACACGATTCCGTCATTGGCGCCGAGAACGGCGGCGCGAAGCCACCCGATTCGTTCCGACCGATGTAGTTCCTTGTGACGCATTTGTCCCTTTTTCCTCTCCCGCCGACGACCTCTGCAGCGTTCACTCAGGTAGAAACCTCCACACGATTCCGGCCCTTTTCCTTGGCCCGGTACATGGCTTGATCGGCCCTCTGCAGACAGTCCTCGATACACGTGTCCGAGGGCTTGAGAGTCGCAACGCCGATACTGATGGTGCACGAGACGCTGGTGTGATCGATCGAGACCCGGTTGTCGGCGATGGCCTGGCGAAGCCGCTCTCCCTGGTATCTGGCGCCCTCGAGGTTCGTGTCCGGCAGCAATACCGCGAACTCCTCACCGCCGATCCGAGCGAAGAGATCCACTTCGCGCAACAGACGCTGACACGTCGAGCCAATCGACTTGAGCACTTCGTCGCCGACGGCGTGGCCGTATCTGTCGTTGACGAGTTTGAAGAAGTCGATGTCCAGCTCTGCGATGGAAAGCGGCGAGGGGCGGCGCTTCGTACGCGCGAACTCACGACCGGCCCGCTCGAAGAAGGACCGTCGATTGGCGACTCCGGTCAACGCGTCGTGGAGAGAGAGTTCCACCAGCGCAGCCTCTGCCTGCTTGTGAGGCGTGATGTCGTGGAAGAACCAGGCCCGACCCAGATACCGTCCATCGTCTGAGACGAGAGCCGTTGAATGCCGCTCCACCGTCCTGCCGTCAAGCAGCTCGATTTCGCAGTGATCGGTCAAAGCCGGATTTTCATAGAGTTCTATAATCCGGGCCAGAAACGCTTCAGGCTCCTTCACTCGAGTGAGAACGGACTGCAACACCGGATTGTCGGATGCCCCGACAGCGGTGCCGGGCTCGGGGCCCTTCAGGCAGTCGGCGGGAATCTGCCAGATCTCGACGAACCGTCGGTTGTGGTTCACGACCACACCTTCGTCGTCGACGACGAGGATGCCTTCGGGAGAGGCCTCGTTGATCGCCCGGATCAGCGAGGTCTGCAACTCGAACTCACGCCCTCGGTCAATGTCCTGAAGACGCGATTTCCGCCAGGAGCGTTTGGTCATTGGTCGAACCGATAGCCGGGGTTACTCCGCGTTTCCCTCGCCCGGACCCTTACGACGAGCGGTGAACTTGCTCACCAGCTCGGCGAACGCCACGCGACCTCGGTGGCCGTCCCCTTCCAGCATCCTCGCGCAAGCGCAGTATGGTCAAGCAGGCTTCCGTCGACTCGACGCTATCGAACGTGAGAGATCCACTCGCGAATTACGGCCCCGAATGCCGCCCGCTGCTCCCCTATCGCTGCCGCGTCGGCGAACTTCACCGTGGCGCGATCCTTTGCGAGCCATTGGAGAAGACCTGCCGGATCGTGGACCGAAAGCCCGTCCGGGCCGATGTCTCGGACCTTGGCTCCAAGGTGAAGAATCACCTGTACGCCGTCGCGGGCGCGAAGATGAATCGTCGCGAAGTACTCGCCGCGCGCGAAGCTGGGAGCGTTCCACTTGATCCCTTCAGTGATGTCCGGGCTTGCGCCAAGAATGATCGAGCGCACGGCCTGTATCTCGGCCTTGAACGGATGATCCAGGTCGCGCATGAACTCGTCGACGGTACCGTCGCGATTGTCGGGCTTATTTTTCTTCGTGGCCATGATTTACCCATTCAGCCAAGCGCGGACCGATCAGCGAGCAGCCTCTTCCTCGAGACTACTGAGCAGATTTCCGGCTTCCTCGAACTCCGCCTCGCTGAACACTCGAATTCCGGCCCGACGAAGGCGGGCAGCCGTCACGCCGGTGTCGGGAACTCGAGTGCCAGTGAAACTGCCGTCGTAGGTGTAGCCAGTGCCGCAGGACGGGCTGCCCTCCTTCAGGACGGCAACACGAATGTTCTTTGCCAGTGCGTTGGCGAGCGCAATCTCTGCGCCCCTGACGAAGTGTTCCGTGACATCGCGACCGGCGTCGTCGAGAACCCTGGTCTCGCCATCGAGGACGCGCTGACCACCTGCTCCTCCGGCGATCTCAGCCGGCAGACGCAGTACCAGCAGGCCACCGGCGACCTCCGGACAGACGGGCACCACACGGCCTTCGCGGAGCCATCGCTGCATTACCTGATGATCGCAGAGCTTGTCACCACCGTTGTAGCGGACCGACTCACCGATAAGACATGCGCTGACGAGAACGTATTCCATTATTTGGCTCTCGGTAGCTGACGCTCCCGGTTCTGATTTCGAGCTGCCGCGTCGCGCTATGATCCTACGATTTCGTACTCGCTCTGAACGAGCCCACTGGGGTAATGGCGCGTTGCGACATGACGAAGACGGACGTCGGCCGGCAACGCTCCGAAGAGCGGTATGCCTTCACCGAGCAGCACCGGAATGCGCGTGATGATAAGCCGCTGTATGAGCCCTTCACGCAGGAATCCCTGAATCGTGATGCCCCCGTCGATGTACGCGTGTCCGATGCCGCGCTCGTCGAGTTGCGACGCAATCGTGGAAGGCTGCCCGGACATCCGTTCCACGACTGCGCCCTGCGGTGCTGCGGCGATCGGACGAGTGCTCAGCGCGAACACGGGCTTCTCGCCGAATGGCCATACGCCGAAACCCAGAACGGTTTCGTAGGTGTTTCGTCCCATAACGAGCGCATCCACGGTCGCCATGAACTCGTCGTAGCCGTGAGGCTCGCAATCGTCTCCCGGCAGCCAGTCGAGCTCGCCGTTCCGCCTTGCGATGTACCCATCGAGGCTCGTCGCTATGAACACGCTCGCTTTCATAACAGAGGTACCTCCAGTTCAGGTGACCGTTCCAGGATTCAATTACTCGCCGCATCGCCGAGCACGGCTGACACTCTGGCCCGGAGCGCCGGCACGATTTCCTGCTCGAACCATGGATTACGCCTCAACCACAGATTGTTGCGGGGACTGGGATGGGGCAATGGAACCAGCTGCGGCCAGTAATTCCGCCAGTTCCGAACGGACTCGGTCAAGGTCGCTGCCCGATCGTGAAGATGGTAGGCGTGCGCATACTGGCCTATTGCCAGTGTGAGTTCGACGCTCTTCAGTCGTGATAGCAGCGCGGATCTCCAGGCGGCCGCGCATTCGGGTCTCGGCGGCAGGTCGCCGGACTTTCCGGTACCCGGGTAGCAGAAGCCCATCGGCACCAGGGCAACCTGCGTTTCGTCGTAGAACACGTCGCGCGTGATACCCAGCCAGTCGCGGAGCCTGTCTCCACTCGGATCATTGAACGGCAGTCCGGTCTCGTGAACCCGGCGGCCCGGGGCCTGTCCAGCAATGAGGATGCGGGCGGCCCCGTGCAGTTGAACGACCGGGCGGGGTTCATACGGCAGGTGGTCAGCGCAGATGGTGCACGACCGGACATCGACAAGCAGTGATTCGAGCGTAGCCATTCGGTCTCGCGGCTGTTGGCGAGCCAATAGCTTCGACGGGCGCGAGTGACGCCGTCAAGGCGGCAGGCCTCACGAGTGCCAATCGGTAGCGAAGAGGGTCGGGCTGGAATCGGATTGCTACCGACTCCACGCCCACCCAATCGTTGATCGAAACCGCTTCGCGGAACTGTTCTTTAGAGCGTCGCAGCCGCAGAAGAACCAGAGCCCACGGCGTAAGCCGTGGGACTGGAGTTTGGCCTAATGATTCGACCGCGGAGCGGTCGAAGGACCTAGCCGTGGGTCGCGAGGGCGAGTGCAACGAGCACACGCGACCCGCGGTATCGCCGCCAACCTAGGTCCGACCGCGGAGCGGTCGCATCGTCAGTCCCATAGAAAACGTGCGACGTAGGCGATGCCGCGCCCGTCGTCGTGTTGCTTCCCCTTCTGGAGGCAATGCGACCGCTCCGCGGTCGCCGCGCTCTGGATGGAGGTACCGCGGGTCGCACGAGGGCTCGTTTCACTCGCCCCCGTGCGACCCACGGCTATTTCCTTCGACCGCTCCGCGGTCGAGCCCACGGCGTAAGCCGTGGGACTATTGAATAGAGACGCGAAAGCCCCGGCGATACATCTTGGACGAACACGCTCGAAGGTTTTGTTTCGCCCCTGTCGGGGCTTTGCCGATTGTCCTTCGACGACCAACGGCTTGCGCCGTGGGCTCTGGTTCTTTCGCGCCTGCGGCGCTCCTCGGAGGCTCCATCGTCTGAGTCCTGCAACATCACAACCTGAATCCTAAGGCCGCGTTCGACGCCTCCCGCTTCCTACCGCGCAGCGGTTTCGTTCAGCTTTCTCCAGATCGCGGTGAGTCGGTTGAAGTTCGTGTTTCGCCGTGCCGCAGTGACTGCCCCGCTTCCTGCAAAGGGTCACGCCCGTGTCCCGAATCTGGCGGCAGTTCTGGCCCTGGCGCGGGCCGCCTCGACTTCCCGGTCCCTGGGATCGGCAGTAGTCACCAGTGACGTGATCAGAGCTCGCGCCGCGGCTGTAACGTCGTCAACGGCGCGGTCGAACGCCGCTTCATTCGCCTTCGAAGGAGAATTGAACCCGCTGAGCTTTCTCACAAACTGGAGGGAAGCATCCCGGATTTCGGATTCGGTCGCTGGCGGCTCGAAGTTGAAAAGGGTCTTGATATTTCGACACATGGCGCTTCTTTCGATTGGACGACGACACTCCCCGTATCAGAGCCGTGAAGGTCGCGATTTCATCGCTTCAGGAACCGCTCGATCTGCCGCCGATGTCTCATGACGTGGACGATTGCGTGCTCGAACAGCTGCTCGAAGTCATAGAGCTGTCCCCAACCCGACTGCATCTTCATCGCATTCGCCTCGTCCTCAGACAGATCCCAGTGCCCCTCGAGTGTAGCCCGCGTGTATTCGAGCATTGCTGCCAGACGCCCAGGAGCCTCGCTTCGAGTCATCGGCTCGTACATTCGTCCGACCCGCTCCATTCCCCAGGCGTCGCGCATCATCCCCGCATATCCGTAGCCAGCCCCCACGACGTGCGTGAGAATCGTCTGAATGGACCTGCAGTTCTCGTCCCGCGTTTCGGTGTCGCGGACGAGCTCGAAGTCGGCATCCGAGATCTCCTCGAGGATCCCCTCCAACTCGGCAACCACACGTTCATACTCGTCCATGAGCGCCCCAACGGCGCCTTGTCGATAGGTCTTCATCGCCACTCCTGTGAACGAAAGTCGGTACCGCCACGCGAGCATCCGCGGGTGCAGGGTTCGGCGTCAAGCCTGCCTGGACTCCGTTATCCCGGTCCGCGGAGCCGCTCCTCGAGCAACTCGCCGGCGACTTCCATGAAGTCCCGCTCCGAAACGATGCCGACCAGCGTACCGTCGCGCACAACCGGAAGAGCGCTCACGCCGAACTCGCGCATCAGCGCGATTGCGTCCAGCGTGGACGTCTCGGGCGTAACCGACACCGGATCCCTCCGCATGACTTCCGAGACAGCGACCGGTTCTCCCAACCCCGGCCGCCAACCAGTGGCAATCAGCCTCAGCAGCGCGCGGTACGAGACGATACCGACGATCTGGTTCACGTTGTTTTCGACGGGCACGTGCCGCACGTGCCGCCAGTCCATAATGCTGGCCACGAGGTCCACCGGCTCGTCCTCGTGCACCGTGAACAGATCCGTCGTCATGTACTGGTCGACTCGCGAAACATTGTGCATCGAGCTTCCTGCCTCCTCGATCCCCGCCGGCTCCCAACGCGAGACCGGCTTCCCGTCCTTCTGACGCGCGATCATCCCGGCGACGAGCGCGTTCAGCCGATGACCGACCCGTCCCTTCGTCTTCATCGCATTGAACGACTGGGTCATCCACGTCGAGCCCGTTCGGCCGCTTGCCACCCTTTCGCCCAGAACACCCAGATACCGATCGGCCTCCGCGTCGTCGATCCCCGCGAGGGTCAGGCCTCGGCGCGCTAACGGAATCAGCCGATCGACGATCAATTCCTGCGCTGACATCTCTTCACCGTCGAGCCACTTGAAGCGCGCCGCCAATCCGAGTCTCGCCGCCGCTACAAAGTTCATCCGAGCGTCGTCGAATTCCATGCGGTTCTTCACGTCGCCAAACTCGACTGGGCCGGCCTTCATGAGACCCAGCCAGAACGCAGCGTTCGCAACTTCGTCGACGACGGTCGGTCCCGACGGAAGAATGCGATTCTCGATCCTGATGTGGGGGCGTCCTTCAGTCACTCCGTAGCACGCCCGATTCCATCGATACACCGTGCCGTTGTAGAGACGCAGGGCCCTCAGGCTCGGAGCGATCCCCTGCGCAATCATCTCGAACGGATCCTCCAGGACATCGCCTCCGAGGATGACGCGGAATCGAGTCACGTCGTCGCGGAAGAGGTCGAGCGGCGAGGTATCGACCCAGCGCGTTCCGAACATCACACGCGGGCTTCGCTCGCGGATCGTGTCGCTCGAGCCTCGCGTATCGACCGACTGCTGGAAGAGTGCAATACGCGTCTCGCTCCAGAGTCGCCGACCGAACAGGATCGGTGAGTTAGTCGCCGCTGCAAGGGTCGGGGCCGTGATCGCCTGGGCAAAATTGTACGACGACGCGAACGTGTCCATGTCGATCTGCAGATGCAGCTGAAAGCTCGTGTTGCATCCTTCGATCAGGACGTTGTCGTGCTTGACGATCAGGTCGTCGAGGCCCTTGATTCGAAACTCGAACGCTCCACCTCGGTCACCGCCAGCCATTCCACCAGACCACGGGCCAG
>CAZQBW010000262.1:0-1182 GCA_964591515.1 uncultured Clostridia bacterium
TCTCGACGAGGCCCGTGCGCTTGTCTCGAACCCGCGGTCGGTTTCGGCACTAGAGCAACTCGAGGTGGTGCTCTCTACGCTCGAGAGCCTCGGGCTCGACCAACTCGTGTCGATCGATCTCGGCGAAGTTGCGGGCTTCGACTACTACACAGGGATGACGTTTTCGATCTATGCGCCGGGCTGGGGTCTGCCGATCGGTGGAGGCGGCCGCTACGACGCCCTGCTGGCCCACTTTGGCACAGACGAGCCGGCAGTCGGGTTCTCGCTTTCGCTCGACTGGCTGGCTGGGGCGTTGGCGGCACGGGGGCTCGACACCGAGCGCCGCTCGACACCGTCGTCCATACCGCTTCAGGCCGGCGCCGACCTCGGTTCGCTTTTCGGCGAGGCAAAGCGCCTTCGGTCAGAGGGGTTGACGGTCACGATCATTCCCGCGGTCGCCGAGGAGTCCGTCCCGTGAGCCTCACTATCGCATTGGCGAAAGGAAGATTGCAGGACGAGACGCTTGCACGACTCGAATCTGCAGGAGTACACGTCGCGTCCGAGGATCTCGAGAGTCGGCGACTGCGGGTGGCGGATGTCTCCGGACGATTCGAACTCCTGTTGGTCAAACCGGCCGACGTTCAGGTGTACGTGGAGTACGGTGTCGCCGATGCGGGAGTGTGCGGCTCGGACGTTCTTGCCGAACACGAGGCCGACGTCCACGAGCCTCTCGACCTCGGATTCGGCCGCTGCCGACTCGCAGTCGCGGCACCGATCGAGTCGGCGGGCAGCGACTACAGCCACGTCTCGACGCTGCGAGTGGCTACTAAGTATCCGAACACTGCGGGCGCCTACTTCCGGCACCTTGGTGTTCCGGTCGAGCTCATAGCGCTGTCGGGCTCGGTAGAGCTGGCTCCGATTACCGGGCTTGCTGAACGCATCGTCGATTTGGTGGAATCGGGCAGAACTCTTGCGGAGAATGGACTTGCAGTCACGGAAGTGATTGCCGAGATCAGCGCGAGGCTGATCGTAAATCGTGCGAGCTATCAGCTCAAGCGCCGCGAGATTGCGGAGCTGGTCTCCATGCTCGATCGGAAGGGAGGCGCCGGAAACCACCATGCTTGAGATCGTTCGTTTCACAGGTGACCTCGACGAGCCGAGGCTTGCGCTCATCCGGTCGCGGCAGCTTGGGGGCGGCCCCGA
>CAZQBW010000262.1:1282-3125 GCA_964591515.1 uncultured Clostridia bacterium
CGGATAGTCGCGGTGACGCCGCCCAACTCGCTCGTCGAGAATCCTGCGATTTCGTTCGTGCTCCTCGAGCTGGGTATTGACGAGGTGTACACGGTCGGCGGCGCCCAGGCAATCGCGGCACTGGCTTACGGCACCGAGACGATTCCAAAGGTGGACAAGATCGTCGGTCCCGGGAACCTGTACGTCGCGCTGGCGAAAAAGCTGGTGTTTGGTGTCGTCGGCATCGACTCGATCGCCGGCCCGAGCGAGATCGTCATTCTGGCGGACGGCACCGCGAATCCGCGCTGGGTGGCGGCGGACCTGCTTTCGCAGGCTGAGCACGACGAGGATGCCTCGGCGATCTGCATCACCACCGACGACGTGTTTGCGGAGCTCGTCGCCGCCGAAGTTGCCGAGCAGTGCACGCATCTGTCGAGACGCGATACCGCAACTGCCTCACTTGCGCGATACGGAGCGATCTTCGTGGTCGACGACGTCGATGCCGGGTGCGCCCTCGTGAATCACCTGGCGCCCGAACATCTCGAGATCATGGTGAAGGACGTCGAGGGCGCCGCCTCGCAGATTCGCAACGCCGGCGCGATCTTCTTCGGGAGCTACTCTGCAGAGGCGGTCGGTGACTACTTCGCCGGACCGAACCACGTGCTGCCGACGGGGGGTACGGCGAGGTTCATGTCGCCACTCGGGGTGTATGACTTCGTGAAGCGGACGTCGATCATCCGGTACACGCGGGATCAGCTGCACGAGTCGGGACCCGCGATAGTCGCGATTGCGGAGGCCGAAGGGCTCGGAGCGCACGCGAGGGCGGTGACGATCCGGTTGGAGGACGAGGAAGAAACCGGCAACTGACCTCGAACCGTTTGACTCCTGCGTTGCGCCTTTGCGCCTTTGCGAGTCCCTGGCGTCTTTGCGAGAAACGCCTCTCAAGACGGCGTTTCTCGCAAAGACGCCAATGTCTCGCAAAGGCGCAAAGGAGAAGGAAGCACATCTCCAATGAAAGACCCACTCTCCAGGATCAAACCGGTCGTCCGATCGCTGTCCGCATACACGCTCGACCCGATAGAGACACCGATCAAGATCAACCAGAACGAGAACCCGTTCGACCTTCCCGAGCCCATAAAGCGCGAGGTCGAATCCCGCATCCGTTCACGCGCCTGGTCGCGTTACCCGGATTTCGTTCCGTCGTCGCTCCTCGACCGGCTGGCCGCGTTCTCGGGCTGGCGTCCGGACGGCATCCTGGCCGGCAACGGATCGAACGAGCTGATCCAGTCCTTCATGATGGTGACGGTGGGTCCGGGCACCCGCGTCGTCATCGTCGAGCCGACGTTCACCCTCTACCGGCTGCAGGCCAGCGTGCTCGGAGGTGACGTGCGGTCCGTGAAACTCGACGACCGGCTCTCTTTCGATCCGGCAGCCGTCGAAAGGGCCGCAATCGACGATGGTGCCGACATCGTCGTCATCTGCTCGCCGAACAATCCCACCGGGAGCTTTTACGATCTCGAGGACCTCGAACGGTTGCTGAATCGGTTCGACGGAATCGTCGTCCTGGACGAGGCCTATCACGAGTTCGCCAGTCGCGACGCTGGGAGCCTCCTTTCCCGCCACCGTAACCTGGTGATCCTGCGGACTTTCTCGAAGGCCATGGCGATGGGCGGCCTGCGCGTCGGATACATGCTCGCGGACCCCGAGATCGCCGCAGAGGTGACGAAGGCGAAACTGCCCTACAACCTCAACATCTTCTCGATGGCCGCGGCCGAGGTGGCGATCGAGCGATACGACGATCTGCTCAGACCGCTCGTCGACCTCCTCGTCGCCGAGCGCGAGCGACTACTGGCCGAGATTGCCG
>CAZQBW010000262.1:3225-7318 GCA_964591515.1 uncultured Clostridia bacterium
GCCAACCGCTCACGTAGGAACTCCAGCAGTTCCGGCCCGAGGTCGGCACGCTTCATCGCGAAATCGAACGTCGCAATGAGATATCCGAGCTTGTCGCCTCCGTCATATCTCGTCCCATCGAGGACCTTTGCATACATCGGGCGCTCGCCGAGCAGCCGCTGCATTCCATCGGTGAGCTGGATCTCTCCCCGATTGTCGGCGCCCGTGGCCTCGAGGTGCGGGAAGACGTCCGGCGTCAGAACGTAGCGGCCGACGATGGCGAGATTCGACGGGGCGTCCTCGTATTTCGGCTTCTCCACCATCTTCGTGATTCGAAAGACTCCCGGCTCGACTTCCTCTCCCGCCGCGACGCCGAAACGCGAAATCTCGGGCCCGTCGATGGGAATGACGCCGATGACTGGAGCTTCGTATCGCTCGGCCACTTCGGTGAGCTGGGCCACCGCAGGCTTCTCTGAATCCACGATGTCGTCCGGCAGGATGACAACGAACGGTTCGTCTCCGATCAGCCTCTTCGTGACGAGGACGGCGTGACCGAGCCCGAGCGGCCGTTTCTGGCGGATGTAGGCGATCGAGGCCAGATCCGCGACCGAGCGGGCGACTTCGAGCAACTCGAGCTTGCCGCGGTCCTCGAGGGTTCTTTCGAGCTCGTACGAGACGTCGAAATGGTCTTCCATCGGCGATTTGTCGCGCCCGGTGACGATGATCAACTGTGAACAGCCGCTGGCGATGGCCTCTTCGACCGTGTACTGGATCAGCGGCTTGTCGACGAGATTCAGCATCTCCTTCGGCATCGACTTGGTCGCCGGAAGGAAGCGAGTGCCGAGACCGGCAGCCGGGAATACGGCCTTGCGTATGCGTTTCATTTAGCGATGGGTTCGGGGGCCGACCGCTCTCCTTACGTAGTCAATTCCTCTCGTGGTACGGTTTGCGACCGGCCCGACGAGCGCCGGAAGTCTCTATCAAGATCCTGAGGAAGTCTATCCATGCTGGACATTCAGTACGTCCGCGAGAATCTGGACGAGGTGCGCCGCCGCCTCGCGACTCGCGGATTCGACACGACCGTTCTGGACCGTTTTGCCGAGTTGGACGTGCGTCGCCGGCGGGCGATCACCGAGCACGGCGATCTGTCGGCAGAGCGCAATCGCCTGAGCCCCGAGATCGGAGCCCTGATGAAGGAAGGCAGGAAGGACGAGGCCGAATCAAGGCGATTGCTGGTCAAGGAGTTGAAGGAACGCATCGAGGCGCTCGAGACCGAGCGCGACGCTGCCGAATCGGACCTCAATGACATCATGTATGGCATTCCGAACCTGCCGCACCCGTCGGTGCCGGTGGGAAAGGACGAATCGGCCAACGTCGAGGTCCGTCGGTGGGGCCACGCGCCGGAGATGGGGTTCGAGCCGCTCGATCACGTCACGCTCGGTGAAAAGCACGGGATTCTCGACCTCGCACGGGCGGCGAAGATCACCGGAACGCGCTTCCCGCTGACGCTTGGCGCCGGTGCGCTCCTCGAGCGCGCGCTGATGAACTTCATGCTCGACGTCCACACCCGGGAGCACGGCTACCTCGAAGTGCTGCCGCCGGTCATCGTCAACAGCGATTCGCTTTTCGGAACTGGCCAATTGCCGAAGTTCGAACAGGATCTCTTCAAGCTCGACTACGAACGTCCCTACTATCTCATTCCGACTGCAGAGGTTCCGGTCACGAACATCAACCGGGACGAGATCCTGGACGCCGGCGAATTGCCCAAGAAGATGACCGCGTTCACGCCCTGTTTCAGGTCGGAAGCCGGCAGTTTCGGGCAGGACACCCGCGGCATAATCCGGGTTCACCAGTTCAACAAGGTGGAGCTCGTCTGGTACGCGCGGCCCGAGGAGAGCTACGAGGCGCTCGAGTCGTTGACGAACCACGCCGAAGAGATCCTGCGCCGGCTCGGGCTGCACTACCGGGTGGTCTCGCTGTCGACCGGGGACTTCAGCGCCTCTTCGGCGAAAACCTACGACATCGAGGTGTGGCTGCCGTCCCAGCAGACGTTTCGCGAGATCTCGTCGTGTTCGAACTTCGAGGCCTTCCAGGCGCGTCGTGCCCAGATCCGATTCCGTCCAGAGCCTGGAGCCAAAACGCAATTCGTCCATACTCTCAATGGATCGGGCCTTGCCATCGGTCGCACGTGGGTGGCGATCGTCGAGAATTTCCAGCAGGCGGACGGGTCGATCGTCATACCGGAGGTTCTACGGGCATACATGGGAGGACTCGAACGGATAGGATAGTCGCGACTGCCTCCGTGAAAAGAAGCAACGCGGTGGGGGCGTCCGGGAGTCATACGGTCGTCCCAATCTGAAGTGTGGAGTAGCGTAGCGATGCAGAGACTCGGAGTGCTTCTCGTCCTCGTCCTGGTCCTGATGGCGGGACTGCCGGCGGCAACCAGCGGCCAGGGGCGTCCGCGTCGCGTCGATCCTTCCCAGACCGTGCCTCCGCCGACGGATGGCCGGGTGCCCGTGCAACCGGGAGCGCCTGGCAGCGAGCAGGAAGACACGCTCAGTCTCGAGGGGGATCTAATCGAGGTTCCAGCCGTCGTGTCGGATCGGTCCGGACACTACGTGCCACAGCTTCGAAAGGAGGATTTTCGGGTCCTCGAGGATGGCGTCGAGCAGGAAATCAGTTTCTTCAGTTCGGAGCGGGTTCCGATTCACGTTGCGATCGTGATGGACACGAGCGGATCGGCACGCGACACGATCTACGACATCCAGTCGGCAGCGATCGAGTTCCTGAACCAGCTTCTTCCGGGTGACAAGGTGCTCGTCGTTTCGTTCAACAGCCAGGTCATCGTCGAGCAGGAGTTCACGAACGACCGCCGGCAGCTGACGCAGGCGATCCGCAGAACACAGGCGAACGGTTCCACGAAACTCTATGAAGCGGTCTACCTGACTGTCGCGGAGCGGTTGCGACACGTCGAAGGCCGGAAGGCGATGGTCATCCTCTCGGATGGCGAGGACACGGCGTCGAAGGACGTCAGCGCCGATGAGGCGGTAAACGCGTGCTCCGAGAGCGACGTCGTCGTCTACGGCATCCGGTACCCGGAGTCCGAGGGCACCAATGTTTTCAGGATTCCGCAGAGCACGCCGCCGACTTTCCCCGGACAGGGTCCGAACACCGGGCCGAATACGAATCCGGGAGGGACCTACCCGCCCGGTTATCCTCAGCCGCGACGGCGAAATCGACAGCGACCGAATGTCAACATTCCGAACATTCCCTGGCCGAGCTGGCCTTTCCAGCCGACGGGATCCGGTTTCGTGGCCTCCCCGCAATACAGCGGCCGGAACCCGGGACAGCGTCAGGGGAATCCGAATTCCGGCTGGGGCTGGGGCACGGGTACTGGCGGTGATCCTTTCATGGATGCCGTGACTGCCAATTCGGGCGGCGCGCTCTACTACGCAGAGAGCATCGGAAACGTCGCAGGTGTCTTCGCGGCCATAGCCGAGGAACTGCGGCAGACGTACATCATCGGGTACTCGCCGACGAACCCGGTGTCGAAGGGCGGCTACAGGCGAATCACGGTGCAGGTTCCGGCGCGATCCGAGGTCGCGGTCCGGCACCGGCTCGGTTACCAGGCCGAAGCCTACAAGTAGCAGCAGCGTCAGAATCGACTTTGCGCCATCGCGCCTTTGCGAGACGATGTCTTGCAAAGGCGCGATGGCGTTTTCACGCCGGGTACGCCGGGCGGCACACACCCCTTCTGACGAGGACCACGATGCGAACACGATCCGCAATGATCGCGCTTGCCGCGATTGCCCTGCTCCTGCCCCTGACCGGCTGCATCAAGGCCGATCCCGCGAAGATCCCAGAGTCGGCGATGAAGGTAATGGGGACGCTCCGCGACCGGAACTACAGCGGTCTGTATGATCGGTCATCGAAAGCCTTCAAGGGCACGTTCACGCAGGCCGACTTCACGTCGAAGATGGCCGGGCTCGAGGGATTCGGCCAGTTGCTCGACTTCGTTCAGGTGGGCGACCCGACTGTGACGGAGGAGGAAGGCGACAAGCTGGCCTGGGTCCAGTTCACGGCGAAGTTCGCGCTTGCCGAGGGGCCATTCAAG
>CAZQBW010000263.1:0-7303 GCA_964591515.1 uncultured Clostridia bacterium
CACTCGCCCGCGCGCGACCCACGGCTATTTCATCGACCGCTCCGCGGTCGCCGTGATGAGCTCGCGACCGGTCGGGTTCCGGCCAAAATGCCCTGTTTGACACCCCCGAAAATCGCGTGCTACTGTCCGAGGTTCAGCCAAGTTACGGATAAACGACGATGACGCTACCAGACCCACTCTACATCCTGAATTTCTTCATCGTCTTCCTGTTCTCGCTGTCGGTACACGAGTCGGCGCACGCATGGACATCGGAGCGATTCGGCGATGACACGGGCCGCACGCTTGGTCGCATATCGCTGAACCCGATCGTGCACATCCATCCTGTCGGAACCATCCTGTTTCCGCTCATGGGACTCCTTGGCGGGTTTGGGTTCGGATGGGCCAAGCCGGTTCCGGTAAACCCGATGAACTGGCGCGAAAAAGACAAGGCGAACTTCTGGGTTTCTGCTGCTGGTCCAATCAGCAATGTCATTATCGCGCTCATCGTCTTCTCGATTCTGAAAACGCTGATGGCCCTACAGGTCATAGATTATGGGCACATTTATGGATCCGGTGATGGTGTCTGGTACCCGATCGCCAAGATCATGAAGCTCGCGATCGAGCTCAACGTCGTGCTCGCGGTGTTCAACATGCTGCCGATTCCGCCGCTTGATGGGTCGCACATGCTCGAATCAATCTTGCCGCCCGCTGCACGAGAAGGGTTCGCGGAACTGCAGCCGTATGGCTTCATTCTGCTGATCGCGACGATGGCGATGGGCGGTTTCGGCTACGTTCTCGATCCGATCCTCATAGCCATAGACCGTTTGATTTCCTAGTCCTCCATCGGTCGTCTAAATGTCCGAACGAGAAGAACCCATCGAAACCGTGGCCGACACGGCTGTCGCCGATGCGCCCCCCGAGGGCAGCAGCGGTGACTACCGCGTCCACCTCGACGCCTTCGACGGTCCGCTCGACCTGCTCCTCTACCTCATCCGCAAGGAAGAGGTATCAATCTACGACATCCCGATCGCCCGTATCACCGAGCAGTACCTGGAGTACCTGCGCCTGATGGAGGAGTTCGACATCGCCGTCGCCGGCGAGTTCCTCGTGATGGCCGCAACGCTCATTCACATCAAGACGAAGATGCTGCTGCCGCGGGATCCCTTTGCGGAAGCCGCGGGCGAGGAGCTCGAAGACCCTCGTCAGGAGCTCGTCGATCGGCTGCTCGAGCACCAGCGCTACCGGACCGCAGCGGACTTCCTCTACCAGCGTCGCGTTCTCGAAGGCGAAGTCTTCACGCGACCGGTCCCCGAGGACGAGAAGTCGAACTCAGAAATCTCGGCCGGGGTTTTCGATCTGCTGACCGCGTTCCGCGACGCGATGCTGCGCGCCCAGGCGCTCGCCGAAATCGAGATCGCGCGTGACGAGATCACGCTGTCGCAGAAGCTCGCCGAGGTTCAGGGGCTGCTCGAGCTGAGCGAGTCGATAAGTGTCCGCGAGCTTTTCGACCGCGCCGGATCGCGACGGGAAATCGTCATCACCTTCCTCGCCGTGCTCGAGCTCGTGAAGGAGTTGAAGGTGCGGATCTTCCAGAGCGAAGCGTTCGGAGACATCGAAATGCGCCGTCGGGATCCGGAACCCGAAACGGACTGGCAGACGGACGAGATCAACGCTCAACCCATCGACACCAACGGAGCCACCGGGAACGAATGACGGTCGACGAACTCAAGCCCATAACCGAGGCGATTCTTTTCGCCACGGCCGACGAACCGATTCCCTTCAAGCGGATCCGCGAGATCCTGGAAGACGACACGGAGGAGTCGGTTCGCGAAGCCCTTGCGGCGCTCATGGCCGAATACGACGCCCGGTCGGGCGGCATCGAGCTGCGACAGATCGCGGGCGGGTACCGGTTCTCGACGCGCGCGGAGCACTCCGAGTACATCCGGCGATTCAGGAAACAGCAGCCTTCGGCGAAGCTGTCGATGGCGGCGCTCGAGACCCTGGCGGTCATTGCATACAAACAGCCGGTGACGATTCCCGAAATCCTCGAAATCCGGGGAGTCAGCTCGTCGTCGGCCATCAAGACACTCCTCGACAAGCGACTGATCGTGGCGAAGGGGCGAAAGAAGGTCGTCGGACGTCCGATGATGTACGGGACGTCCAAGGAATTCCTGGTTCAGTTTGGAATCAACGATCTGACGGAGCTCCCCAACCTCGAGGATTTCGAGGATCTCGTCACGAGCTGAAATCCACTCCGGAAGGTAGCCCAAAATGGATTCCACCTTCGACGCAGAGTTAGCCGTACGCGACCGATACGCCCGTGCCGCGCAGGAAAGGGAAGTCGCCCTCTGCTGTCCGGTGTCCTACGACCCGCAACTTCTCAGGGTCATTCCCGAGGAGATAATCGATCGGGATTATGGCTGCGGCGATCCGTCGGCGTTCGTTCGAGAGGGCGACACCGTGCTCGACCTCGGGTCGGGCGGCGGGAAGATCTGTTACATCGCTTCGCAGATCGTCGGCAGTTCGGGGCGCGTGATCGGCGTCGATGCCAACGAGGACATGCTGGCGCTTGCAGCGAAGTACCGGGACGAGATCGGCGACCGAATCGGTTACCACAACGTCGAGTTTCGAAAGGGTCGGATACAGGACCTGCGCCTCGATCTCGCTCTCGTCGACGCGTACCTCGCCGAGACACCGGTCCGCTCGGCCGCGGACCTGGCTCGACTCGAAGCCTTCTGCTCGGAGGTCCGCTCGGATCGTCCGCTGATTGCTGACGACTCGGTCGACGTGGTGCTGTCGAACTGCGTGCTGAACCTGGTCAGGCCCGAAGACAAGGTCCAGCTCTTCGACGAGATGTTCCGCGTCGTTCGCCGTGGTGGACGCGTCGCAATCTCGGACATCGTGAGCGACGAGGACGTTCCGCTCGAGATGCAACGGGATACGGAGCTCTGGTCGGGATGCATTTCTGGCGCATTCCGGGAGGACGCGTTCCTCGAGGCATTCGACCGCGCCGGCTTCTACGGAATGGAGATCGTCAAGCGCGACGAGGTGCCGTGGCGGATCGTCGACGGCATCGAGTTCCGATCAGTGACGGTTGTCGCCTGGAAGGGCAAGCAGGGCCCCTGCCTCGAGCGCAACCAGTCCGTGATCTACAGGGGACCCTGGAAGAAGGTCATCGACGACGACGGACACGTGCTGGAGCGCGGAAAGCGGATGGCGGTGTGCGACAAGACGTTCGGGATCTACGGCCGAGAGCCCTATGCCGATGAGATCGTGCTCGTCGCCCCGTACGAAGAGATTCCGCTCGAGCACGCCGCCCAGTTCGACTGCCGCCGCACGGCCGTCCGCGACCCGCGCGAGACGAAGGGTCTGGACTATCACGTGACCGATCTGTCGGGACCGGACTGCTGCGAGCCCGGTTCGGATTGCTGCTGAGGCGGGGAGCACACGATGTCCATCGAACTGCCCGTTCTCGGGATCGAATTCGCGAGGTCGCCGGTCGCGTTCGACGCGAAGCTCGAGGAACACGGCCTCGACCTTCGCGCCGGCCTCGTCGACACGCTGCAGATCAACGTCGGAAAGCTGTGCAACCAGGCGTGTCGGCACTGTCACGTCGATGCGGGGCCAAAGCGCACCGAGATAATGACGCCCGAAACCGCCGAGGCCTGCCTCGATGCCGTCCGGCGCGGGTCGATCCGCATCGTCGACATCACGGGCGGTGCGCCGGAGATGTGTCCATCGTTCAGGCGCCTGGTCGAGGGAGCGCGCTCTTTGGGCGCGCGAGTCCTGGTTCGCCATAACCTGACCGTGATGTTCGAGCCCGGACAGGAGGATCTGCCCGAGTTCTTTCGCGATCATCAGGTCGAAGTGATCTCGTCGCTGCCGTGCTATCTCGAGGACAACGTCGACAAGCAGCGCGGCAAGGGCGTCTACAACAAGTCGATCGAGGCGCTGCGGCGTCTGAACGCCATCGGCTACGGGGTGGAGGGGACGGGGCTGACGCTCAATCTCGTCTACAACCCGGTCGGCCCGCACCTGCCGCCGGACCAGGCTTCGCTCGAGGCGGATTACAAGCGCGAGCTCTCGGAGAGATTCGGGATCGTCTTCAACAGTCTCTTCACGATCACGAACATGCCGGTCAAACGGTTCCTCGACGACCTGCGTCGTTCTGGCGGCGAAGAGAAGTACATGGACAGGCTCGTCCGGGCGTTCAATCCGGCTTCGGTCGACGCGCTGATGTGCCGCTCGCTCGTGAGCGTCGATTGGACCGGGCGGCTCTTCGATTGCGATTTCAACCAGATGCTCGATCTCGAGGTGGACTCCGGTGTCGGACCTACCATCCATGACTTCGACCCCGCGGCATTTGCGAATCGCCGCATCGTGACCGGACCGCACTGCTTCGGATGCACTGCGGGAGCTGGATCGAGCTGCGGCGGCGCGGTCGTTTCGGCCTGAGGACTGCAAGGAACCGCGAATGCTCGAACGACTCCAGAAACTCATTGCCGAAGCGGGTATCGCGGCGCGGCGCAAGGCCGAACAGCTCATCGAGGCGGGCTCGGTGACCGTCAACGGCGTGGTCGTGACGGAGCTGGGCACGAAGGCGGATCCAGACGTCGACCACATACGCGTCGACGGCCGCCCGATAAATCCGCTACTGCGCGATCGCGAAAAGATCTACGTGCTGCTGAACAAGCCGCGCGGATATCTCTCGGCGACGAAGGATCCGCTGAACCGGCCGCTCGCGATCGACCTGCTGCCACGCAACATCCAGAAGAAGGTGCACACGGTCGGGAGGCTCGACTTCAATACTGAAGGCCTGCTGATCCTGACGAACGACGGAGCGTTGACCGATGCGGTGACGCGCGCCGGCTTCATCGAAAAGACGTACCACGCGAAGGTGAAGGGCCACCCTAGCGACGAGCAGATCGCCCGGTTGCGGCGGGGAATCACGATCGACCGGCGCAAGCTCGCGCCAGCCGAGATCAACCAGCTTGACCGCACGGATCGCGACAACGTCTGGTACGAAGTCCGTCTCACGCAGGGCCGGAACCAGCAGATTCGAAAAATGTTCGACGTCACGGGGCACTCCGTCGTGAAGCTGCGGCGCGTGCGGATCGGTGCGATCGACGACGTCGGACTGAAGGTCGGCGTCTTCCGGATGCTGACGCCGACGGAAGTCCGCGCGTTGATGACCGGCAAGCCGGCGCCAAAGACGCCCGCTGTGCGCATCGGTGCCAAGGTGGCGGCAAAGGCATCGGCGAAATCCTCGGCGCGGCCCGCGGCGAAATCCCATGCGAAGCCTGCGACCAAGTCGGCCATTCGAGCTGGCGTCCGCGCCGGCGCCAAGGCGGGCGCGAAACCCGCTTCGAAGCCAGCCGGCAGGACCGGCGGTCCGAAGCCCGCTCGCACGTCGGCTCCGGCTAAGCGTGGTGGCGGCGCCGTCTCCAGGACGGGAAGCAAGCCGGCCCGCCCTGGCGGTGCGCGGCGAACGACTCCGAAAAAACAACGATGAGGCCGTGAACCGAAATCTGGTACCCGGTCCGAGAACCTGAGGTGACCCATGAACTTTGATCTGACCGACGAGCAGGAGCACGTCCGGCGCTCCGTCCGCGAATTCGCGGAAAGCGAGATCCTGCCGAACGTCCTCGAATGGGACGAAGCCCAGAAGTTCCCGCAGGACGAGATGCGCCGGAAGATGGCCGACCTCGGCTGGCTCGGCGTCCTGCAGCCCGAGGAGTACGGCGGCTCGGCGATGGGCTACATCGAGTACGCCATCATCATCGAGGAGCTCGCGCGCGTCGACCCGGCGCTCGCGCTGTCGGTCGCGGCTCACAATTCGCTTTGCACCGGCCACCTGATGATCGCCGGCAACGCCGAACAGAAGGCGAAGTACCTGCCGATGCTGACGCAGGGCGAGTGCTGGGGCGCGTGGGGACTGACGGAGCCGAGCGCCGGATCGGACGCGAGCGGAACCAAGACGGTGGCGATCGAGCAGGACGGTGGGTGGCTCGTCAACGGGTCGAAGAACTTCATCACGAACGCATCCTATGCCGGGTTGTGCGTCGCGGTGGCGGTGACCGATCGCGAGAAGGGCAACAAGGGCATCACGGCGTTCCTCTTCGAGAAGGGCATGCCGGGGTTTGGACCCGACAAGAAGGAAAACAAGCTCGGGATGCGCGCGTCGGACACGGCGTCGGTCGTGTTCAGCGACTGCCTCGTGCCTGCTGAAAACATGGTCGGCAATCGCGGCGAGGGCTTCATCGACGCGATGAAGGTGCTCGACGGCGGGAGGATCTCGATCGCGGCGCTGTCGGTTGGGTGCGCGCAGGGCGCGTACGAAGCGGCGATCCGTTATTCGAAGGAGCGCGAGCAGTTCGGGAAGCCGATCTCGTCGTTCCAGGGCATCCAGTTCAAGCTCGCGGACATGGCGACTGAGATCGAGGCGGCGCGGTTGCTGACGTACCAGGCTGCGGCGATGAAGGACGCCGGAAAGAACGTGACGAAGCAGTCGGCGATGGCAAAGCTCTACGCCTCGGAGGTCAGCGTGCGCGTCAGCGAGGAAGCGATCCAGATCCACGGCGGGTACGGTTACATCAAGGATTACCCGGTCGAGAAGTTCTGGCGCGACTCGAAGCTGCTCACGATCGGCGAAGGCACCTCCGAGATCCAGCGCATCGTGATTGCGAAGCGGGTACTGAGCCACGGATGAGCACGGATCAAGACAGATGAACGCAGATCTGATCTGTGTTCATCTGTGTGAATCAGTGGAATGACTCCCTCCGACATCATCGCCCGCGTCCTCGAAGGGCAACCGCGTGCGGTGGCGCGCGCGATCTCGCTCGCCGAAAACGCGTCGCCGAATGCGCCGGAGGTTCTGTCGGCGATCTATCCGAAAACCGGCAGCGCTCTCGTCGTCGGCATCACCGGGTCGCCGGGCGCAGGCAAGTCGACGCTCGTCGACCGGCTCGCGGCGTTCTATCGCGGACAGGGCCATCGCGTGGGCGTGATCGCGGTCGACCCATCGTCGCCGTTCTCGGGCGGAGCGATCCTCGGCGACCGAATACGGATGAAGAACCTTGCAACCGATCCCGGAGTCTTCATCCGCTCGATGGCGACGCGAGGAAACCTGGGCGGCCTGGCGCGTGCGACCGGCGACGCGGTGGCGGTGCTCGACGCGGCTGGCTTCGGCCGGATCATCGTGGAAACGGTCGGCGTAGGGCAGGACGAAGTCGACATCGTGAAGATGGCCGACGTCTGCGTTGTCGTGCTCGTGCCCGGGATGGGCGACGACGTGCAGGCGATCAAGGCCGGCATCCTCGAGATC
>CAZQBW010000264.1:0-7292 GCA_964591515.1 uncultured Clostridia bacterium
CTCGCCTCTTGCGCGAAGCGCCTTGGAGAGCGGCGTGAAGCGCCGCTCTGGATCGATCCAAAGCGGCGCTTCACGCCGCTCTCCAAGGCGCTTCGCGCAATGCCTCGAGCGTTACATTCGCCGGGGGACGTCGATCCCGAGAGCCGCGAGGGCCGAGACCAGCGTGCGCTGGATCAGCCCGATGATCGCGATCATCAATGCCTGTCGGTCGGCGTCCGGCTCATTGCGAACCTGGTGCCGGTGGTAGAACTCGTTCGTCAGCTGCGCGGCCTGGAACGCGTACCTCGCGACGATCGACGGCTCGAGACTCTCGGCGGCGCGCGCCAGCGTACCGGGAAGCTGCGCGCACAGGTACACCACTGGCCAGAAATCGCCGTTTTCCTCGGCGGCCAGCAACTCGGTCAATCGAGCGTCTCCAAGCCGCCCAAGCGGATCATCGATCGCCACGCCAGCGTCCCGCAGCTTCGCGAAAATCGAGTTCAGCCGCACGGCCGAGTACTGTGCGTAAGGGCCGGCCTCGCCCTGAAACGACAGCGCTTCCTTGAGATCAAACGCGATCACAGCGTTGCGCGAGAACTTGAGCAGAAAGTACCTGACGGCCCCGATAGCGATCGTGTGCGCGATCGCTGCCTGCTCGTCCTCCGGGTAGTTCATCTTCTCGACCCGGGACCGCACTTCGGCGAGCGCATTCTGCTCGAGCATGTCGAGCAGATCGCCGGCCTTCACGCCCCGGCCCTTTCGTCCGGACATGCCGATGAACGTCCGCTTTCGCTCATCCTCGGCAAGAGGCAGGCCGAGGTCGTCGCAGGCAGCGACCGTCAGCCCGACCTTCTCGTAGTCGAGGTGCGTACTAGCGGCAACCTTGGGGTCGTCCGCTACCGACATCACGCCCTTCTTGACGAAGTCCTGAACGTAGCTCTGCCCGACGTCGATGACGTTGATGTACCGGTCGCCGTGGCCGAACCGGTCGTGCCCCGATTCGGCGACCGAAGCGTCAGATGTCGTGATCCACGCAACGCGTCCGTCTGGGTAAGTGAAGAACGGCCTGTAGTGAAAGTCACGGTCGATTCGATTGAGTTTCCACAGATGGTAGGCAATGTCCTTGCCCGCATACGTGACCAGGCCGTTGCTCTTCACGAGGATCTTGTCGGCTGCGAAGTCGTCGTCTTCCGTCTGCGCGTCGGTCTCTTCAGCCCGCATGACCCAGCAACCCGCGTGCTTGCCTTCGGTCTCGTAGTGAATCGATCCCGCCGCCTTCATCATCTCGAACGCGTCCGACCAGAAGTTGCTCTGCAGTACTTCGCTTTCCCGGGGCATCACGTCATAGGTGATGCCGAGCCGGTACATCGTCCGCAGAAGCGCTTCCAGGTTCCGCATGGCGACGTACTCGGCCATCTCCGCAATCGGACCAGTACCGGACTCGATGGCGTGCTGCGCCTCGGCCCGAAGCGCGAGCTTCTCGGGACTCTCGCGCCCCTCCGGATTGCCGTCGCGGTACCAGACGCCGACGCGCGAGTAGAGGTCCCAGCAGAAATAGTCGAACGGATCGGGAATCGCCATTATCTCGTCGAGAGAGTGCGGCTCGAGGTGCAGGAAGCCCACGACTACGTCGGCAACCTGGACTCCGGTGTTGTCGATGTAGTTCTGTATCTCGACGCGGTGGCCGGTCGCCCTCAGGATCCGGACGATCGAATCGCCGAGAACGGAATTGCGCAGGTGCCCGATGTGAGCCGCCTTGTTCGGATTGACGCTCGTATGCTCGACGATGACCTTTTCGGACCCGTCGTCGGTCGTCAGCGGTGAGCCGGCAGCGAGCGTCTTCAGAACAGTGGCGCGGTCGAGAAACACGTTCACGTAACCGGCGCCGGCTACCTCGAGACGCGCAATACCCGCCGGAAGGCGGCCGGGTTCCTGAAGCCAGGCGACAATCGTCGTGGCGAGATCCCGGGGCGCCCGCTTCTCTCCGCCCGCGGCCTTGATCCGCTTCGCAAGGTCGAACGCGACCGGACACGCGAGATCGGCGTGGGCGAGGTCGCGCGGTACGTCGATAACCGGATCGTCGATGCGGATGCCGAACGTGGCTTCCGTCGCGTTCGCAATCTGCGCCTTGAGCGCGCTGGTCAGGGAGTCGAGCATCGGACGGGTATCTCCAGTGCCGGCGGATCCGGCGTGCGAAAACGCGGAGTCTACCACGCCGCCGGGGCCGGGCGCGGAGACGCGGCGTTTTCTTGACACCCGTCCGGCGCGACGCCTACCATCGGCGGTTCCGCACGGTGGCGCCAGCCAGGTCATGAGCATTGAAACCGCAAAGGCCAGTCTCGACAGCGCAGGTCGCGTGCTCGTATTCACCGGCGCGGGCGTGTCGGCCGAGAGCGGTGTTCCTACGTTTCGCGGCGGAGGCGGTTCCGCTGTGTGGCGCGGAATGGATGCGATGGAACTGAGCTCGGCCCGGATGGTCGGCGACGACCTGAAGCTCGTGTGGGAGTGGTTCGAGTATCGCCGGGGATTGCTGACCGCCTGCAGCCCGAATGCGGCGCACCTTGCAATTGCCGGGTGGGCCGACCGCTTCGACGACGTGACGCTCGTGACACAGAACGTGGACGGGCTTCACGACAAGGCCGGGAGTCGCGACGTGCTCGAGCTGCACGGCAACATCTGGCGGGGACGTTGCCTGAAGTGCGAGGCGCGAGCGCGTCTCGACGAAACGCCACTTCCCGAACTGCCGCCGGCCTGCCCGGCGTGTGGAGGAAAACTGCGGCCGGACGTCGTCCTCTTTGGAGAGTACCTGCCCTCCGACGTCTTCGAGCGGGCAGTCGCCGCGGCCGAGCGCGCGGACGTCTGCGTCGTCGTAGGGACGTCGGCGCTGGTGTTTCCCGCTGCCGAGCTGCCGATGGTCGCTGCGCGGCGTGGTGCGACTGTCATCGAGGTAAACCCCGAGCCGTCTGGCATCGGCGGCGCCGGATCGATCATGATCGATGGACGAGCCGGCGATGTGCTGCCGCTTCTGTGAGCGTGACGACGGTGAAAACTATCTACTTCGACTGCTTCTCGGGCGCTAGCGGCGACATGCTGCTCGGCGCGCTCGTCGACCTCGGTCTCGACGTCGATCGACTGCGGGAGGAACTGCGAAAGCTCCCGATCGAGGGCTACCGGATCGAGACTCGGCGCGTCGATCGGTCGGCGTTGAGCGCTACGAAGGTGGACGTGATCGTGGGCGATCGGGTCGAGGGGCCGGGCGGATCGGTGCATTCACACTCGCACGTGCACGACCAAGTGCACGACCATACGCACACCCATTCGCACGACCCCCTGAACCACGAAGACGTAGCGAACGATCCCTCGGACGATTCACCTTCGAAGAGCCTCCCCGAGATCCTGCAGCTCATCGAGTCGTCGTCGCTCTCGTCGCTGACGAAGGAACGGGCGAGTCTGGCCTTTCGCCGCCTTGGTGATGCGGAGGCGACCGCGCACGGTTCGACACCGGATACCGTTCATTTTCATGAAGTCGGCTCCGTGGATGCCATAGTCGACATCGTCGGCGCGATGGCGGCTTTCGAAATTCTGGGTATCGAGCGCTTTCTCTGCTCGCCGATAAACGTCGGTGGAGGAACAGTGACCTTCTCGCACGGGGTCTATCCGGTGCCGGGGCCGGCGACACTGGACCTGTTGCGCGGCGTTCCGATCTACAGCGGGGCAGTGCAGAAGGAGCTGGTAACACCGACGGGTGCGGCGATCCTGACGACAGTCGTCGAGTCCTACGGACCGTTGCCGGTGTTCGTCGCAGATCGCGTCGGTTACGGCGCCGGGACGCGCGACGTGCCGCGCCATCCTAACGTCCTGCGTGCCGTGATCGGCACGGAGGCTCGAGTCGAAACGGGATCGGATCGGGTTGTCGTCATCGAGGCTGCCATCGACGACATGACGCCCGAGGCGATTGGCTACTTCGTGGACAAGGCTCTGTCCGACGGCGCTCTCGACGTCTACGTCACGCCCGTGCTCATGAAAAAAAGCCGTCCCGGATTCGCATTGACCGTTATCGCCGAGCCAGTCGATCTCGATCGGATGTCGAGGCTCGTTTTCCGCGAAACGACGACGATCGGTCTGCGCCATCGGGAAGTGTCGCGGCGTGTTCTCGACCGGCAGCGAGTGCTGGTGGAAACGCAGGCGGGTCCTATTCATGTGAAGGTCGCGCGGCTCGGCGGCGACGTCGTCAATGCGGCGCCGGAGTACGATGACTGCCACGAAGCGGCGGTCCGAACGGGTCTGCCACTCCGGGAGATTCAGGCGATGGCGACTGCGGCGTTTGCCGGGAGGAAGGAATGAGCGAGAGAACCGTGGACCTCGAGAAGATCGAGCGTGGCGTCCGGCTGATCCTGGAGGGGATCGGCGAGGACGCCGATCGTCCGGGGATTGCCGACACGCCCAGACGCGTGGCGAAGATGTACGCCGAGATATGCGAGGGACTGCACCTGGATCCCGCGGAGTTCCTCAAGGTCGTGCCGGATGAAACCCACGACGAGATGATCGTCGTGAAGAACATTCCGCTCTATTCGATCTGCGAGCACCATCTCGTGCCTTTCCACGGCGTCGCACACATCGCCTATGTTCCCGACGACGGTCGAATTCTCGGGCTGTCGAAGCTGGCCCGGATCGTCGACCGGATCTCGCGGCGTCCGCAGATCCAGGAGCGGCTCACGACTCAGGTTGCCGAGCTGCTCGACGACGGACTGCGCCCGAAAGGAGTGATGGTCGTCATCGAGGCCGAGCACCTCTGCATGTCGATGCGCGGAATCAAGAAGCCCGGAACGACGACGGTCACTTCGGCGGTTCGCGGGAATTTCCGCCGCGACCCGCGGACCCGCGCCGAAGCCATGGCCATCATCGAGAAGAAATAGAGAGGGCGGAATCCCGGAGCCTGACGCGTTGCCGCGCGACACGCCCGCCGAACACCGCTACCATCACTGCCCATGACGGACCGTTTCTACATCACCACGCCGATTTACTACGTGAACGCCGAGCCTCACCTCGGGCATCTCTACGCGACGATGCTTGCCGACACGGTATGCCGGTTCAACCGGCAGCGCGGTCGCGAGACGTACTTCCTGACCGGCACCGACGAACATTCACAGAAGATCGAGCGCGCCGCCGATGCGAAGGGTATTCCCGTCCAGGCGTTCGTCGACGGACTTGCCGGCCGGTTCCGCGGGGTCTTCGATCACTGGAAGATCGGCTACGACCAGTTCATCCGGACGACGTCGGACGTCCACAAGGCGGGCGCGCAGGAGCTGTGGCGGCGATGCCGCGACGCCGGACTGATCTACAAGAGCGTTTACGCGGGATGGTACTGCGTCCAGGACAACGCTTTCATCGACGGACCGAAAGAAGGTCCGCCACCGGAATGCCCGGACAGCGGCGGGCCGGCCGAGTGGGTCGAGGAGGAAAGCTACTTTTTCCGCTTGTCTGCGTTTCAGGATCGTCTTCTCGCGCACTACCGCGAGCATCCGGAGTTCATCCAGCCCGAGTCGCGACGCAACGAGATCGTGAGTTTCGTCTCGGGCGGACTTCAGGACCTCTCCATCAGCCGCGTGACGACGACGTGGGGCGTGCAGGTTCCGGACGATCCGGCGCACGTGATGTATGTCTGGTTCGACGCACTGTCCAACTACATCACGGCGCTCGGATTCGGGACGTCGCCGGACGAGGATCGCTGGAAGTTCTGGCCGGGCGTTCATCTGATCGGAAAGGACATCCTCCGCTTTCACACGGTCTACTGGCCGGCGTTCCTGATGGGTGCGGGCCTGCCGTTGCCTCAGAAGGTGATGGTGCACGGACTGTGGATGTCGGGCGGTCGAAAGATGTCGAAGCGGCTCGGCAACGGCGTCGACATCGGACTTCTGGATCGGCACTTTTCCCACGATGCAGTCCGCTACTACTGCCTGGCCGAGATGGCCTTCGGCCAGGACGGTGACTTCACGTATGGGGCGCTCGTAGACCGTGCGAATGCGGACCTGGCAAACGGGATCGGCAATCTCGCCAGTCGAACGCTCACGATGCTCGCGAAGTATTTCGACGGAGTTCTGCCCTCGGCGGAAGTCGACGCTTCGGTTCGCGCTTCGGTCGGAGGCGCCGTGGTCGCGGCCGTCGGCGATTTCGAAGGATTCGAGTTCCGCCGCGGAATCGAGTCCATTCGCGCCGCCATGGCTGTCGTCGACCGGTACATTTCGGACACGAAGCCGTGGGCTATCGCGAAAGATTCGAGCCGGCGCGACGAGCTCGCCGCGGTCCTCGTCACGGCGTTTGAGGCTCTGCGCGCATTCGTGGTGATTCTCGCACCTGCACTGCCCGAAGGCAGCACCGCCATCTGGCGGAGCATGAATCTCGACGGCCTTCCTTCGGACGTCGATCCGGGCACGCTCGAGCTGGGCGCGGTTCCCGCGGGTCATCGCATCGGCGAAGTCGCACCCGTTTTTCCCCGACTCAACAAGGAGCAGATAATGGATGACATTTCGAAGGAGACCGCCGTCGAGGGCGCCCCGGCGCCGGAAGCAGCGACGCCCCAGGCTGCGGCAGCGCCGGCGCCCGAGCCGGTTAAGGCAGAACCCGACTACATCACGATCGACGACTTCGCGAAGGTGGAATTGCGTGTCGGCCAGGTTCTCGCCGCCGACCGCATCGAGGGCGCGGACAAGCTGCTGAAGCTGAGCGTCGACCTCGGCGAAGCCGAGCCGCGTCAGGTGCTCGCCGGAATCGCGATGCACTATGCTCCGGAGACGCTCATCGGCCGCAAGATCGTCGTCTGCTCGAACCTCAAGCCGCGGAAGATGCGCGGGCTCGAGTCGCAGGGAATGATCCTCGCGGCCTCTGTCGGAGACGACGGCGTGCCCGTGCTTGCGACGTTCACGGAGGACGTGCCGAACGGCGTGCGGCTGAAGTAGCCGGCGCCGAGGCCATTCGTCGTGTTCATCGATTCTCACGCGCACCTCGAAGGGAAGCGCTTCGACGCCGATCGCGACCTAGCGCTTGCCCGAGCCCGCGAGGCTGGCGTCCGGATGCTGCTGACGGTCGGACAGGTCGGCGAGTCGTGGGACTCGATGGACGCTTCGCTCGCGCTTGCCGAAGCCAACGACGACGTCGTCACTTCCGTGGGCCTTCACCCTCACGATGCGCGGTTCTTCGACACTGCGACGGCTGACCGAATGGTTGAGACGGCTCGACATCCGAAAGTCGTCGCCTGGGGGGAGTGCGGGCTGGATTTCTACTACGACAACTCGCCGCGCGACGCGCAGCGAGAG
>CAZQBW010000265.1:0-7279 GCA_964591515.1 uncultured Clostridia bacterium
CTTCCCATTCTGGAGACAATGCGACCGCTCCGCGGTCGGCGCGCTCTGGGTGGAGATACCGCGGGTTGCGCGATCGTCTCTCCACAACATAGGCTCGTCGACCTGTTTCAGTTCAATCAACGGCTATGCTGCTCACCATCACCACCACGCACCGGCCGGCGACCGACCTCGGGTATCTCCTGGCGAAGAATCCGGCGCGATGCCAGAGCCTTCCCCTCGCGTTCGGCCAGGCGCACGTCTTCTACCCGGCCGCAACCGATGACAGCTGCACCGCGGCACTCCTGCTCGAGCTCGATCCCGTCAGCCTCGTCCGCGGCTCGCGAGACGCGAAGGGCGATACCGGACCGCTCTGGCAGTACGTCAACGACCGCCCGTACGTCGCCTCGTCGTTCCTGAGTGTCGCACTCGCCCGCGTGTTCGGTTCGGCGCTCAACGGCACGAGCCGCGACCGCCCCGAGCTCGCCGAAACCGAACTTCCTTTCCGCGTCGAGCTGCCGGTCCTTCCGTGCCGAGGAGGTGAGACGTTCCTCCGTCGTCTCTTCGAGCCGCTCGGGTACGTCGTCGACGCAGAGCGACTGCCGCTCGATCCGCACTTCCCCGAGTGGGGAGAGAGCCCGTACTTCCGGGTCTCGCTCTCCGCGACGTGCCGCCTGCGTGATTTGCTCGTCCATCTTTACGTGCTCCTGCCGGTTCTCGACGGCGAGAAGCACTACTGGGTCGGCGACGCCGAGCTCGAAAAACTGATGGCGAAAGGCGAGGGCTGGCTCGCCGCGCATCCCGAACGCGAGCAGATCGCCCGCCGGTACCTGCGGCACCAGCGCCACCTCGTCCGCGAAGCCGTCGCGCGCCTCGTCGCCGACGACGTGACCGATCTCGCGACGACGGACGATACCCGCGCGGCCGAGGAAGACCAGATCGAACGCCGGCTCAGCCTCAACGAGTACCGTCTGGAAGCCGTTGTCGCCGTGCTCCGACAGGCCAACGCGCGACGCGTCATCGACCTGGGCTGCGGCGAGGGGCGGCTCGTCAAGGCGCTGCTCGGAGAGCGCGACATTGACCACATCGCCGGCATGGACGTCTCGCACCGGGCGCTCGAGATCGCGAAAGAGCGACTTCGGCTCGACGAGCTCTCGCCGTCGCGGCGCGATCGCGTCGATCTCTTCCAGGGCTCCCTCACATATCGGGACAGCCGCCTGTCCGGGTACGACGCGGCGTGCGCCATCGAGGTCATCGAACACATGGACCCGTCGCGCCTGCCCGCTTTCGAGCGCGTCGTCTTCGAGTTCGCACGTCCCAGAACCGTCGTCGTAACCACGCCGAACGTCGAATACAACGCGCGCTTCGAGTCGCTTCCGGCGGGTCGGCTCCGTCACCGGGATCACCGGTTCGAATGGTCGCGCGCGGAGTTCGAGTCGTGGGCCCGAAGCGTATCGGACCGATTCGGATACGAGGTCCGGTTCCTTCCCGTCGGCGACGTCGATCCCGAGGTCGGCCCCGCAACGCAGATGGGGGTCTTCTCGCGATGAATATCGTCATTCCGGAGCTCGCGCTCGTCGTGCTCGTCGGGCCCTCCGGCAGCGGGAAATCCTCGTTCGCCCGACGACATTTCGCCCCGACGGAAGTGCTCTCGTCGGACACTTGTCGCGGCTTCGTTTCCGACGACGAAAACGACCAGTCCGCAACGAAGGCCGCTTTCGAGGTCCTCCACTTCATCGCCGGCAAACGCCTCGCCTCACGCCGGCTGACAGTGGTCGACGCCACGAGCGTGAAACCCGAGGACCGCCGTCCTCTCGTCGAGCTGGCGCGGTCGCACGACGTCCTGCCGGTCGCGATCGTGCTCGACATGCCGCCCCGGGTCTGCCTCGAACGCAACGAGGAGCGGTCGGACCGCACGTTCGGTCCACACGTCGTCCGTCAGCAGAGCCAGCTTCTGCGCCGGTCGCTTCGTGGACTGAAACGAGAGGGATTCCGCAACATTACGGTGCTAACGAGCCCCGAACAGGTCGACTCCGTCACGATCGAACGGCAACGCCTCTGGACCGATCGGCGCGACGATCACGGTCCGTTCGACATCATCGGCGACGTGCACGGGTGCTTCGACGAGCTCGCCGGGCTGCTCGGGAGTCTCGGCTACGACGTCGACGCAAGCCCGGCGGCGCCGCGTGCGCGCCATCCGCACGGCCGGCGGGCGGTGTTTCTCGGCGACCTCGTCGACCGTGGTCCGAACTCGCCGGCCGTACTGCGTCTCGTCATGTCGATGGTCGCTGCGGGGTCGGCACTGTGCGTGCCAGGCAATCACGACATCAAGCTGCTCAAGAAGCTCCGTGGGGCGAACGTGAAGATCTCACACGGCCTTGCCGAGACGCTCGAGCAACTGGAGGGCGAATCCGCCGACTTCCTCGATGACGTTGCCGCTTTCATCGACGGCCTCGTCAGCCACTACGTGCTCGACGACGGCCGGCTCGTCGTCGCCCACGCGGGATTGCGGGAGGAGCTTCAGGGGCGCGCTTCGGGCCGCGTCCGTTCCTTCGCGCTCTTCGGAGAGACGACTGGCGAGACGGACGACTACGGCCTCCCTGTGCGCTACAACTGGGCCGGTGACTATCGGGGAGCCGCGAACGTGGTCTACGGCCACACGCCGGTTCCCGAAGCCACGTGGACGAACCGCACGATCTGCGTCGACACGGGATGTGTCTTCGGCGGCCGCCTGACTGCGCTTCGATACCCGGAGAAGGAGCTCGTCAGCGTAGCGGCCGCCCGAATGTATTACGAGCCGGTGCGGCCGCTCCGTCCCGCCGAGCCGGATGGAACGGGAGCGGATGTTCGTCCACGCGACGACATGCTCGATATCGACGACGTTCTCGGAAAGCGTCTCGTCGAAACTAGGATCCACCACCCGGTCACCATCCGAGAGGAAAACGCGGTCGCGGCGCTCGAGGTGATGAGCCGGTTCGCGGTTGGACCGCAGTGGCTCATCTACCTGCCGCCGACAATGGCGCCGTCCGATACGTGCCGCGATGGCGAGTACCTCGAGCACCCGCGCGAGACGTTCGAGTATTTCCGCCGGGAAGGCGTTTCGTCCGTCGTGTGTCAGGAAAAACACATGGGCTCGCGCGCGGTCGCGATCGTGTGCCGGGATGCAGAGGTCGCGCGTCGCCGATTCGGTGTCGCCGGAGACGAGGCGGGCGTCGTCACCACACGCACGGGGCGGCCGTTTTTTCCGAATGCGGCCGAAGGTCGCGAGGTCGTCGCCCGAATCGGCGCGGCCATGGACCGCTCCGGCCTGTGGGAACGACTCGAGACCGACTGGATCTGTCTCGATGCCGAGATCATGCCGTGGTCGGCGAAGGCGCAGGAGCTTCTCAGGACGCAATACGCGCCGACCGGCACTGCGGCTGTCGCCGCGCATGCCGCCGCCATCGCCGCGCTGACGGCATCCGTGGCGCACGGCGACGGCAGCGACGAAGTGCTCGAGCGGTTCAGGCTACGGCAGGAGTGTGTGTCGCGATTCGCAGACGTCTATCGTCATTACTGCTGGCGCGTCGATCGCGTGACTGACCTCAGGATCGCTCCGTTTCACCTTCTGGCGACAGAGGGACGCACGTATTTCGATCGCGACCACATGTGGCACATGGAGTTGCTCGGAGAGTTGTGCGCCGGCGATCCCGAGATCTTCCGCGCGACGCCGTATCGGCGTGTCGACATCGACGACCCGTCGAGCGAGCAGGCGGCAATCGACTGGTGGGGCGATCTGACGGGCAAGGGCGGCGAGGGCATGGTCGTCAAGCCGCTCGAGTGGATAGTCCCGGGGCGCAAGGGTCTCGTTCAGCCGGCGCTCAAGTGTCGTGGCCGCGAGTACCTGCGTCTGATCTACGGGCCCGAGTACACGCTGCCCGGACAACTGGATCGGCTGCGCGAGCGTGGAATCCGGGCGAAGCGATCTCTCGCGCTGCGCGAGTTCGCCCTTGGGGTCGAGGCACTGCACCGCTTCGTCGAAGGCGAGCCGTTGTATCGGGTGCACGAGTGCGTCTTCGGCGTGCTCGCGCTCGACGGCGAGCCGGTGGATCCGCGACTCTGATCGGGCGCGGCTTGCTGGTTCCTGCGCGAAGCGCCGCTTTGGATTCCACTGAGCTAGGCTGGATCGAGGGACGATCCAAAGCGGCGCTTTGCGCCGCACTCCAAGGCGCTTCGCGCAATGTGCGGGGGGGGTTACTGGCTTACATTGTTTTACACGGATCGGGTCGAATGCGGAGACCATGAAAGACGACCGCGAGAACGAAGGTCCGTGGACAGGCAGGTGATATTGATGAATCGGCGAACCCTGTTCCAGCAACTGCTGTTCGGCGTTGCGGGTGTTTCGGTCGGCGGACTCGGGTGCGCATCTATGGCCGCCCAGGAAACCGCTCGCCGGTTCGTCGATCCGCCGGGCGACGAATCGGCGCTCGTCGCGTCCCGCATCGACAAGGTCGAGGCCCTTCTGCGCGAAGGCAGGCATACCGCGTCGGCAATCCTCGTCGATCCGGCGCACGTTGACCTTCACGAGTGGCCGAGATTCCGCAAGGCGATTCGCGACCACGCGGGGACTGGAACGGTCTCGCTCACGTCCGCCGGCGAACCGGGCGTGCCGCTCGTCGTCCGCGGCAGAGTGGACGGCGGCGACAGCTCCCCGTCACCGAACGCGCTCGTCTACGTCTACCAGACGAGTGACAGGGGCTGGTACTCGGATCGTGCCGTGCACGTTGGCGGCAATTCCGGCGATCACAATCACGCGCGCCTGTTCGGATATGTTCGGACGGACGGCGACGGCCGGTTCGTTCTGAACACGATTCGCCCGGGCTTCTACCCGAACGCGGGAACGCCGGCGCACATCCACATTGCCATCTGGAGCGCCGCGGACCCGGCCGACTTCCTGATCTCGGAGATCCGGTTCGATGACTGTCCCCGAATGACCGAGTCAATGCGCGAACAGAGCCGGCGCGACGGATTCGTCGTTTGTGCTGTCCGGACGACCAGAGAGTCCCAGGTCGTCGAGCCCGTGTTTCGGCTTCGCGGTTAGGACTCAAAGTCCTGCGACGTTGTCGAGGCGGTTCTTGTCGACCCGCGTGATGTCCGGGTCGACGACGACGTAGGCCGGGGCCCGGTCGACGAGGAAGCGCACCTCCGTGATGCCGGAGCGCATTACGACTCGACGGCGCTCGAGGACCGATCCGGCGCTCTCCGCTTCGTCCGGGTGCACGTCAAAGACCGCGACGTCGACCGCCTCGTCCAGTTCGCGCGCTGTCTCGTTGCCCGCCCCGTCCGCTGTGACCCTCGATCCCGAGACGCGCACCGTGACCTCGTACCGTCCGTCATCGAGTCGCCGGACGCTCGCCGACTCGACCGAGAGGTCGTAGAGCACGATCTCCTTCAACCACTCCTCGATCAGAGCGAAGTCACGCCCGGTAGTCACCCGTCGCAGCTGCTCGAGCAGATCGAGCGTCGTCGCGCGGCCACCCGGTCCCGCGTGCACCGCGATCAGCCCGCCAACCGCTGCGCGCATTCTGTCGCCGCCGATCAGGTCGCGGATCGCGTACATCACGACCGCGCCCTTACCGTAGTAAAGGTATGCCTGGTTGCCAACGCGATAGAGTGGCACCTCCGACCTCTCCTCGCGCGATCGCCCCGCGAGATACCGGTCGAGCTCGACGGCGAGCATCCGCCGCACCGTCGACCGACCGAAGCGGCGCTCCATCACGAGCAGCTCCGAGTACTTCGCAAGCGACTCGACGAGCAGCGTCGCGCCCTCGGCGTTCGCCGGCACGACTCCGTGCCCCCACCACTGGTGCGCGACCTCGTGTGCGATCCGTCGCGTCACGAGATCGAGCCGCTGCGGATCGCGCGAATCCGTCAGAAAACCGCGGTTCTCCGTAACGAAGATCGTCGCCGGCATCGCGAACGCACCGAAGTCCCAGTAGGACGGCACCTCCGCAATCCGCAGCTGACGGTGCGGGTACGCACCGAAGTCCGCCTCGAGCACGTCGAGCGCGTCCGCGGCGGCATCGAGCATCCGGTCGACGTTCGCCTGGTGCCCGGCGTGGTAGTAGACCTCGATGTCCCGGTTGCCGTGCCGGCGCGTCGCAACCTCGTATCTCGCCGACGCAAACGCGAAGCGATTGAGCATCGGCGCATCCGACACGTATCTGAAGAACCGCCGGCCGTCGCGCTTCCACGCCGCTTCGAGGCGGCCCGGCGCGATCGCCGTCTGATCCGCCGACGTCGACACCGTTGCGGCGAAGTCTACCCACTCCGCGCCATCCGAGTCGACGTCGCCGTGCGCGCCTTCGCCGTCGAGCTCGGCGACGCTCGCGCCCTCGAGGCCGCGGCGCGACCGCTCGCGCGGATCGGCGATCTCGTACGTCTTTCGATACCCGATCGTCGGAAACGACCGGAAGCTCATCAGCAGCGATCCGTTCTCGACGATCGAAGGTTCCGGCGCGCCGACGACGAATCCGCGGCTCGCGACCTCGAGCTCGAAGTCGAGCCGGATGCGCGCTCCGGGCGCGAGCGGTGCGGCGAGCTCGAACCGGTACATCCCGAACCGCGCATCGGTCGCGACGAGCTCTCCGCCCTCGAGGGAGACGTTCTCGACGGTCGCTTCTCGTCGAATCGCCACGAAGACGGTGGAAATCGGGGACGCTGTATCGTTCGCGAGCGTGTAGCTGCCGGCAAGCCGATAGCGGCGATCTTCGGGGAAGAGGTCCAGGCGCACGTCGACGGTCGTGAGCCTCGGCTGCGGCACGTTCTCGAACTGCCCGTAAGTCCTTTCGTAGTCCGCCTGCCAGTCGAGCACCTCCGCGCGTGTCGTGCGCGCGTTGAGCACGTTCGTGTTGAATAGGATCCAGCCGCCGGTCGCGATCGCGACGGCAAGCATCGCCGCCGCGAGCGATCGGCCGGTCCGCGTCGTGCGCCGCGCAAGCAGTCGCACGCGTTCGCCGACGCCGAATCCGACGCTTCGCCAGAGTGCCGACGCGGCGAGCAGGAGGAGCCCCGCCACGGCGGTCCAGTAGAGCATGAACCAGGCGAACGGCACGGCATCGCCGCCCAGTCCGTTCATGTCCGAGAAGCGCACGGGCGGCGCGCTCGCGAACCGCCAAAGCGGATGCTCGAGCCCGAGCATCGAGGCGCGCTGCGCGAAGACGAGGAACACGAGTACGAAGACCATGCCGGCGTACTTGCCGGGACTGAGCGTGTGGACGAACACGGCGGCCGCCGCGCAGAGCGCGAGCGGAATCCCGGCGAC
>CAZQBW010000266.1:0-7090 GCA_964591515.1 uncultured Clostridia bacterium
GGACCCGGCGCTCCGGTGAAGTCGCTGGCCGCGATCATCGACTTCAACAAGGCAAACGCCGATCGCGAGATGGTGTGGTTCGGACAGGAGATCCTCGAGATGGCGCAGGCGAAGGGGCCGCTCACGGATCCGGCCTATCGAAAGGCGCTTGCGTCGTGCCGGCGGTTGTCACGGACGATGGGAATCGACCGCGTGCTCGCGCAGTTCAAGCTCGACGCGCTTGCGGCTCCAACCGCCGATCCGGCCTGGCTCACCGATCCAGTCACGGGCGATCACTCGCTTGGCGGCAGCACGTCGCCGGCAGCGGTAGCCGGTTACCCGAGCATCACGCTGCCGATGGGGGCGGTTGCAGGGCTGCCGGTCGGAATCTCGTTCTTCGGAAAGGCATACTCGGAGCCGACACTCGTCAAGTATGCGTACGCGTTCGAGCAGCTGACGCGCCATCGAACGGCACCCCGATTTCTCGCCACCGTGACTCCGGTATAGGCCGTTCCCCGTCTGCGATGGCGTTGCGGCAAAGAGCGCACAAAGGCACGGAGAGCTCAAAGGAATGGCGAGCAGTCAGCGCTTCCTGGTTCGTCCGAGCTTGCGGACGATCTCGAACTCGTCCTTCGTCACCGGCTGGACCGACAGCCGGCTGCCGCGCTGAGTGACGACCATTTTCTCGAGCCCGGGGATCGACTTGAGCGTCGCCAGAGAGACGACCTCGGCGAACTTCTCGACGAATCCGACGTCGATCGTGATCCAGGTCGGGCTCTCGGGTTTGCTCTTCGGATCGAAGTACTTGTTGCGCTTGTCGAACTGGAGGGGATCCGGATAACCGGCGCGCACGACCTTGGCGATTCCGACGACGCCAGCTGGATCCGCGTTCGAGTGGTGGAACAGCACGAGGTCGCCCACGCGCGCGTCGTCGCGCAGGTAGTTGCGCGCCTGGTAGTTGCGCACGCCCTCCCACGAAGTCGTTCCGTCACGCTCGAGATCGTCGATCGAGTACGACCCCGGTTCGGATTTCAGAAGCCAGTAGCGCTTCGCCGAAGCCATGCGGTGTCCTCAGGCGACCCGGGGGCTACTCGCCGCCCGGTGCCGTCTCTTCGATGGGGTCCGTGTCCATGGACATGAGACCGCTGGCGATGTTGGCGCGTGCCTCGGCAAGTGCCGGTCCTATGCGGCAGTCGCCCGGATACTGCGCGCGATGGATCCGCTTGACGCGCTGGCTGAGGATGGAACAGAGCAGGTAACGATTGCCGGACGTCGACAGGGTCGGGTCCACTCGGACGATATTCATCTTGGGGCAGCTCCTCGAGAGGGAATGCAATTTGCGAACCCCGAAGTGTACCGGGTTCCGCGCTCTCCGCCTAGTCCAGCGGCACGCTACTGGGCCCAGCCCATAAGCCGTCGGATGGATTCCGCTACCGCCGGATCATCGGGGAAGATCACCGGCAGCTCTTTCGTTCGAACGGTCGTCTCGCCCGTGCGACGGACCATCACCTTCACGGGGCATCCGCAGGCACTGTAGACGAAAGTGAACTCGCGCTCGGCGCCGTCGGGCCAGACGTCACGCACCGGCTGTTTCGTCTCGTTGACGATGGCGCCGAGGATGTTCGTCGGATTGTTGGAGCCGTCGAGAATCTTCTGCCCGCCCTTCCCGTCGTCGAGGAAGATCTTGAGTTGCTTGCCAGCCACCGGCGAGCTCGACGGCGCGCCCGGCGCGATGTTCGCCTGCCAGAGCTGCGCGCCGGTGCGCTTGAAGTACAGGCTGCCGATTCCCGGCTTCTCGCTGCTCACATGCATCGAGAGATGGAGCTTGCCGTCAGCGGTCGGCTCGCCGTAGGCGTCGAGGATCGCGAACGTCCTTCCCTGACCGTCAACCGGCTGCGAGCGACGCTCGATGTCGCGCATGGCCTCGGCGATCGATGGCGGCTTTCCTCCGTAGTCGAGCTCGACCGTGACCATGACGGCCTTGTTGATCTCCATCTGGACGACTTCGTTGCTCGGAATGGTGGTTCCGGCGGGCGCCGCCGACGGAGCCTGCGGTCCTGCTGGCGTCGACGAGGCGGGTGCGGGGCCCTTTGCCGCGGGGCTCGTCGTCGCCGCTTCGCCGCAAGCGCTCGCGAGCAACGTCATTGCCGAAAGGGCGAAGGCCATCAGCAGGCCCTGGCGATTCGGCACGAAGGCCGCAAATTCGGCGGTGTCCGATTTCGTGAACGGGTCATTTCGCATGACTGGGAGATTCTCCAACTCCGGCATCAGAGCCGGTCAATCCAAGGACTTCTAGCAGACGGGTTTCTCCGGTCGTTCCGCGGAGGTTCGTCGCGATCGTCCGGCCGGTCTCGACACAATCGCCGACCTTGGCGATGACGTATTCGGAAACGAGCAGATCGGTGCCCAGGACCTTCGACTCGGCCTCGATCCTGCTGGCGATGTTCACGGTGTTGCCGATGGCAGTGACCTGGCGCCTGTCCGGATGGCCGATCTCGCCGACGACGGCAGGTCCGAAGTGGATGCCGATGCCGACGGCGAACTGTTCGTGAAAAACCTGGCTGAGGTAATTATTGAATTCGGCGACCGACGCCCGCATCGCAAGCGCGGCCTTGAGCGCCTGAAGGCACGCCGTTCGAGGATCCGATCCGTCGAGGCCGAACAGCGCCATCACCGCGTCGCCTATGTACTTGTCGATGACTCCGCCGTTGCGGAGGATCGCATCGCCGACGGTCTGAAAGTAGCGGTTGAGAATGTGCACCACGTCGTAGGGAAGTGTGCGCTCGGCAAAGGGCGTGAAGCCGCGGATGTCGGCGAAGAGCACGGCGATGCACAATTCGCGACCGACCGCCATTGGCGTTTCCGAATTCACCAGGCTGGTGTCGAAGTCGTCGACGACGAGACGCCGGATGATCACGTTGCCGTCGATGTGAGATTGGCAGGCGAGCCGGATGTCGTCCGTGAACCCGCGCCGCTCGGCCAGTTGCGCCTCGGCCTCATTGCGCGGACAGACGTGGTCGAGGTTCTCGAGAACGAGCACCCGGCAGGTCGAGCAGCGGGCATGTCCGCCGCACGCCTGCATGTGCGGAATGCCGTGCTTGTGTGACACGTCGAGCAGGGAGAGTGTGAGATCCGTCTCTTCGACGACGGCTTCATTCTGATAGACGATTCGGGCCATGTCGGGTGTCATTCCGGGATGGCGAATTGTAGTCCGTGCAGGAAGCGCTGCGCAAAGACGGACCCATCCGTAACTGCTCTGCTGCGACGGCGATCGGATGCTGGCTTGCCGCGCGAGATCGGCGCCGCTAGCATCGCCGGACCGTGGAGTTCCCCGCCAAATCGCATCGGCTCGTCCAGCTCGCATGGCAGATCGGCCTTCGAGTCGTGGATCATGATTGTCTCGGACTCGCGGCCGAGGGCGCTTTCAGGTTCCTGCTCTCGTTCGGACCGGCGTTGATATTCACGGTCGCCCTGACGTCGCTCGTCGGTCTCGATGACGAATCGATCGAGTTCGTGACCGGAGCGCTCAATCCGATTCTTCCGACAGGAAGCTCTCTCTTCGTCGAGGCTTCGGTCCGCGCGGCGCTCGAGAACCCGGCGACCGGTCTGCTGACCACAAGTCTTCTCGTGACGGTCTGGACTGCGTCCGGCGTCCTCGGCTCGTTCACCAAGGGGCTCAACCGCGCCTACAACGTCGTCTACACGCAATACACCTTCTGGAGGAGCATCATCGTGTCGATGCTGCTCGTGCCGACCATCGCAGTTCCGATCACGGTCGCCGCTGTCATGGTCATCTTTGGCGGCACCCTGGCGCGATACGCCGCGCAATACGGGGGCTTTCCGTTCCTCGAGTCGTTTCTCGGTTTCTTCTTCCGGTGGGCGACGACCATTCTGCTCGTCGTGATCGTCCTGTCGATCATATATCGCTGGTCGCCCGTGCATCCGGGGCGGTTCTTCGACGTGCTCCCGGGCGCGGCGCTGGCAACGGGACTGTGGATTGCCGTCTCGCTGGGGTTTCGCTTCTTCACCGCGAGCAGCCTCGCGCGCTACCAGATCTACGGCAGCCTGACTGCCGTCGTCGTCTTCCTCTTCTGGGTCTACCTCAGCGCGTTCGTTTTTCTGGTTGGCGCCGAGTTCAACGCTCAACTGCTCGAGAATCGCGGCGAGGCCCCGGTCATGTCACCGGACGTCGCGCTATCGGTCGACGGATAGTCGTCCGTAGCTTTCGCATCCGGCCCAATGCCGTCTTCGACGACGACGCGGTTCCGTCCAGCGCGCTTCGCCTCATATAGGAAGCCATCCGCGCGACGAAGCAGGGAGTGGTAGTCCTCGTCTGTGTCCCGAAGTGTCGCGACTCCGATGCTTACCGTGGAGCCGAGGATCGCACCCTCGAACGGCAGCTTCAGTGAAGCCCAGGACTCCCGGATCCGCTCGGCGACGAGAGCGGCCCCGCCGAGTGGCGTTTCGGGGAGCATCAGGCAGAACTCTTCGCCGCCGAGCCGTCCGAATACGTCGATTTCGCGCTTCAGCGCCGACACGGTAGCGGCGAACTCACGCAGGAGTTCGTCGCCGGCGTGATGTCCGTGACTGTCGTTCACGAGCTTGAAGGCGTCCAGATCCATCACGATGACCGTCAGGGCCCGGCCGAAGCGGCGCGACCGCAGCAGCTCGTGCTCGAGTGCGCCAAGGAAGCTCCGACGGGTCAAGCTTCCGGTGAGGTCGTCGATGCTGGCGATTCGCTCGATCAGCCGTCGAGACGAGATCTCGTCACGGTAGAGCCGGTAGGCGCGGCGCCGGAACGAGTTCACCCGCGCCGCGACCAGAAAGCCCAGGATTATCGCCAGGACGTTCGAGACGACGACGACGTTCCTGAACATCGGCGGAACACCCTGTCGGTCGATGAACAGCGACACGAGATCAAACGCGAAGAACCCGCAGGCCGAGATCGTGCTGAAGAGCAGACGATTCGGGATCACGAGGAACATGCTGAGGGGAAACAGAATATCGAGGACGAAGTTGGCGAAATAGTCGGGAGGCCGGGAAGCGTTGATCGCGTAGACGTAGGCCGCCATGACCAGCGAGATGCCGAGCGTCATCCACTCGTACGTCCGAACGTTCGTGACGCGGCGCATGAACATGATCGCCGCGATGATCGTGCACGTGTAGATCAACCGGACGGCGACCATTGCCGCGAGCTCTCGACTCGGTCCGAGCACGAGGTAGTCGAAGTAGATGAGCGTGAGACTCGAGATGAGCCACAGCAGGTAGGCAATCCGGGATTGTGCGGCATCGTCCGCAAGGTGGTGGAGTCTATACTCGCTCTCGAGGTCGCCCAGGTCGATCAGAAAGCCGAGAACCTCGACGCTCTGACGTCCAGCCTGGCCGTCGGGCCGGACCGAATCGAAAGAGCCCTCTCCCGTTCCCGAGTGGTCGACGTCCCGGGCTCGAGACGCCCAGGTACGGGGACGCCAGTCACTGATCGGCCCGTCGGACGCCCGGCGTGGAAGGAGCCCGGGGCGTGACGGGGCCTTCCGACGGTCTTTCGCATGGACTGTGGACGTAGCTTCGCTCACGGGTGGCAGTTCTTAGGTCTCTCCGGAGCACGGACTGCGGAGGCCAGGAAATCGACATGACTTCGAATCGGATTCTCGGTGAAAGTCTATTGCCGATTGGAACGAATGCCACGTGAAAAAAGGGGCTTGGAGAGGCCCGGCGTAAGTATTTTTCACCAACGAGGCAGTTTGACCCATTCTGGAGGCGACGGGCGAGAACCGGGGTGTTCGAGGGAATCGCAGCACCTGTCTCGGGGTCGGGCAGTTTGAGATGCCGGCCCGTCGCTGACGCTCCGGGTTCGGATCTCTCCGTGGCTCTCGGCTTCAGTGCCTGTTACGAAACCGTGCAAGGGAGTCGGGGCGTGAGAAACTCAGAGTGCCGCGGATCGACGTGCTGCGGCCCACAGAGTTCAGTACCGGGAGCGACAGCGACCGGGTTCTTCGTCCGATGGAGACGACCCGGTCGCTGTCAAAGGGGGTGCGGCTACGCCGCATGGGCAACTCTGTGTGCGAAGCTACCCGCCCTCCGCGAAGACCATCACCCCTCCACCACTCCGAACTCTCTCTGCCCGGCAAGGAACAAATCCTGCAGGGCCTTCGTTTCCGACCCCGACTATCGGACACTGCGCCCCGTGGATGAACGCATGACAAATGTTATCGAGCTCGACAACCTGGCCGTGTCCTTCGGCGGCCGGCCGATTCTGAAGGGGTTGTCGATCGCGCTCGGTGGCCGCGCAATAGGGCTTCTCGGTCCGAACGGCGCGGGCAAGACCACCTTGATCCACACGCTGCTCGGCTTTCACAAACCGGCCAGCGGCACGGCCAGAGTGCTCGGCCACGACATACGCACTGACGCGATAGCGATGCGCGCCGGCGTCGGCTACATGCCGGAGCGCGACGCTTTCGTCGCCGAAATGACGGCCGTCCATTTCGTGCGACTGATGGCGGAACTGTCGGGTATTCCCTCCGAGGCCGCCCTCGAGCGCGCGCACGAATCGCTCTTCTATGTCGGGCTCGGCGAGGCCCGGTACCGCGGTCTCGAGACCTATTCGCTCGGCATGAAACAGCTCGCCAAGCTCGCCCAGTCGATCGTTCACAGTCCGAAGCTGATCATCCTGGATGAGCCGACGAACGGACTCGACCCGCCCGCGCGTCGGCGCATGCTCGATCTCGTGAAGCAGATTCGCGACTCGGGTCACGCGCGGATACTCTTCTCGTCGCACATGCTGCGCGATGTCGAGGAAGTCTGCGAGGACGTCCTGATACTCAAAGACGGCTTGATCGCGGCCTACGTGAACCTCGAGGAAGACCGCAAGGCGCACGAAGGTGCGATCGAGATCGAGGCGACCGGGAATACCGAAGCTTTTGCGCAGGCGCTCACTGCGCGCGGATGCCGCGTCTCGCCGTCAGGGCCGCGGCGGGCCCGGGTCGTGCTGGCGGACGGAATGATGGCGACCGAGGTCTTTCAGATTGCGACGACGGCGTCGGCGCAGATCCGTCGGCTTATCCCGAAGCGCGATTCGCTCGAGGACATCTTTCACAAGGCAATGGAGAACGGC
>CAZQBW010000267.1:0-7024 GCA_964591515.1 uncultured Clostridia bacterium
AAGAGGCATCGCGGATCGAGCGGATGACGCGGATAAGGCGGATCTGAACTGCAATGTCCGATCTGCGAGATCCGCCTCATCCGCTCGATCCGCGATGCTCTCTGGTCGAGTACGCACCCCTGTGAGAATGGCGCCTCTGGGGAAACTCTCGCTCGACTTGCAATGGACCGCCTCCAGGAGCACTCTGGGCGCGTCGCGTCACAACGAAGCAAGGGGGAATCTGCACCATGCTTCTTTCACGTTCCGCTGTCAGGTTTCTGGCGCTCGCGACGTGTTTCACCCCGGCAGTGCTGCCCGGGTCGGTGCCTGTCCGGGGCGACGTCGAACGGGGCGTGGTCCCCGAAGCGGTCAAGCTCGATTACGACCTCGGCCCGATTCCCGGCGATCCCACGGTCTTCAAGACCGGCAGGGTCATCGCAATCAGCCGAATTGCCAACGGCCACGTTGCGGGAGCTGACGCGTGCCCGACCTCCCACCTGCACGCCGCAGCCGGGACGCCCGGGATCACGATCGACGGACACGGCCCATACGAAGACAGGAACAGGGCGTCGTGCGGGTACGGCGAGGTGTCTACCGGCCCCGAAGCGGACGTGTCCTGTGATGGCTCCTCGATCAGGATATTCAGGTCGGTGGCGGGAGAGCCACGGTTCGAGATCGTCATGCTCGTCAGGAACAACGGTCCCGAAACGGCCGACGCCGTCGAGCTCTCGGTCGACTCGGCCTCGAGCTGCCCGATATTGCAGTATGTCAGCGTTGGCGTTTTCGATGCCGGGGACATGTCGACTCAGGGTCAGCCGCTGCACGCGAGTCTTCTGTCGAATCGTCCGTTGCAACCGAACCAGCCGGGGCATGCGTACGTCTGCGTTGTCGTCTTTTCCGTCGACACTTCAACCGACTGTTTCGACCAGGACCTGGTCTTCAACATCCGCGTGACGACCGCCTCCGTGGACACGAACCCCTTGAACGACACGAGCCGGATCTCGGTCAACAGCCTGATCGTGAATGCGGAACGGGCTTTGGAGTTTCTCCCTCCGGATGACAACGACCAGGCGAGAGGTCTGGGTGCGCCGCGGGACGTGCAGCTGCTGAAAGTGGCCGGAGGCCCCGGGCAGCGCGTCCTTCCACTGCGGTCGAAGACGCCCGCTCCGCTCCCGGCCCTGAGCGGCTATCTGGTCTACACGTCGCTTCAGCCGAACGTTCAACCGGTCCAGTCGAACCTCTTCGCCACACTTCCGCCCGACCAGACGTCGGTCGACGTCTCTATCTCTCCCGCCGGTTCCTATTTCGTCGTCACCGCGCTGTACGGCGACGGCCGGGAAAGCGGGGCGTCCAGTGAGGTTGGAGGCGTGTTGCCGACCATCGACTCGGTGAAGATCACGCGAACGAAAATCGTTGCGAACGGAACCGACTTTCCACCGGACGAGCGAGTCCTTCTTGAAGGGCTGCGCTTCGGGAAGCCGGCGAAGGTCAAGGCGGGCCGGAAGCTCACCCAGAAAGGGATGCTCGAGACTGGCGACACGATCGGGGAGCTCCTCGACCGGATCGAGTCCGGCTCGACCGTGCTCCTGTTATTCACGGACGGGAAGGGAAATACCGTCGCGTACCCGTATGGAAATTGACCCGAGCGGAGCGGTAGGACGTACCGGAGTCTAGAAGGGCTGCGGCTGCGTGAGTCCATTTCGCTTCTGCGAGTCCTTTGCGTCCTTTGCGAGTCCTTTGCGTCCTTTGCGAGTCCTTTGCGTCTTTGCGAGAAACCTGGTCTCACGTCAGGTTCTCGCAAAGACGCAAAGGACTCGCAAAGACGCAAAGGCGTCCGGTTACACGTCTTCCCGGCAGCCCTCTATCGCTCCCATCCCTACCTCGCCCTCGTCATCGTAAGCGTGCCGCTGCGCTTCGATTTGGACGATATCCACCGCCCCTCGAGACCGTTCTCCGTTCGCTTGAGCTCGCCGATCAGGTACTCCTCGCCGTTGTGCACCTTGAACCTGAACGTCCCGTCCCTGTAGACCGGGTCCTTGACCGGCACCGGTTCGCGCGCCGTCACCGACGGGGTGTCGCCTGCAGCCTCGACCTTCGGGAAAACCACCGATCCCACGAGCACGCCGTTCTCGATGCCGAGCGTCAACTCAGGCCGCATCAAGTCGTCCGCCTGCGCATTCCGCTTCGCCGGATCGTCGCCGTCCTGCGTCGCAGTCACGATCCACTTTCCGACGATGTACTCGTCAATGGGCGCGGCGGTTGCGTCCTGCCCGCGGTAGCTGAAAACTGCCGCGCCCACGCTCGACGCGCCGAGCACCAACGCAGCAACGATGACGGTCGCGCCCGCAAACGTCGAACTGATCCGGGGACTTCGGTCGAAGAGCTTCATGACACGTACCTCCAGAATGTCGGCATCGAGAATGCCAAGCGTGTTCCCGACGCATCTGTCGAGCGTGAGACGTTCCGCGATACGCACGAGCGCGCGCGCATACTCCGCCGGCCGGATGAGCGACCGGGTCGCGAGCTCGTCGCACGCCATCTCGCAGGTCGCGCGGGCCATCCGCTTCAGGTATGCGGCGGCCGGGTGCCAGCAGATCGGGAGTGTGAGGATCTCGGCGAGCAGGTTCCGCAGGTAGTCCCGTCTGCGGATGTGCGCCATCTCGTGCGAGATGGACGCGACCAGGTCATCATCGAAGTCGGGCGACCGCATCGTCGACGGCAGGATGACGGCGGGGCGAACGATGCCGAGAGTGGCCGGCGCACCAACGAGCGGCGAGAAGAGAATTTCCGCGTCGCGAGTTTCCATGGCATCGCGGCAGCGTGCGAATGCCACACGTTCGGGGCCTCCGTCGCGGATTGCCGACTTCCTGATCGCCGCCGTCCGTTGCCACGCCCGGACGAGCCGGAACGCGCGCCACGCAACCGCGGCGAACAGCAGAAGGACGAGGAGACGGGTCAGTCCGCCGCCAACCTCGGCGGCGAGGCCTTCGTGCGGAAGCTGCGAACCGAGCCACGTCCACGGATCCATCGTCGGCGCCGAACCGGCCAGGGGTGCGGCTCCGGTCGGCGTAAGCGCCGCGTCCGCCGGCGTCGGCGAGCCGGGGCGATCGAAGAGGCCGGCGAACGGGAGCACTGCCGCCACGAGGATCGCGACCGACCAGAGAAGGTTTCTGAACGCTGCCGGTGCGCGCCCGAGCGCCCGATCGAACAACCAGGCGATTGCCGCAACGAGCGAGACCTGCCACACGGCGTTGACGAGAAAGACGAAGGCGAACCGCTCAATTGTTTCCATCGCCGGTCGCCTCCTTCTGCTCGATGCGGCGGGTCAGCTCGGCGAGCTTCTCGGGAGTCACGTGCCGGCTCTCGACGAGACTGACGACGAGGCTCTCGACCGAGCCCCCGAACATCCGGTCGATGATGTCGCCCATGGCGTGGCGCGCGGCCTGCGCACGGCTCACCGCGGCGCTGTAGACGTAGGCGCGATCCTCGAGCGACCGTGAAACCTTGGCCTTGCGGTGCAGCACGTTGAGCATCGTCTGCACTGTCGTGTACGCCAGCGGGCGCCGGGCCTCGAGCTGCTGCTGGACCGCCTGCACGGTCGACGGCCCGCAGTCCCAGAGGACCGTCATGATCTCGAGCTCGAGCGGCGTCAGATGCTCCGTCTCCTTCTTCTTCGCCATCACGACCTCCCCGTGCCGCCTAATTTCTTAGGACCATAATCTTGGCTGGGATGCCTGTCAACGAAATAATTAGGAGTGAGAAGGGCCACGGATTCCACGGATGTTACGGGTCAAGACGGATCTGAGCTGTCTTTCAGATCCGTGTTGATCTGTAACATCCGTGTAATCCGTGGCCCTTCCCCGTTCCTATCGCCCGGCCGCCTTCGCCGCGGGGCGCGCCCGCGCGTACATCTCCTTCACCATAGACTCGAAGAAGCCCGGCTGATACAGATCGAAATGATCCCTCCCCGGCACGACCACGAACCTCGCGTCGCTGCCGAGCTTTGCCAGCCGGTCGCGCAGCAGCACCGTCGACTCGTCGAGGTGGAACGTGTCAGCTCCGCCGACCGCCATGTAGATCTTCCCCTTCAGTTTCGGCCCGAGCCGCGCCCAGTTCGTCTCGAGAATCCGCGCGATGTCGTACCGCTCCCACGCCTTCGCAACGACGGGATCGAGGGCACCCGTATCGCGGTCGAAGAGCTGCATCGGGCGCCCGTCCTCGCCCTTCGGGCTCCACACGGCCTCGAACGATTCCATCTGCCCGCCGTAATCGCCGGACACGCGTTCGAGCTGCACGTACTGCCGCATCGAGAGCACGTTGCGCCCCTGATGCCGCACCAGGTTCCGCTCGGTCCCGTCCGCCGCGCGATAGAAGTTCTCCGTCGCGGGCTTCGTCGTGTCTACGCCGGTGAAGCTCCGCAGATCCACCGGGTCGGGCGAAGTCGACCACGTCCCGCCGAAGAAGTCCGGATATGTCACCTGCAGCCAGAGCGTTGACCATCCGCCCGACGAATGGCCGTTCAGGAATCGCCCCTTCGGCACGCCGTCCATCCGGAACTGCTTCTCGAGGTGTGGGATGAGCTCCGTCGTCAGCGCACGCCCCCACGGGCCGTTGTTCGCGGAGTCGGCGAACTCGTGGTGACCCATCGGGCACGAGCCGTCCAGAAACACGATGATCATCTCAGGGAGCGTGCCGTCCGCCATCTGCTTCTGCCACACCGGGCCCTGGCGCCAGGCGCCGCGGTGCGAGCCGCCGTAGCCGTGGATCATGTAGAGCGTCGGGTATCTGCGCTTCGGCGCCGTGGCGTAGCTCGGGGGCAGCAACACGCCCGCTCGCATCGCAATCGGGCGTCCCCAGAAGGCCGTCAGCGCCGGGCTCTCGAACGTTAAAAGCCGGATCGAGTCAGTGCTCGCAGGCTCCGGGTCAGCGAGGCGCTTCGAGAGCGTAAGCGCGATGGGCTCGGCAGCCGAAGGATCTAACGCAGTTGCCAAAGCGATCTCGCTGCACAGGTCGCCCGAGCCCGGACCGCTGTAGCCGTAGCTGTGGTCGACGTCGAGCAGCGCCTGGACGCGGTAGTCGCCCGCCGGGGCCTTCGAGAACGGCGCGGGTACGGCCAGCACGTCGGGATCGACGGCAACGGGCGCTCCAGGCACGAGGTTGCGGACTTCGATGGCGGTCGCGTAGGTGACTGACGGATCCATGAAATCCGGCCCGAGAACGCCCTGAGCGTTCGCGTCCTTCGAGAGGAACACGAACAGCCGGCCCGAGACCTGGCCGCCGGCGGCGAGCTCCGGAGTGATGGTCACGGTGAAGCGGAGACGGTCCGTCGAAGCGGGCTGCGTGCCCGCGGCGGCGACGAGAGGAACGACGGCGAGCAGAAGGGCGGCGAGCGTTAGCCGGGTCAACGGCACGACGAGGTATCGGTTCACGATGTCTCCTGGGACGTGAGTTGAGATCTGAGATATTTCATTGGAGGGAGAGAAAGAGAGAAGAGCAACGCGGATCTTGCGGATCGAGCGGATGTTCGCGGATCTGAGCGTTTGTCCATATACCTGAGTCTTCCTTTGCGCCTTCGCGAGTCCTCTGCGACTTTGCGAGAAACACCGTCTTACGGGCGCGTTACTCGCAAAGACGCAAAGGACTCGCAAAGACGCAAAGGAAAACTCTGATCCGCCTGCTCCGCCCGATCCGCGGAATCCGCGATGCTCTTCTCCTACACCCCCTTCAAACAAAGGCACGCGGACCTGATCTTCATGTCCGCCTTGCTCCACACGGCTTCGAAGCGCTTCTTCACGGCGTCGGCCTCCGCATCCTTCTTCTGCAGACGCAGCGCGCGCTCGAGGCCGAACAGCCCCCAGCCGTTCTCCGGCAGTCTCCTCAGGTCCTCGCGGAAAACCGCCTCGGCCTCCGCGTACCTGCCCGCCTGAAGCAGGGCCGCGCCGTAGGGATGCCGCGTCGGCTGTATCCAGCTCGGCGGCTCGTCGTAACGCAGCTTGTCCTCTCGCGCGGTCGCTTCCTTCATCGCGGCGAGGCCAGGCTCGATCTCGCCCTTCAGGTACAGCAACTCGCCCTTCATCAGGTACTCGGCTACGTCGAGTATTTCGGGGCCGGCGTTGTTGCCGAACGTGGCTTCCTTCGGCACGCGGGCACGAGCCGCAAGGAAAGCCGCCTGCTCCTTCTCGGCCGACGTCGTGTCGCCCTTCGCCGCGTAGGCGACGGCGCGCGCGTAATGCTGCAGCGAGCGCGAGATCGGCACGAAGTCCGGGAACGCCGGCTCGGCGAGGATCGCGTCCCAGTCACCGAAGCGCATCAGCACCTCGAGCGGCATCGCCATGAACCCGTCGACGAACGCGTTCTCGCGGAAGAACTCGAGCGGAATGTCGCCGACCATCTCGCGGATCGTCGAGAGCGCGAGCGCCTTCTGGCCGGTCATCATCGCGCCGTACGTGAGCATGTGGTGGTTGTGCGCCATGTAGAGCCGGTAGAAGCCCTGCTGCGGCGCGCGCGCCGTGTAGCGGCGATCGGCCTCGATCGCCTTGGCGTTCGCGACGACGCACTGCTGCCAGCGGCCGCGGCGCACGTCCACGTGCGAGGGCATGTGCACGAGATGGCCGAGTCCCGGCTGCAGGTCGCGCAGGGCATCCGCTGCCTTGTCGGCGAGCTCCGGGCGCGGCGAAGCCTCGACCGCGTGGATCATCATGTGGTTCGCGAGCGGATGATTCGGATCCAGGGCGAGGACCACGTCGAGCGTCTTGACGAGCTCGAGGGTCCCGGGCTGGGGAGTGCCGTCGGGCTGCCACTGGTCCCACGGACGCAGGTTGGCGAGAGACTCGGCGTAGAGCGCCCCGACGTCGGCGTCCTTCGGGTAGGCGCGCCACACCTTCAACATCGCGTCGGCATATGCCTGTTCGAGCGGCTTGCGGTCCTCGGGCTGTGGATCGGCGTAGCGGAATGCCAGCGCCTCTATCAGGGCCTTTTCAACGGGTGTGCCCGCGGAAGCCGCGGCCTTCGCCTTGCCGAGGGCTTCCCACGCCGCCTTGGCGCG
>CAZQBW010000268.1:0-1815 GCA_964591515.1 uncultured Clostridia bacterium
CCTGGCCGATGACGATTGGACCGGACCCAATCACGAGAATCTTTCGAATATCGGTACGTTTTGGCATGGTTTGGGCGCCCGGACCTGGGGCGATCGGCAATGCTACACGACGCCCGGAAGCCGCGCAAAGGACGTCCCCAGCGCAGCTCGAAGGCGTTGCCGCACAGTGAGCACAGAGGCACGGAGATGACGGAGAAGGCAGGGATCTGAGTGATTGGTCGCGCTCTGAGCGCTCCGTTCCTCAGTGCTCTCTGCACGGCAACGCCTTCGGGCATGCGCCCCGGTTGAACCGTCCGCATGTCGCGTGCTAGCCTGCCTGCACGTCCCCACGTCGAATGCGACGGACGGAATCACTGGAGGATCTTGATGACGGAAGTGCTGTGGAGAGCCGGATTTCGCGCGGCGGGAGCCGTGCTCGTGTTCGCGCTCGCATCGCCGGCGGCATATGCCCAGGACCCTGCGGTCGCCGACCCGACCGACGCCGACAAGCCGAACGTCGAGGCTGTCGTTCTTCCGCTTCAGCAGTACACCGATCCGGCCGGGCGCTTCGGCTTCGTCGTGCCTTCCAATTGGGGTCGAGCGGCCTCGGAGGGTGCCGACGAGGTCATCTTTCAGAACGACCGGGGCGACAGCGTTCGGGTGACGATCGCCCCGTTGACCGTGGATCCGAAGGCCTTTGCGAGTGCCTATGTGGAAACCTACCTCAAGGTGCTGTCCCAGTCGCTCCAGGATGTTCGATTCGTCGGCCAGCGGCCGATCGACCTTGGGCGCCAGAAGGCGACCGACTATGTCTTCACGGCGACGTTCAACGAGACGCCGGTCACGTGTCGGCAGGTAGTTGTCGTGGGATCGACCTCGGTTCTCTACATCACTTTTGCTGCATTCGGGCAATTGCGGACGCAGTCCGAACAGCTCTTCCAGTCTTCGTTGCTGACGCTTTGGATCAACCCCTCATTTGGAGGACCCGTGTCCAAGGGCACCGCCGACCCCGACGCGCCCGCGTACACGATAGCGATTCCGGAGGGCTGGACCGATCAGGGAGATGTGGACGGAAACAGCCACATATTCCGGCCGCCTGGCGCTCGGCCGACGTCGGCCTACATCTCAACTCGGGTCACCAAGCTCGCGAAGGACTCGACGCTGGTATCGATCGACGACCAGTTCGTTGCGTCCTACACCAATTCCCTGAAGCAACAGTTTCCGGAAAAGGCTTTCGAGCTCCGCCAAACGCGCAAGTTCTTCCTCGATGGAGCGCCTGCCGTCCGGTTCGATTACGGCTACATTTCAAACTACGGCGTGCGCCGGGCCTTGCTTGTAGTCGCGATCCGCAACGGTTATCTCATCGGGCTCTCGTGCGACTCGGTCGAGCAGGCGCACCCGATCTACGAGAAGACGTTCGAGGGCCTGGTGACGAACTTCAAGTTCAGGTAGTCGCTATGGCCTGCCGGAATCGTCAGCGAAGTCGACGCTGATCTGCCACGCCACGGGCGGACGAGCCGGACCCGTTGGTGCCGCAAGTGGCGGCGGCGCGGGCGCGGAGCCACGAATCGCCGACTGGCCGGCATACCTCGTCCGGTACTTCGTGGAGATCAGTCGAACGTAGTTCTGTGTCTCGGCGAACGGCGGAATCCGACGTCCGTAGCGCTCGACTGCTCCTTCACCGGCGTTGTAGCCGGCAAGTGCGAGCTCGACGCTTCCGCCAAATCGCTCGAGCAGCATTCGAAGGTAACGCGTTCCCGCGTGGACGTTTTGCCGCGGGTCGAAGATGTCCGACACACCCAGCCGGCGCGCCGTGTCCGGCATCAGCTGCATGTA
>CAZQBW010000268.1:1915-6998 GCA_964591515.1 uncultured Clostridia bacterium
CGATCGAGGCGCCAAGGCCAAGAAACGCGACCGCAAACACGATCGAACCCGTACGAAGCTGAAAAGTCACCCTTGCAGAGTCTCTCAACTAGGCCTGTTCAAGCAAGCGGAGCTGGACGGCGCGACCCTCGCCCGGTCCGCGGACGACGAGGAGGAGACGCTCGCCGCGCTCGAGCGTCACCCGCTCGAAGACGATTACCCCTGAGACCGTCTGGCCCGCGGGCACCTTGAAATCCCCGCGACCCGAGATCGCCGACGAGACGATCGCGCGATCCGTTTCTCCGGCACGGACATACACCTTGGGTTCCGAATAGGTGGCCTCGGCGGTCCCCCGGTTCGTGACGCGGTACCGCACGTAGAGCCGTCCCTCGAAGACGTACGCCGCGTCGTCGACGGCGACGTCGAGTTGATCGATCTGTCCGCGCTTGTCCCGCAGCGGAACCGTCGTAAAGCCCTGCATAACGCCATCGGCTACGCGCCGCATCGCCAGATCCGTAGCGCGCCTGTCGGTTTCTGCCCGCAGCTTTGCACGTTCGGAGGCGAGCAGGTCGCTGTTGGTCTGTTCGAGCTCTCGCTGGCGATCGGCGAGCTTTCCGCTTATCTCGGCCTCCATCGCCGCGCGGTCGCGCGCGATCTCTCGCGCCGCGGTCGCCTTCTGCTCGGCAATCTGGCGCTCGTAAGGAGGCAGGTTCACGTTGACGACGCGATAGGCCTGGGCGGTCGTCACCACGGTCAGGTCGAAGTTGTAGACTTCCTTCTCTGTCTTGATGAAGAGATTGGTCTGCCCCTTGGTGGCGAGTGGCTTGATGAAGACGTCGTTGCCGCTTCGATCGATGACGAAAGTGCCGGTGCCTGACGCCGCGTCAAAGACGTCTCCGCAGATCGCCTGCTTCGCCTCGGCCGGCAGCGCGACACGGGTAACGACGTTCTGAGCGGTCTTGATGGTAACGATGCTGTCCGGCGTCACGTCAACGAAGATGATCCCGGACGCGGGAGAGGAGGCCGGCGGAGGATTCCCGCCCGACTGCGCACCGCAGACCGACGCGGCGACAAGCGTCAGCGCGAGCGCCGCAACTGGAGTAAATCGCATTCAGGAAGTGTCCCTCGGTTGAATTCTACGACCTGAAAGTGTGCCACAGATGGGCGCGGATGAACACCGGCCGCCCCTGCAACCGGCCATCCGCGCCCAATGCGCGAGCCACGACCCTCACCCGTTAGTGCGCTCGAACTCCTTCATGAAGTCGACCAGCGCCTTGACGCCCTCGGTCGGGAACGCGTTGTAGATCGATGCCCTGAGGCCTCCGACCGACCGATGCCCCTTGAGTCCGTCCAGACCCGCAGCAGTGGCTTCGGCGACGAACTTCTTCTCGAGATCCTCGTTCGGCAGCCGGAACGTCACGTTCATGAGGGACCGGCTGTCGGGAGCCGCGGTCCCGCGATAGTACTCGGTCGCATCGATGGCGTCGTAGAGCATGCCGGCCTTGGCGCGGTTGATTCGTTCCATCTCCTCGAGCCCGCCCAATCCCTTCAACCACTTCAACACGAGACCCACGACGTAAATCGCAAAGCACGGTGGCGTGTTGTAGAGCGATTCCTTCTTCACGTGGGTCCGGTAGTCGAGCATCGTGTGCAGGCCGTCGGGAATGCGTGCGAGCATGTCGTCGCGAACGATCACGGTAGTGACGCCTGCCGGGCCCATGTTCTTCTGCGCTCCGGCATAGATCAGCCCGTATTTCGTGACGTCGATCTTCCGGCAGAGGATGTCGGACGACGCGTCGCAGACGAGAGGAACCGATCCGACCTCGGGCTCCGTTGCCCACTCGGTCCCGAAGATCGTGTTGTTCGACGTGAAATGGACGTACGAGGCGCCTGCATCGAGGGTAAGTTCGCTTTGTGCCGGGATGCGGCCGAAGTTCTCGGACTCGGTCGTGCCGGCGATGTTCACGGTTCCGACGCGCTTCGCTTCCTTGACGGCGCCCTGCGACCAGGCTCCGGTCACGACGTAGTCGGCCGAGCCGTCCTTCGGCAGGAAGTTCAGCGGCACCATCGAGAACTGCAGCGACGCACCGCCCTGAAGAAACAGAACGTGGTATCCCTCGGGAATGCCCAGCACGTCACGAAGGTCTGCCTGCGCCGTCTTGATGATCGCGTCGTAGGTCTTTGACCGGTGACTCATCTCGAGTACCGACATGCCGACGCCCTTGTAGTTGACCAGGTCGGCCTGGGCCTCCTCGAGAACAGGGAGGGGCAGGCATCCCGGCCCGGCGCTGAAGTTGAAAATGCGGCCGGCGACGGCCTTTTCGCTGCTACTCATGGAATCCTCCTTCGGAAACCCGCTCACTTGTCTTTGCGACTTTGCGAGTCCTTTGCGCCTTTGCGAGAAAGTCCGTTTGAGCGACGCGTTTCTCGCAAAGGCGCAAAGGACTCGCAAAGCCGCAAAGCTGCAATCTCTATGTTAGATCAATCACCTCGGTCGCGAGCACATGCTCGTTTCCATTCACGGTGTCCAGCACTTCCGCCGGCGGCACCTGATCGATCTGAATTCGGGCGATTGCCGCCCCGGCGCCGTCAAACAGAACGTTCTCCATCTCCTGCACGTTGATCCCCGCCACGCGAAGCGCTCCGAGGACGTGTGCAAGGACGCCCACACGATCCCTGTGGCGCACCGTCAACAGATGCGTCGCCTGCGTCCGGACCGCAAGGTTCACCACATTCGGAACGACGCCGGTCTCCTTGAAAACCTTCACTATCCGAACGGTCTCATCCGCAATAGCGGCCTGCGCCTGGTCAGTGGATGCGCCGATGTGATGCGTGACGTAAACGCCCGGCCTGGCCGCAAGCGGAACCGAGCAATCGCCAGTCGAGGTCGCCGGCTCGCCCTCGAACACATCGAGACCCGCGCGGATGCCTTTCTCGTCGATGGCCGCCTCGAGAGCCGCCTGGTCGACGATCTCCGCCCGCGACGTGTTGAGCAGTATGGACCCAGGCTTCATCGCCGCGAACACGTCGGTTCCGACGAGTCCCCTGGTGTCGGCATTAAGTGCGATGTGCAGGCTCAGGACGTCGGCAGCCCGGGCGACCTCGACGGGCGAACCGGCTCGACAGATTCCAAGCTCTTCGGCCTGCGCATCGGTGAGCGATCGACTCCACGCCACAACCGGCATCCCGAAGGCTCTGGCCCGGACGATCATCTCCTGACCGATTTTCCCGACACCGATCAGGCCGAGCGTGCGTCCATACAGCCCTTGCGCCTTTCCATACTCCTTCTTGTTCCAGGTCCCGCCACGGATGTCGGCCACGTTGTCAGGGATGCGCCGGTCGATGGCCAGCATCAGACCGAACGCGAGCTCCGCGACCGCCACGGAATTCTTGCCCGGGCAGTTCGAAACGTAGATGCCGCGGGCGCTGGCCGCCTTCACGTCGATCGTGTTGTAGCCGGCGCCGGCGCGCACGACGAGACTCAGCCTGCCTGCCTCGAGCATGGGCTCGGTGACCTTCGTCGAGCGCACGACAAGAACGTCGGCCCCCGATTCGCGAACGGCGGCCACGAGCGCATCGTCCTTGAGATCCGGATTGACCGTGACGCTGCATCCGATGGCCGTCAGCGCCTCGACACCCGCGCTCGGAAACTTGTCGGCAATGAGGATCTTCATGAGAGCTCCGTCAGTCGATTGTGTGGCAGACGAGCCCGTCCCGGAGCTTCGGTTCGAACCAGGTCGACTTTGGCGGCATGATCTCGCCCGCGTCGGCGATTCGCATGAGGTCGTCGAGCGTCGTGGGATGGAGCGAAAAGGCGACGGCGGCCTTGCCCGAGTCGACGAGGCGGACGAGCTCCGCGGTTCCACGAATGCCTCCGACGAAGTCGACGCGCTTGTCGGTCCGTGGATCCTCGACGCCAAGCAGCGGCGCAAGTACTCGATCCTGAAGGACGCTGACGTCGAGCGACGCGATCGGATCGTCGTGGTCGACACTGCCAGCGGGAGGCGTAAGGCCGTACCAATGTCCTCCGAGATACATTGCGAAGGCTCCCCGCGCGGGATCGGGACTGGCATCGTTTGTGACTTCGAACCGCTCGCGGACGGCGGCGAGGAGTTCCTCGGCTGAGTGACCGTTGAGGTCCTTCACGGTCCGGTTGTACGGGAGGATCTGGAGCTGGTCGGCGGGAAAGAGGACCGCCAGGACGAAGTTGTAGTCCTCTTCCCCGGTGTGACCGGGGTTCGCGTCGCGCAGCTGGGCGCGCGCCCGGCTCGCCGAGGCCGAGCGATGATGCCCGTCCGCGACGTAGAGGTACGGGACGTCCGCAAATCCCTCGACGAAGCGCTCCGGGTCCGGGATCTTCCACATCGTGTGGGCTATGCCGTCCGGCGCCACGAAGTCGTAGAGCGGCGCGGTCGACGTGACTTCATCGACGAGCAAGTCGATCTCTGGACGACCGCGGTACGTCAGGAATACGAGACCCGTCTGGGCGCCCAGCGTGACGAGATGTCGCGTGCGGTCGTCTTCCTTGTCACGCCGCGTCCTTTCGTGTTTCTTGATCCGGTCGTTGTCGTACTCGTCGATCGAACAGCAGGCGACGAGGCCAGTCTGCTCGTGGTCGCCCATCCGGAGGCGGTACAGGTAGAGAGAAGGCACGGCGTCACGGTCGAGCGGGCAATCGGCGACGAGACGGTCGAAGTTCTCCCTTGCCTTTGCGTAGACCTCGTCCGAGTACAGATCGGTCCCGGAAGGCAGGTCGATCTCGGGGCGCGAGACGTGGAGAAAGCTCCATGGATTGCCCTTGGCGAGCGCCGCAGCCTCCTCTGAGTTGACGACGTCATACGGAACGGCCGAGACCTCGGCGGCGCGCTCGACGGGCGGGCGGAGCGCTCGAAACGGACGAATTCGGGCCATGGACGTGGTGCTCCTCTTCGAACGTGGTGACGGGCGCGGTCATTGTCCGTGCCGGGCGAACGCCGGTCAACCGCACACGGTCTTTGGGTCAATACGTGAAGAAGGGCCACGGATCAGACGGACCTTACGGATTTACACGGATCTGAATTTGATTTCAGATCCGTGTAAATCCGTAAGGTCCGTCTGATCCGTG
>CAZQBW010000269.1:0-6977 GCA_964591515.1 uncultured Clostridia bacterium
CGTCGTCGTGTTGCTTCCCGTTCTGGAGACAATGCGACCGCTCCGCGGTCGGCGCATTCTGGGCGGAGGCACCGCGGGTCGCGCGAAGGCTCGCTGCGCTCGCCCGCGCGCGACCCACGGCAAATTCCATCGACCGCTCCGCGGTCGTTCAGTAGGCCAAACTCCAGAGCCTCGACAGGGGCGAAACAACACCTGCGGGAGCGTACGTTCACGAAGTATCGCCCCGTCCGGGGCTCTCCCGACTATTCTCGAAGTCCCCACGGCTTACGCCGTGGGCTCCGGTTCTTTCGCGCCTTTGGCGCTCTCCGGAACCGAGATTCCTGCGATTCGTTGCCGCGCGCGGTTCCAAAATCGAAGGCCTTCCGAGCGTTTCACCGGCTCAACAGGTCGAGCAACTCCCCGAGGCGTCCGATGGTGTCGGCAGCATCGCCGGAAGGGACCGCTCCGCGAGTCGCGAGCAGGACAGGACGAATTCCGACCCCCCTCGCTCCTCGGACGTCGGCGTCGTATTCATCGCCGACGTGCACCGCCTCAGTCGGCGGCACGTTGGCCAGCTCGAGAGCGGCATCGAAGATCCGCCGATCGGGCTTTGCGGCGCCCAGATCTGCCGACGAGACCACGAACTCGAAGAATCCGAGAAGACCGCGGCGTCGGAGAATGAACTCGAGGGTCTCGTCCCAATTCGATATGACGGCCATCCTGTGACCGCGGTCGCTCAGCCGCTGGAGCGTCGAGACGGTGTCCGGGGCAGGCATAAGCCAGTCTCCCGACCGATGGCTCGCATAGAGCTCGTCGCGACGTGCGTCGTCCGCCTCGAGTCCGAGATTCACGAGCATTCGTCCAAAGAGCCCGAGCCACCACGTACGATTCGCCTCGAGGTCGATCGGGTCCGGGCGCCCGCCGTGCGACTTTCGCGCCGACCGGACTGCCTCGGCCGCTCGTTCGGGGGTGACGTCAACCCCAAGGTCGACGAGGGCCGCTCCCACCACTGCAGCGTGCGAGGGTGAAAAATGCAGCAGCGTGCCGCCGACGTCGAAGAAAAGGAACGAAGCCATGACGGCAACCAGACTGCCTCAGGACGAGAGTCCGCGGCAAGACGGGCGTACTGACACGCCGCGGCGTCGGGTGATAACGTTGCCGGCCATGACCGACGCCGACCGCCTTCATCGCATTGCCGAGCACGTGCGCGAGATCCTGGTGCTGCTCGGCGTGGAGGCGTCGTCGGATCCGGAGGTGGATGGCACGCCGGAACGCGTTGCGGAGCTCGCCGTGGATCTCGTGTCGGGGCTTGCCGACCCCGACCCGATCACCGTACTTCCGGACGCCGCTTCGGGGAAGGGACTCGTCATCGTGCGCGACCTGCCGTTTCACTCCATCTGCGCACATCACCTCCTCCCGTTCTTCGGCCGAGCCCACATCGGGTACGTCCCGGGCGGGGGCGTGGTCGGGATCGGAACGATCGGTCGTGTGCTGGATCACTTCGCGCGTCGACCGCAACTGCAGGAGAGACTCGGAGAGCAGGTCGCCGAATACCTGGAGCGCGAGGCCGGAGCGTCCGGGGCGATTGTCGTGCTCGAGGCCCGGCAGCTGTGCATGGAGATGCGCGGCGGCCGGAAAACAGGTCTCGTGGAATCAACTGCGGCTCGCGGCGTCCTTTCCGAGGGAGAGCTTCGGCGCGAGTTCTTCGATCGAGTCTTCGTCGATCGTCAGGTGGTCATCGAGTGACTTCGCTCGACGTCGTCATCGTCGGCGCCGGTCCGGCGGGCATCAGTGCGGCCATCTGGGCGCACACGCTTAAGCTGCGCTACGCGATTGTCGAGTCTGCTGCGGTGGCCGGGGGACAGTTGCTTCGCGTCTACAACCGCGTGGTCGACTATGCGGGGATGCCGTCGGAGAACGGCGCTGCGCTGGCTGAACGACTGCGCGGACACGCCGGCGAGCTCGGTGTGGCCATTCGGACGGGTGCTTCCGTTTCGTCCGTCGACCTCGAACGAGGCGTGCTCAAAGTGGATGATGCAGAGGTCGAGTCGCGGTTCGTGGTGCTCGCGACGGGGGTGCGGGCCAGATCCCTCGGCATTCCGGGTGAAGCGGCGTTCGTCGGACGGGGTGTGAGCCCGTCGGCATCGCGATATGCGGAGCAGTTTCGCGACCGTCGCGTGCTCGTGGTCGGGGGCGGCGACGCAGCTTTCGAAGAGGCGCTCATCCTTGCCGGCGTCTGTCGTGAGGTGACACTGGTCCACCGGAGTGCGACTTTCTCGGCGCGCGCCGATTTCCGTGAGCGGGTGGCGTCGGACCCCCGAATCTATGTGATCGAGTTCGCAGAGTTGATCGAGATCGAGGGCGCGGATCACGTCGAGCGGGTGCGGTTGCAGGTTCGTGGCGAGGGCTCGGCGCTCGACGTGGACGGGGTCTTCATCTGCGCGGGCGTGGAGCCGAATTCGGAGTTGGTCGCAGATCAGGTCGAGCGCGACGGTCGCGGTTACGTTGCCGTGGATACGCAGATGAGGAGCTCGCATTCGCTGCTCTACGCGGTTGGCGATGTGCGGTCCGGGTCGTCATTGACGATCGCTGCTGCCGTAGGTGAGGGCGCGACCGCGATCAAGGACATCCAGCGGCGGCTCACGAGGGGCGAGAGGACGGCGTAGCCGTACAGAGAGCACAGAGGCACAGAGATCACAGGGCAACCCAACCGGAAAAGCTCTGTGCCTCTGTATGCGAAGCCTTCTCTATCCCGCGAGGTCGCGGAACCAGGCATCGCCTTCATCTGTGGCGAGTCGTGCAACCACACCCAGGACATCGTTCGCCGAGATCATCCCGAAGTACTGCTCGCCCTCGGCATGCGTCCGTGTCAGAACCAGATGCGAGATTCCGTGGCGCCGCATCAGTCGTACACACGTCATCAGGTCTGTCTCGACGTCGACGCAGACAGGCTCGCGGGTCATGACTTCCCGAACAGCGACGTGCTTCGGCTCGAGCCCGGCCGCGACGACCCGACTGGCGATGTCGCTCTGCCCGAAAATCCCCGCGACGTTGCCGACGTCGTCGCAAACGGCGCTCGTCCTGACGTGCCAGTTTCGGAGCTTCTGGGCGGCGACTTCCACCGAGTCCGCCGGATTCATGGCGAAGATCTCGGTTCGGTCGCCTACGACATCGACTGCCCGAAGGTGAGAAATCGGGGCTGCCACGGACTGGGCCAGACCGGCAATGCGCTGCGCGGAAGCGGACGAATCGTTCGACGACATGAAGCCACCTCGGGGATGTGCAGATGTGTGCGCGGGAGCCGTGCAGCTGGTCAAAACGGACGTGCGAGCTTTCGGGCCGATCGTACACCCGGCCCGTCGAGACGACAAGCTGGGTGCGAATTCGCATAGGCGGGTTGCCTGACGTCGAAAAGAAAAGTCTTGCAATGCGGTTGTCAATTGGACTACAAAAGCGCTTCGGCAAGCTGGCGCCGGCCTCCAATAGGGGTGCCGGCGCCTGTTTGCGGAAGGCATGCTGTGGGGAGTTGCGCTTGTACCGGCTTGCAGGCGCGAACGGTCTTCGGACCCGGCAGCACGTCAGCTTCGTCCCCTGCGGCGTCGGTTCAAGTGCAATGAGCACATTCGGGGTCGCAAAAGGTTGGTCAGGCCGGTTTCATTCGAATGAAACACAATGCCCTTAAGCGGCAACTCAGGAGGAGATAGATGAAGAAGACTCTGATGGCTCTCGCGCTGACCCTCGTGGCCGGCAGCATGATCGCCTGCGGCGACACACCGCCGCCGGCAGCGAACAACATGAACAAGCCGGCGCCTGCGGCGAACACGGCCAAGCCGGAGCCGATGCCGGCTGCCAACACGAACGCCATGCCTGCTGCCAACAGCAACATGGCCAAGCCGGCGAACACGAACAAGTAGTTCAGCGCAAACGGGTCACACCGTTTTTAAGGGCTTCCCTCCCAGCGGACACCGTCTGGTGCCGTGGATCCTCTGGATCTGGGGGAGGCCCTTACGATTTTTTCCAACACTTCCATGACCGAACAGCCGGAGATCCCGGCCGAGATCGACGAGGTTAAACCGCCGCTCGCAGCCAGCGAGCCGGCTCCTCCGTCGACCTTTCAATCCTTCTCCCGTCTCGGACTGGTCTATGCCGCGTCAATCGCCGTGCTCTGGATCATCCAGTCCGGCACGAAGGCGATAATCGATCCGGACGGTTACTACCACATCCGATGGAGCCGCCTTCTCTGGGAGAACCTGCCCCACGGACGACTGCCCCGGTTCATCTGGCTGCCGCTGACGACGCTCAACGAGAACGCGTACGTCGATCACCACTTCCTCTTCCACATCTTCCAGATTCCGTTCACGTGGGGGCCCGACCTCGTCGCCGGAGCCAAGGCGAGCGCCGTCGTATATGGAGCTCTTGCCCTGCTCGCGTGCTTCCTGCTCGTTTCGTGGGAGAAGGTCCGGTATCCGTCGTTCTGGTTCCTCGGGATTCTCGCTTGTTCCGCTCCGTTCCTCTTCCGACTGAGCCTGCCTCGCGCGCCGTCCGTTACGATCGTGACGCTCTGTCTGGCCATGTGGCTGCTCTGGACGCGACGGACGATCCTGGTGGGAGTCCTCGCCTTCGCGCTCGTCTGGATGTACAGCCTCTTCCCGCTGATCGGACTGCTGGCTGGCTTCTGGGCCATCGGCGTGTTCATCGAAGAGCGACGGATCGAATGGAAGCCCGTTGTCGCCGTCACGGTAGGCGTCGTCGCCGGACTTATCATCAACCCGTACTTTCCCGAGAACCTCTACCTCTTTGCGGCGCACGTGCTGATGAAGACGAAGGAGGATTTCGAGATCGGCGTCGGCAACGAGTGGTACCCGTACGAAACGTGGTACCTCTTCACTTCGAGCGTCGTCGCGTTCATCGCCCAGGCGGTCGGTTACATCGCGGTGCAGAGGGGCGAACGCGAAGGCCGCGCTCGCGCGATCACGCTTCTACTCTTCTCGACACTGCTTCTGGTGCTCACGTTCAAGTCGCGCCGCTTCATCGAATACTGGCCGGTCTTCGCCGTCCTGTTCGCGGCTTTTGCGATGCGGCCGCACCTGGATCGCTGGACGCTGGATGTGATTCCCGCAGGCTGGGCCCGCCGGTCGGTCGCCGCGGCCGGAGTAGTACTGACATTGGCGATCTTTGCCGGGCTCGTCCAGAACGTGAAGGTCACCAGATCGACGGTCGCGGGCGAGACTAATCCCAATGCCTATGTCGGCGGGACTGACTGGTTGAAGGCGAACACGCCGGAAGGGTCGCTCGTGTTCAACACGGACTGGGACGACTTCCCGATGCTGTTCCACCACGACACCCACAATGTCTACACGAGCGGCCTCGACCCGACCTACCTGCTCTATGCAAACCCGGAGCTCTCGCGCCTCTACGTCGACATCACGCTCGGAAAGCAGGACGACCCCGCGCCGCTCATTCGTGACCGTTTCGGTGCGAAGTGGGCCTTCACCGACTCGGGACATCGCGACTTCATCCGGAAGGCGACCGAGAACGGCCAGATGCGGATAGTCTATGAGGACGAAGACTGCGTCGTGCTCGAAGTCACCGACGCGGCGCAGCCCGCGAAGGAACCCGTGGCCTGACAGCCCGCGAGGAACATGGACAACCAGCCATCGCGCACCGATGCTGAGAACGGTCTGAGTCTCGCGGCCAGAGTTCGACGCGTCAGTCACGCGGTCGCTTCCATTGCGCTCGTCGGACTGGTCTTCGGTTACGTCCAGGCGCAGACGTTCGGGATCATCGGAGTCGACGGCTACTACCACATCCGGTGGAGCCGGATCCTCTGGGAAGGCTTTCTGCGCGGGGAGCTTCCAGAGTTCACGTGGTTGCCGCTGACAATCCTCGATGCGCCGCGCTACGTGGACCACCACTTCCTGTTCCACGTCCTCCAGATTCCGTTCACGTGGTTCGGCGACCTCATCGTCGGCGCCAAGGTGAGCGCCGTCGTCTTCGGGTCCGCGGCAATCCTCGCGTGTTACGGACTCATCGTGCGCTCGCGCGTACCGTGGCCGCAGGTCTGGCTCGTGGCGCTACTGGCGTCGTCGTCGCATTTCATGCAGCGGATGGCAAATCCACGGGCGATGTCGGTCACCATCATCACGCTCGTCGTCGCCATTTTTCTGCTCTTCGCGAAGCGGTACCTCTGGATTGGAGTTCTCGCGTTCAGCCTCGTCTGGATGTACAGCCTCTTTCCGCTTCTGATCGTGCTGGCGGTTGCGTGGACCGTCGGGGACTGGTGGGAATCCGGAAGGCTCGACTGGCGTCCGGTGTTCTATGCGTGTGTCGGGATCGCGCTGGGACTCGTGATCAATCCGTACTTTCCGGAGAACATCGTCCTGCTCGTCGACCACGCGATGATGAAGGTCGCCGAGGACTCGACGCTGCTGGTTGGCGCCGAATGGTATCCGCTCGACACGTGGTCGATGGTGACCTACGCGACCGTGGCGGTTGCAGCCCAGGTCGGCGGCTGGCTGTGCGTGCGGCCTGAACATCGGAAGGCTTCGGCGCAGTCGATCTGCCTCCTCCTGTTCTCGACGTTTCTCGCGTTGCTCGCCTTCAAGGCGCGCCGGTTCCTCGAGTACTGGCCGCCGTTTGCCGTAGTGTTCTTCGCGTTCGCGCTGCGACCGTGGCTCGAGAGGCTGAACCTGCGAGAGTTGGCGTCGGCCTGGCGCATCGCGTCGGTGGGCGCCTGTGCCGGAGTGGTCGTGAGCTTGGTGGCCATGCTCTTCGTCGTCATCCATCAGGCGCTGATGATCGATGCACCGGCGGACGATCCGATCGTCTATGCCGGCGCATCCAGATGGCTCGCGAACAACACACCCGCGTCGTCGATCGTGTTCAATGCCGACTGGGACGACTTTCCGCTGCTGTTCTTCCACGACACGCACAATTCGTACGTGAGCGGACTCGACCCGACGTACCTGCTCTACGCCAACCCGGCAACCGCTGCCGAG
>CAZQBW010000270.1:0-6905 GCA_964591515.1 uncultured Clostridia bacterium
CAGCCAGCGCGATCGAACGCGCGCGCTCGACCGGCGAGTAGGCAAGCAGAACTACCACTTCAGCCTGCTCGCGGATCTCGGGCATCAGAGCGGAAAGTGCCGCAACCGGATCATTGATCCTGTAGCCGAACGATTCTGCGTCGGATTCCGCGCCGGCAGCACAAATCCCGACGACTGCGACCCGCACGGGCCTGCTTCCAATTCGAGGCGCCGGCACGTCTCGAACGATGAAGGGCAGGAAGGGTACAACGCCGGGTCCGGCCGGGACGAGGTTGGCCGACACGACTCGACCGAGCATCGGAAATCGCTCGAGTCTCGCCTGTCGATCCTCGATGACGTTCATCTGCGACAGGTACCTCAGATCCGAAACCGCCGCATTGATCGCCGTGACGTCACGAGCAAGATAGCCGCGCAGGACCCATTCGTTCCGTATGTGCGGAATGACTTCGTTCTTCCCGGTGTCCACCGAATCATCGAAAGCGCCACCGGCATCGAGGCGCAAAAGCCCGGCCTGCCCTTTTGTCAGTTCGAGCACGGCGTTCTCGTAGCCGACCCGACGGGCGAGTCCCCCGAGCGGCTGCCGGCCGCATCCACACATCTCGAGGCTGCCCTTCCCGTCCGCGCTTGCCGTGACGATCAGTCCAAATCCGTCATCGGAACCGGCTCGGTCCGCGATCGACGTCGAAGGAGCCTCGGATCGGGGCGCGACCTGAGCCTGTCCGGTAGAAATGAGTGAGGTCGCGACGACGATGGCGGCAAGGTATGGCGAGTAACGCAGCGGCATTTGGACTCCCTGGAAAGGCTACCGCGAGCTTCACGCGCCAGGACTGAGTGCGGTAGCGCTCGGCTGGCCGCCGAGTTTCGGCGACCGCTTCACGACAGGCTAACCGGTAGTCTGACCCGTGCGCTACCGCATGCGGTACTGAGGCGTGGTACTCGAATCCTCGCCAGGGCGGAGGTTCCGAACCTGCCGGCGCGTATGATGACTCAATGACATCCAGATCGCCTCTGTTGCTCGCCGGAGTCGGCTTCGTCGCCGAAGCTGTCGCGGCCGCCGCGTCGGGACGCCTAATCGCGGGCACAACGAGGAGGCCCCAGTCGGCTGCGCACCTCGAAGGCCTCGGCATCGAGCCGATCGTGCTTGTTCCGGGTATGGAATCCGCGCTGACCGAGCGGTCGAAAGATGCGGACATCGTTGTCTCGTTTCCGCCCGACGGCCATACGGACGCCAGGATGGCGGCCTTGCTGGAATCGGCCCGCCGCCTCGTTTACGTCTCGTCGACGGGCGTTTACGGCGACACGCGAGGACGCATCGACAATCGGACACCGGCGGCGCCCAGCGACGACACCGGAAGAAGACGACTAGCTGCGGAGGATTCGTGGCGAAGCGCCGGAGCCACGGTGGTCCGGGCTCCCGGCATCTATGGCCCGGGCCGGGGCTTGCACCGCTCGCTTCAGACCGGCGCCTATCGGCTGCCCGGCGACGGATCAGGCATCATCTCGCGCATCCACGTCGATGACCTGGCGAGCGTGCTGCTTGCCGCTCTAGATGCGGATGTCGCGGGCCGGACGTACGTCGTCGGCGACCTCTGCGCGGTACCGCAGCGAGAAGTCGTCGAGTGGCTCTGCGAGAGGCTCGGACGTGAGTTGCCACCGTCGATGCCCCTCGAGCATGCGCCACGAACGCTGCGCGGAAGCCGGGCTGTTGATCCATCGGATAGCCTGTCCGAGCTCGGTGTCACTCTCCGGTACCCAAGTTACAGGGAAGGCTTCGCGGCGTGCCTCGACGCCGAGGAATCCAGCGTGAACTCCTCCGCCAATCAGTACCGGGAGCGTTAGCGACCGGGTGGTCTGACGATCCACACATGATTGCAACTGCGTGAAACAACCCGGTCGCTGCAGCTTCCGGTTCTGAACTGTCTGCGTACGCCTACGCACACGAGACGGCGGCGGTCTTCCTCTTCTTCTTCGGCGCCTTCCGGCTCTCGACCGCCAGACGCGGATCGTCGTCGAAGATCACCAGGTATCCGCCCAGATCGTCGACGAAGACCACGCATCCCCGTCCATCGATGGTCCCGTGCGTGACGCCTTCAGGTCTCATCGACTTCGAGAACTTCAGATGGCGGAACTTCGTCATTCGCCCGGCTTCGTTGCCATCCCAGAGATACATCTCGAAGGGCGCCTTCGAACGGCTCGTCGAGTTTCCGACGACGACCAGATGAGCGTTGCGCGACGGATCGTATTCGAGACACCGGATTCCCTGCTCGTCGCCGGCATCCTCGATCTCGAGTCGTATCGGCGCGAGCACCTCGAAATTCGACACATCCCAAGGCCCGTTCCTGGACTTCAGTCGAACCCGGAGAATGATCGGTCGTCCCTTGATGACAGGCGTTCGTACGCCGAATAGAAGTGCTCCGAGCTTGGGGTCCCATCCGAGACCCTCGACGTTGAGCCCATTGTCGTCCGGGAGTCGTCTCGCCGACTTCTGGACGTCCGGACTACGCTCGAGAAGCCAGTGCTTGAAGTCGGGGATGATCTCGGCTCTCAGCTTCTCACTCTTTCCAACCGCGATTCGCAGGAGCGCGTTTCGAGGCGAAAACTCCTCGCCTCGCTCCGAACGTTTCTTCGCCTTGATGTTGCCTTTCTTCAGGCTCATTGACGTCGCCACGTAGATCGTTCGGCGGCCATCTTCCTCGACCAGCGTCATTCCCTCCATGTCGTCGATGGCGCCGTCCGGCAAGCCGTGCAGCTTGTGCCTCGCGAGTCCGCCAACCATGAAGCCCGTGGAATCGAGTCGCAGCTCGAGCAACTCCGTATTCAGATTGTTGTCGCAGAAAATGAACCGGCCGTCCGCTAACGGGACGAGCTCCGACGCATTGAAAACGTCCTTGCCGGCCTTCTCCGGAAACGGCACGGATTTCACTTTGTCGAGCCGGGGTTTCGGCGGTTCGGTCGCGGATTCCGACGGGGCTTTACCGGATCCTGGGGTGCTCATCGTGCCTCCTTACGAAAGCGAGGAGCGTGTCGACCGTCGACGACACGCCTGGAAGAAGAGCGTATCGACAATCGACGACACGCCTGGAATATGATCGATCGTACTCGACATCTCTCGTCACGACAAAACGCCCTTCAGGAGCCGTGTTCTGGAGTGGCCGGGGCGGCTGTGGTATAGCCATCCTGCGCCACGGCCGCCGGGCCGTCGAAGAACGCGCACTCCCACGCCAACCTCACTCGCATCCGGAGCTCCCAAGGTCCGGACTCTGTCGAAAGGAGACTGTCATGCAGCTCGGAATGATCGGACTTGGAAGAATGGGCGCGAATATGGTCCGAAGGCTTGTTCGTGCCGGACACGAATGCGTCGTCTTCGACATCTTCCCCGAATCCGTCGCGAACCTCGCGGCCGAAGGTGCCGTCGGATCGGCTTCGATGGAGGATTTCGTGTCGAAACTGGCGGCGCCGCGCGCCGTCTGGCTCATGGTGCCTGCAGGCGTCGTCGACTCGACGCTCGCCTCGCTCGTGCCTCATCTCGCCGAAGGCGACATCGTCATCGACGGCGGCAACTCGTACTATCACGATGACATCCGCCGCTCTAAGGAGCTGGCTGCCAAGGGCATCCGCTACGTCGACGTCGGCACGAGCGGCGGCGTCTGGGGCCTCGAGCGCGGGTACTGCCAGATGATCGGCGGCGATGACGCGTCCGTCGAACACCTCGACGCAATCTTCAAGTCGCTTGCGCCTGGTATCGGCAACGTCGAGCGGACTCCCGGTCGGTCCGGCGAACCGGCGAGGGCCGAGCAGGGATACCTGCATTGCGGCGGAGTCGGAGCAGGCCACTTCGTCAAGATGGTGCACAACGGAATCGAATACGGGCTGATGGCCGCCTACGCCGAAGGCCTGAACATCCTCAAGCACGCCAACATCGGCAAGGCGGGCGCCAGTGCGGGCGACGCCGAGACGACGCCGCTTCGAAATCCGGAGCATTATCAATACGACTTCAATCTTCCGGACATCACCGAAGTGTGGCGTCGTGGAAGTGTCGTTGCTTCGTGGCTCAACGATCTGACGGCCATTGCGCTGCTGAAGAGTCCGGACCTCTCGAACTTCGGTGGCCGCGTGTCGGATTCGGGCGAAGGTCGCTGGACGATAATCGCCGGAATCGACGAGGCAGTGCCCACGCCGGTGCTGACTACGTCGCTCTATTCGCGGTTCAGTTCGCGCGGAGAAGCGGAGTTCGCGGACAAGGTGCAGTCGGCGATGCGCTTCGAGTTCGGCGGCCACCACGAGAAGCCGAAGGAGTAGGCGTTTCCTCCGTTTCTCTGTGTCCCTGTGTCTCTGCGTGCGTAGCGTCTGAAGAGCTTCGCACACGGAGACACAGCGACACGGAGGCACAGAGAAGCAGGCCGGACACTCGCTACCTTTCGCGCCAGGTCTGGATGGCGACTCGGGTGAAGGGCGCGCCCGTGTAGCCCGTCGCGAAGAGCGCCTCGAGATGCTCGAGGTCGGTCGGTTCGTCTATGTCGTACCACTCCGGCAGAAGCTCGACGGTCAGCCCCTTCGCGGCCGCCCGATCGAGCGTCGCCGCGAGAACGCGCGACGTGCTCCACGGAATGGCCACGAACAGCGCCGAGGTCGGACGTCGGAGGCCAATGAGGTAGTAGCCGCCGTCCCGCGTTGGCCCGATCACCAGGTCCATTCCCTGCTCGAGCCGATCGAAAGCGCGCTCGATGACCTCGGCCGGCAGAGTCGGACTGTCGGCGCCGACGACCACGACGCGTTCGGCTCCGGCCCGGAACAGGTCGTCGAAGGCCGCCGACAGCCTTTGCCCGAGTGAGTCGCCTCGCTGCGCAACGAACGTCGCAACCCCTGGGGCCAGATCACGCAACTGCTCCTCCCCGTCGTCCGGAGCGAAGCAGATCGCAGCGCTCAGTCCTACTCGGGACCTGGACACGGAAAGACAGAGTTCGGCTGTATCCCGAATCATCGCCGCGGCAAGCCGCGCCGCTCCCTCGGCCCCGATCGCCGGAATCAGGCGCGTTTTCGAATACGCCGCACGCGGCGCTTTCGCCATGATCGCCAGAAACTCGATCCCGCCTGCCGAGCTCATCGTGGCTCCACTACCACCGCCGCGGCGCATTCCGGACGCATCGAACGGTGTCCCTCGCGATCAGCAATTCCTCGTTCGTCGGAATGACGAAGACGCGTACCCGACCGCCTTCCGCCGAGATTTCGCCTTCCACGCCGCCGACCGTCGTCGCGTTCCTGCCCGGATCGATCGAGATTCCGAGGAAGTCCATTTCGGCGCAGATCCTCCTGCGAACCTCATCCGAGTTCTCGCCGATGCCTCCCGTGAATACGAGCGCGTCGGCGCCATTGAGCACTGCAAGATACGCGCCGATGTACTTTCGAACCCGCTGGCAGAAGATGTCGATCGCGAGACGCGCCCGCCGATCCTGATTGATCCGTTCTTCCTCGAGCAGATCGCGCATGTCGTTCGTCAGGCCTGAGATGCCCAGCAATCCCGACTGCTTGTTGAGCATTGCATCGAGCTCGTCAAAGAGCATTCCCTCCTTGTGATGGAGGAAAGGCAGGATGGACGGATCCATGTCGCCGGACCTCGTTCCCATCACCAGTCCTTCGAGTGGCGTGAGCCCCATCGACGTGTCGACGGAGTCGCCACCACGAATCGCGCAGATCGAACAACCGTTGCCGAGATGTGCCGTGATGATGTTCGTATCGTCGCGGGTCTTTCCCGTCAGCTGCCGGTAGCGGTAGGCGACGAATCGGTGCGAAGTACCGTGAAATCCGTAACGCCGGACCCGATGGCGGACGTAGAGCTGATACGGCAGCGCATACAGGAAAGCCGTCGGCGGCATCGCCGCATGAAACGACGTGTCGAAGACGGCCACGTGCGGAACGTCGCCGAAGATGCTCTTCGCGGCCGCTATTCCCTTCAGGTTTGCCGGGTTGTGGAGCGGAGCCAGCTCGATGCAATCCTCGATCTGCTCGATGACGGACGAATCGATGAGCGCCGATTTCGTGAGCTTTTCGCCGCCGTGCACAATCCGGTGCCCGACCGCGTGAACGTGGGCGAGCGACTCGGCTCCGTCGGCGTGCACGTCACCGGACTCGAACAGCTTGATGATGTGCTCGAGCGCCAGCCGATGGTCGCGAAGCGGTGCGGTACGCTTGAGCACCGGCGCCCCTGGCACGCGAATCGTGATGAGAGACTCGCTGCCGATCCGTTCGATCACGCCGGCCGCCAGCAGGCGATCCTCGTCGCGCTCGATGAGGTCGAGTTCGGTCTCGACCAGTTGGAACTTGAGCGACGAGCTTCCGCAGTTGAGGACCAGGACGTTCACGAACCGGATCTCCTTTTGCCGGAAAGACACTAATTCCCGGTGGCGCAATCATTACACGAGCCACATGAATTCCGCTCCCCCGACGCGGGCTTGACCTCGGGGCACGGCTTGGTCACCATTCGCCCATCCACCTTCGACAGCCGCCCGGGAACTTTCATTCTTGACTGGTCGTTCCAGAATGTGCGACATTGTCGCCCGGAGTTTCTGGAATGGCGCGACCGAAGTCATTTGAGCGGGACGACGTACTCGATCGAGCGATCGAGGCGTTCTGGTGCAAGGGGTACGAAGCGACCTCGATCCAGGACCTCGTCGCCGAGATGGGCATCAACCGTGGCAGCCTGTACGCCACCTTTGGCGACAAGCATGCGCTCTTCCTGGCGGCGATCGAGAGGTATTACGGACGATCGCTCGAAGCCACGTGCCATGACCTCGCTTCCCACGATCGGGCGAGGGACGGCATCGAGTCCGCCATTCGCAGTCTTGCGACGGGCCCCATGCGCGATCGGCGCAGGCGCGGCTGCCTGATGACGAACTCGGCAGTGGAAC
>CAZQBW010000271.1:0-3714 GCA_964591515.1 uncultured Clostridia bacterium
TGAGGTGGATCTGCTGGAAGCGGAGCTCTGTCTCGATCGACGTGATCCGGCCGGCGCGAGGCGCCTTCTTGCGGTCGCAAGCGACGGCGCCCGCGAACGCGGAGACGGGGCCCACAGGGTCCGGTCGCACATTCTGCTGTCCGAGGTCGAACGGCAGGCGGGAAACCGCGATGCGGCGGATCGGCACGTCGGGCTTGCGCAGCGGGCGATTGTCGGACAGCGCGATCTGTCGCTCGCCGGTCTCGTGCAGCGGGCGGCAGGCCGGCAGAACGCCGAGCGCGGACAGTTCACCGAGGCACAGCACCACTTCGCGCAGGGGCTCTCGATTTTCCGGACCCTGGACGATCGACGCCAGGTCGGCGGCGTTCATCTCGATCTCGGGAACCTCATGCTCGCGGCCAATGACCCGGCCTGTGCACGTACGCACCTTCTGCTGGCGCGATCCATTTTCGCGGATCTCGGAGTCTCGGCGTCACTTGCCGCCGTCGAAGCCGGCTTGTCCCGCGCCGTCGCCAGCGTCGGTGCCGAAGCGCCGGCCACGTATTCGTCGAGCGTACTTGCGGCCCGCTCCGAACCGCGATTCGTGCGGCGGCTGCTCGAGGCCACGCAGTCGCGCGATCTCGTCCTTCGCGAGCTGACTTCGATAGCCATCGACGTGGCACGTGCGACCCACGCCTCGGTCGTTTCGTGCCGTCCGGACGGCTACGTCGTTGTCACTGCCGTTTCCGGCGACCAGGAGCACCTCGATCTTCCGACACTCGGGCTGCTCAAGGCTGCAAGTGGCGAAATCGTCCGGACGCGTGACGTTACCATCTACCCGATCGAGCCCATTGATGCCTCGACACCGGCCACGTCGTCAACGGTGCTCGCGGTCAACGTCGAGCTTCGCGAGAACAGCCGGCACGACGCGGCAATGCAGACCGTAGTGCAGATGGCGCGTCAGGGACTCGAGCTCGTCACGCTGAGGGCCTCGCTCAAGCGTGCGGACCTGCCGGCCCTGCCTGGCCTCAGTGCGGCAGACGACCGCGAGAACGGAGGCGCGACAGAGCCTGGCCTCCTCTACGCGAGCAGTGTGATGCGACAGCTGGGAGAGCGAATCAACCGGATTCGAACGAGCTCCGCCACGGTTCTGATTACGGGCGAGTCCGGGGTGGGCAAGGAGCTCGTCGCAAGGGCCATCCACAACGCGGGACCGAACGCGCTCAAGCCGTTCGTTCCTTTCAACTGCTCCGCCGCGCCGAGAGAGCTCATCGAGAGTCAGATCTTCGGCTATCGACGAGGCGCTTTCACTGGCGCGACTGCGGACTCGCCTGGGGTGGCCCGTGCCGCTCGTGGCGGAACACTGTTTCTCGACGAGGTTGGCGACCTTCCGCTCGAGATTCAACCGAAGCTGCTTCGGTTCCTCGAGTACGGCGAAATTCAGCCGCTCGGCGAAACAGCGCCGCTGCATGTCGACGTTCGCCTGATCGCTGCAACGAACATGGACCTCGAGCGCGCGGTGTCGGAGCGCCGGTTCCGTGAGGACCTGTTTCACAGGCTCAACATCATCCGTCTGCACGTTCCGCCGCTTCGCGATCGAAGCGAAGACATTCCACTCCTCGTGGCGCACTTTCTTGAAGAGCTGGCGAGGCGTGCGGGTATGCGACAGCCTCCCCCGCTCGCGGAAGCTGCTCTTTCGGCGCTCGTGCGATTCTCGTGGCCGGGAAACGTGCGCCAACTCAGGAACGAGATTGAGCGACTCGTGACGTTCTGCGAGGAAGGCGCCACGATCACGCGTGACCTGTTGTCGGAGGAGTTGCGGACGGACGACGAGTCCTTCGCGCGCGCTGGCGGGGGTGGACTCAGCCGGCCCTACGATCCCGTGTCGATTCCCCTGGCAGACCGTCTACGACTGTTCGAGGTTGAACAGATAAACAGGGCGCTGGCGGATTCCTCGATGAACCTCACACGCGCGTCGGCTCAACTCGGAATGGCTCGGCAGAACCTGCAGCGCCGAATCAAGAAGCTCGGACTTCGAGTCCCGGATTCGAGCCTGACAGAATAGTGCCGCCGCAACCAGTGCCTGCCTGAACAACGTAGACGACGGCCTGCGCTTGTCTGCGACGGGCTTCGCGGAGCCTTCAACCGCAACGATCCGTTGCGTAGGATTCAAGTGCTCTGTTGTCAGTAGTTTGCGCAGCGACGAGCGATTTCGTCGTTTTCATCCCCAGTATGGGTGCAACGAAACGTTGCGGGCGTGCCGTCGGCTCCCAATTGTAAATATAGGCAAACCATAGGGTTAACAGTGCGGGCGGTCTGGCACTCGGCTTGCTGTCGAATTGGTTCTCCGCGCAGCCCTGTCAGTTGCTCAATCACGCCGAGTTCTAACGGAATGGCAATGGGATGTCGTCGGGGCGGGGCGAAATCAATTCAGCGGCTCAAGGGTGTCAGGGTATGTCAGCTACCGCAAGAATTCAGGTGATCGTCAAATCGTCGCCTCCGTCGCGGCTGACGGACGTCGAGTTGATGAGAGCGTGCGGCTCACCTGACTTTCCGGATGCCTGGGACGAGTTCGTGCGGCGATTCAATCGTTTCGTCTGCGTCGCCGTAGTTCGCGCCTACTCTCAGTGCAGCGGACGCCGCCCGGGGCAACTGGATCCGGAGACGATCGCCGACCTTGTTCAGGATGTCTACATGAAGCTGCTGGAGCGCTCGACCGCCATTTCCGGGGCGTTCCGCGGGGAGAGCGACGCTGCGGTGTTCGTCTACATCGGCAGGGTGGCGATCTCGGTAGCGGTGGATGCGCAACGGCGGCATCTGGCTCGCAAGCGCGGTCGCGATGTCTTGTCGCTCGACGCCGTCGTTGCTCGGGACGACGACGAGGACTTCACGATCGGGATGACGATGCGTGCGCACGAGCCATCTCCGGAGCAGAATGCAATGGCGACGCTGTTGCGGAGGGAAGTGGCCGAATTGCTGCGCGGAATCGCACGCGGTCGCAACGCCGCGCGAGACTTCAGGATTGCCGAGGGCTACATTCTTGACGGCGATCCGTTGACGGAGATCGCTGCGGAATTGGGAGGCGTGGGAAGCGGGGCGATGAAGTCATCCCTGCGGCGCACCACTGCGAAGCTCAGGCTCGAGATCGCGCGGCGCGAGCGCGCGGCGACTCTCCGGCAAGCGCAGGTTTCCTGACGATTCTGCGTTCTGCCGCGTGGCAGGACTCGGCCTCGGGAGATCGACCCCGCCATACGGTTCAGAACCCGGAGCGGCAGCGACGGGGTATTCGATCGAGTCGGAACCACCCTTGCCAGAGAGAGTTCCGGAACTACTCGCTGCGCTCTCCACCAGGTGCCGGCTGAACGTGCTTTATGTACTCGTGAACTGGCGTTCCTGTCCTCGCCTCGAACTGTTCGTGGAGCGCCAGCAGATCGTCGACCGTCTGGTCGAGTGAGACGCGTTCGATGCGCCACATCGGAACGAACATGGCCGTCAGGCCGATGTTCCGCTCGTTCGCCACGATCATTCGGGTCCAATCTTCGAAACTGTTGAGGTCGATTCCGAGAATAGTCGCGCCGGCCTGGTTCAATTCCGCGAGCAGCCCCCAGAACTTCTCTTTCGGATTCTGCAGATGGATGACGACATAGCTGCCGGCGCCGATCATCGGGCGTTCTCCTATCGGACGGTTTAGGACGAACCCAGTTGAACGCCGGCCGAGACCGGCCGGCGCTCACG
>CAZQBW010000271.1:3814-6820 GCA_964591515.1 uncultured Clostridia bacterium
AGATCACACGGCACCTCACGCAGGAGCTCGGTGAGCTGGAGGTAACGTCCGTGGACGTCGCCGATGACGTAGGTGCTCATGGTATAAAGGCCGCGCTTCCAGTCGCACTCGATGGGCGAGCGAGGGGCCGCTGTGGAGCATGCGCTGGACGAGACGAACTTCGCCATTAAAGCACATCATCCCAAATGCGTGCGAGGGCATTCCAGGGTGCTTGACAGCGGCGGCCGCGCCGTTCGACGGGAACCCATCGCGCCGCCCTGTCCGATCTGATCGATGCTCTTCCGACTCATCTCAACGGCGCTGCACGCAGTGTTTCGCCTGATCTTCACGCTCGAGTATTTCGGCGAAGAGAACGTCCCGGAGACGGGAGCGGTGATCATCGCCGGCAATCACCCGAGTTACCTCGATCCGTTGCTGATCTCGCTTCCGATCGACCGGCGTGTCTTCTTCATGGCTTGGGACAAGCTGTTCTCGATCCCGGTGCTTGGAACTCTGATGCGTCAAGCCGGCGCGTTTCCCGTTCGGCTCGGAACCAAGGACCCGAACGCCTATCAGAAGGCTCTGGACGTCCTGTCTGACGGTAAAGCTCTCGGGATATTTCCGGAGGCCGGCAGGACGGCCGAAGGTCCGATGAACCCCCTGAAGACCGGAACGGCCAGACTGGCGATCGAGTCTGGCGCTCCAATCGTCCCGGTGACGATAACCGGGGCATACGATGCGTGGCCGTCCTCGCGACTCGTACCGTGGCCGCGGAAGATCACGGTGAAGTACCACTCGCCGATCGCGCTCGATCCCGACGAAGTGCTTCGTCGACGCGACGACAGGGCGTATCACGAGGAGGTCATGCTCGAAGTCCGCGAAGCCATCGAGCGACGACTGATTCCGTCACTGTCGGCCGACGCCCGAAAGCGGCGGGTGTTCGAAGGTCCGGCGTCGCCCGTACGTATCTACGAACTGTATCCGGCCCTGGCGACGATTTTCGGACTCGCACTCGGCGGACCTGCACGGACGCTGATACCGCTCGGTCTTCTGCATCTCGCGTACGTCTTCTCGGACATCTGGTGGCTTCCCCAGGGCAGGTTGGCAAAGGCCTTTCGGGAGATCGTGACGCCCTTCGTCGGACTCGCTTACGGTCCGGCGCTCGCGACAACGGTCGGGCTGGCTGTGCCCGAGTGGTGGACCCTCGCAGCGATCGGCGCCGGCGCCGGTCTTTCATTCAACTGGTCGAACCAGTACAAGGCCGAGCGATACGTCCGAGGAGCGATGCTCGCCTATCTCGTATCTTTCATTGTCGCAATCGGCCATCCCCATCCGTTCGGACCGCACCTGGCATTTGCCTCATTTACCCTTGTGTACGCCGTATTCTGGCGGCCGCTGTTCTGGCACATAACGTCCATCGTCATGGCGACGTACTGCGGCGTGGTGCTCATGGTACCCGGCATCACGATGGCCGGAGCCGCGGCCTGGTATCTACTGCTTTCGTGCGTGGTGGGCCTGTACATCCGGATCATCAAGTTCTCGGCTCACGATGGCCGGATTATTTAATTCCGTATGTAAAATGAGAGTCATGCCGTTACGGGACGGGTTCGTGCTTTCAACCCGTCCCAGCGACTCTGATTCAGCCTCGGAATCACAGAGCCGGAAATCCCAGGCGATGACCCAAGAGACGCAACGCGGGGCGACAGTCCAAAATATGCACAACGGAATTTATAAACGCATTCGCCGATCGAGTCTGGCTTCGAGATGAGCTGGAAAGGCATTCGGATAGCTACGTACAACATACACAAGTGCGTCGGTATCGACCGCCGGACGTCGGTCGAGCGTATTGCGCGGGTGCTTCACGAGCTTGATGCAGACATCGTCGCGTTGCAGGAGGTCGTCGTCGAGAAAGCCGCCGGCAACTCTCCAGGCGTTCTGGTCGAGCCGGCTATGAGTTTCATTCGCAACAGTCTCGGGAGGCTCGGCCAGCGCCCGGAAAGGGGGGCACGCGACCAGGCGGAACATCTTGCAGCGTTGACGGGACTCGCGGTCGTGGTGGGACCGGCTATCGATTTACCTGGTCACGTTTACGGCAACGTCGTGCTGACGCGCCTTCCAATTGTCGGGTACGAGAACTTCGACATCTCGGCACACCGTCGAGAGCCGAGGGCGTGCCTCAGGGTCGACGTGGCAATACCAGGTGGTGGCGCCCTTCATCTGTACAACACGCATTTCGGAACGAGCCACCCGGAACGCGTGGAACAGTCGAGACGGCTCGTGGAGTCGGGAATCCTCGCCGGCTCACATCCGGAGCATCCACAGGTGCTCGTGGGCGACTTCAATGACTGGTTTGCAGGCGCTCCGACCCGGCTTCTGGGCGATCACTTTCACGAAGCAACACGAAGGCTGAAACCGACCTACCCGTCCGTGGCTCCGGTGCTGCGGCTGGACAGGATCTACGTGAACCATCACGTCCGTGTCAGGCGCGTCGAGGCGCACGGCTCACGTGTCGCACGCGTGGCGTCGGATCACATCCCAATAGTTGCCGTGCTCGATGCGGCGCAGCGCTCTCGCCATTCCGATACGGAATAGTCAGATTACTGCCGGGTCGTCGCGACGCTCCATCCACAGTAGGTCATATGACGCGCTGAGCGACAATTCCGAATCGGAATCTAGCTTGCGATCGCGGTCGTGGGCCCTCGGCTGCCGGTCCAGGGAGCACAGTGACGATTCTCCGGCGCGCCGGAATCCGAAGTGAAGTCAGCCTTTCCGTGGCGGCTGGCTCGGGCGCAGCTCGATCCGGCTCGCGAGGGCGCGAGTGTCGAACCTCAGAAGGTCGACTACGGCTTCCGCAACGTCCTCCGGTGCAAGTTTCCAGTCAGAGCCCGTGCCGGGCTGCTTTCCGCCAAATTCGGTTGAGACGCTGCCGGGCATGACGTAGCTGACCCGAATTCCGTCGTACCGGACGTCCTGCATCAGCGCTTCGCTGAATCCATTCAGCCCGAACTTGGACGCGTTATAGGCAGT
>CAZQBW010000272.1:0-6795 GCA_964591515.1 uncultured Clostridia bacterium
CACGATACATCGCAAACGACCCCAAGTCCGGCGGCATGCCCAGCCCGATGAACGCGGCGTCGGCGCCAGCTCTCGCTTCTCGCGCATCGCCGATCGCCACGACTCGCGCCATCGGCGCGTAGTGCCGGTACTTCGTCCCGGGACTCATCGGCACCCCGCCAACCTCGCCTTCGTCGCCTGCGAATCGCACCGGCCCGATTCTCGACAGCTCCTCGATCCCGAGTCCCCCGGCTCGCAACACGACGATCTCATTCCCGGTCGCATCGACAACCGTGGACTCGATGCCGATCTCGGTCGCCTCGCCCTGCAAGACGCAAGCGATTCGTCCGTCGAGATCCTCGAGCACGGCTTCCCACGTCGTCGGGCTCGGCCGGCCGGACCTGTTCGCCGACGGCGCGCACAGCGGCACCCCGGCTGCCGCCAGCAACTCGAGCGCCAGCGTGTGTCGAGGCATTCGAACTCCGACCGTGTCGAGCCCCGCGGTGACGATGTCAGGTATCCGCTCGCCGCGCGGCAGGACGATCGTCAGAGGACCGGGGAAGAACGCCTCGATCAGACGCTCGGCGACGGGCGAAACCTCTCGCGCCACGCGTCCGACATCCTCCCTCGACCCGACGTGGACGATCAGCGGATTGTCCGGCGGCCGCTCCTTCGCAACGAAGATCTTTGCGACCGACTCGCTGTCGAAGGCGTTCGCGCCGAGGCCATAAACGGTCTCCGTCGGAAAGGCGACCAGTTGGCCGGCGCGCAGAAAAGAGGCTGCCTCGACCGCCGATCCTGTCACGATCGTCTTCACGGCCGCGACTCTACCACGCAAAACGCTCGAGGACGGGCGAGCGAAAAGCCGGCGGCTCCCGATCACCCGTCTTCGAAACAGTTATCTATGCGGACGACGACTTCGAGCCCGGCGTTGCCGCCTCGACGTACGCCAGCAGCTTCGCCAGGCCGGCGTCGACGTCACTGCCAAGGTGTATGCGAATCGCCCTGAGACCTCGCGAAGCGAGCGACTCGTAGTCACCAAGCGCCTGCGCCTGTTTGAGCACGCCGAACGTATACGACTCGCCCGGAATGGCGATGTCGCTGGCATCGTCGGCCATCAACTGGATGAAGACGCCTGTCGCCGGGCCGCCCTTGTGAAGTTGACCGGTCGAGTGCAGGAACCGCGGGCCATAGCCAGTCGTCGTCGCCACGCGGTGGTGATCGCGTATCCGCGTCCGGATCTTGGACAGCACCGCGTCCCGCGCCGGCGACTCGTCGATGTACTGCGTGATCGCAACGTAGTCCCCGGCCGCGACGCCGGCGAGATGCGCCGCAATCGCGGCTTCGACGGAATCGGCCGCCGAGCCTCCCGATACCGTCAGCGTGCCGTCGGTCGCAGTCGTCTCGGTTGCCGGAAGCGATCCCGACATCGCGTAGGTCTCGAGCAGCTGCACCGTATTGTCCTTCGACTCCTGCACGTTCGGCTGATCGAATGCGTTGATTCCGAGGACCGCCCCGGCCACTGCCGTCGCGAACTCCCAGAGGAAGAACTCGACGCCAAGTCCGACCGGCGTCGAGAGGACGTGGCGCACCACCGGGTGCCCGGCCGCCGCAAGCACGTCGAGTTTCTCTGAAGATCCGTCGTCCGTGCCGTCTACCGTGATCGACACGAAGACGCGGTCGTTGCCGTAAACCTCGGGCGGGCCGAGCGGCTCTCCAGCGACGGGAATGATGCCAGTGCCGTTCTTGCCCGTGCTCTCGGCGAGCAGTTGCTCGATCCAGAGCCCAAGCGAGTCGATCGGCGCCGGCGTGACGAACGTGACCTTGTTGCGGCCGTTCTTCGCAAGTCCGCCGAGGACCGCGCCGAGCTTCGCGCCGGGATTTGCAAGCACCGGCACGGTGGCGCCGCACGCCTGGACCGCGTGCATTGCGCGGTCGAGCATGCGCCGGACGTCGTAGCCGGCGACCGCCGCGGGCACGAGGCCGAAATAAGTCAACGCCGAGTACCGGCCGCCGATGTCCGCCCGATTCACGAACACGCGGCGGAACCCGTCTCGAATCGCTTCCTTCCCCAATGCCGTGTTCGGATCGGTTATCGCGATGAAGTTCTCGCCGGCGCGGTCGCCCTTGAGCGCCTTCATGCGGTCGAGAAAGTAGTGATGGAAGACGCGTGGCTCGGTGGTCCCGCCCGACTTCGACGAGACGATGAAGAGCGTCGAAGGCAGGTCGAGCTCGGCCTCGATTCGCGCCACGGTCGCCGGTACCGTGGAGTCGAGCACGTGGAGTTTCGGGGCACCTTCGACGGTCCCGAACGTCCTTCGCAGAACCTCGGGGCATAGGCTCGATCCGCCCATTCCGAGCACGACGACGTGCTTGAACCCGTCCTCGCGGATGCGCCGGGCAAAGCCCTCGAGCTCGTCGACGTTGTCGTCCATCTGCTCGACGACGGGCATCCACCCCAGAGAATTGCGGATGATCGATCGCGCGTCCTCGTCGTCGGACCACAAATGGGACTCACGGCGCCAGATCCGGGGAACGATCCTTTCGGCGGCAACCGACTCGAGCGTAGCCTCGATGACGGCCGAACCGGCGCCGGCCTCGATGGTCTGGCGATCGAGGATGAGCCGGATCACGTCGTCACGCCGCTTTGCGACGACGTCCATGAGCGTTTCGAACGAGGTGGCAAAAGACGCCACGGCCTCGTCCTGGAGTTTCTGCGTTACCTCGGCGAGGTCCACTCCAGCCTGGGCGAGCGCCGCGAGCGTCGCCCGCGCTTCGTCGAGTCCCTCGGTCAGCGTGATCTTCGGAGTGGCGTGGTCGCGGGCCGAGGTGTACGTCGCCGGCGGAACGGTGTTCACCGTCTCGGCGCCGATGAGAGCGTCGACGTACATCACGTCCGGGTACTCAGGATTCTTCGTTCCGGTCGATGCCCAGAGCTGCCGCTGCGGCAGAGCCCCAGCGGCCTTCAAGGCCGCGAATCGATCGCCGTGGAAAAGGTCGAGGTAGGCCGCGTGAGCGACGCGCGCGTTTGCGATCGCGACCTTTCCGAGGAGCGCTTCGAGAGCCGTCTTCTCGGCTGCACTCGTACATCTGCGGATCCGCATCCCGAGCTCGTTGTCGATGGTCGAATCGATGCGGCTGACGAAGAAGCTCGCGACCGAACCGATTCTGGCAACGGACTCTCCCGCCGCGGCGCGCCGCTCGAGCCCCCGAATGTAGGCGTTCGCCACATCGAGGTAACAGGACAACGAGAAAATGAGCGTGACGTTGACGTTGATGCCGCGAGAGATCAGCTCCTCGATGGCGGGCATTCCTGCCGGCGTCGCCGGAACCTTGATCATCACGTTCGGACGATTCAGGGAGCTGAAGAGTCGGACCGCGTCCGCGACCGTTCCCTCGGTATCGTGTGCGAGCGTCGGACTGACTTCGAGACTGATGTACCCGTCGACGGCGTCAGTCCGGTCGTAGACCGGTCGCAGAAGGTCGGCGGCGCGTCCGATGTCGTCGATCGCGAGCGACTCGTAGATGTCGTTCACGCCGAGTCCCTGTTCGGCAAGAAGCGCCAGGGCCTCGTTGTAGTCCGTGCTGCCGCCGATCGCTTTCTCGAAGATCGTCGGATTGGAAGTGACACCTCGGAGGTCGTCCTCTTCGATCATCCTGGCCAGCTCGCCGCTGGTGAAGAGCGAGCGTCGGACCTGGTCGTACCAGATGCTCTGGCCAAGCGCAGCCATCTCCCGAATCGGATTCGAGCTCATTTCGCTATTCCTCTCTCGCCGCTTCGCGCGGCGCCCGGTCAAGCGCTCGCCGCTTGCTCGCGCTCGATTGCTTCGACCTTGTTCGAGCGGCGGACGTGCCGCTCCTCGTTGGTGAACTCGGCGCTCAGGAACGATCGGACACACGCGAGTGCGAGCTCGACGCCGACGATCCGGGCTCCGAGGCACAGTACGTTCATGGCATCGTGCTCGACGCCCTGATGTGCCGAATACGTGTCGTGGCACAGGCAGGCGCGGACGCCGCGGAACTTGTTCGCCGTGATCGTGACGCCGACTCCGCTGCCGCAGATGACGATGCCGCGGTCGACTTCGCCGCGCTGCATGCTCTCGGCGACTGCGCGGGCCGCATCGGGGTAATCCGCGGCGGCTGAACTGTGCACGCCGTGGTCAATGACGGTGTGACCGAGCGACTCGAGCAGCTCGATGACCGTCTCGTTCAGGGGGTAGCCGCCGTGATCTGAGCCAATGGCGATTCGCATGAAGCGTCTCCTGATGATAGATGGATTGGGGGCGCCATTGGCCTGCAACGGCGCCCCCGGCGTGCGTTACGCCTTGCCGAGCAGTTCGCGCCCGTGTTGCGCGACGGCTTCGGCGGTGAAGCCGAACTCCTTGAGCAGGACGCTGAGCGGAGCGGACGCGCCGAATTCGCGGCGCGCAACGATGCGACCGTCGAGTCCGACGAACTCGCGCCATCCGAGGGTCGTGCCTGCCTCGCACGCCACACGTGCGCGGACGGCGTTGGGAAGGACCGACTCCCGGTATTCGGGACTCTGGCGCTCGAAGAGCTCCCAGCACGGCATGCTGACGACTCGCGACCGGATGCCTTCCGATGTGAGCTGCTCGTGCGCCGCGACGCAGAGCTGCAACTCGGTTCCGGTGCCCATGAAGATGATCTCGGGATCACCGCCCGGGGCGTCGGCGAGGATGTAGGCGCCCTTCTGAACGCCTTCTGCCGACGCGTACTTCGTTCGATCCAGGGTCGGCATCGGCTGCCGGCTGAGGATGAGCGCCGTCGGGTGCTTCGTGCTCGTGATGGCGATCTTCCAGGCCTCGGCTACCTCGTTGGCGTCGCCGGGACGCATCACGAAGAGGCTCGGGATCATGCGAAGCGACATCACGTGCTCGATCGGCTGGTGAGTGGGACCGTCCTCGCCGACGCCGATGGAATCGTGCGTGAACACGAACGTGGTCGGAAGGTCCATGATCGCGGCGAGTCGAATCGTCGCGCGCATGTAGTCCGAAAAGATCAGGAAGCCGGCGCAGAAGGTCCGGACCTTCGACAGCGCAATGGCATTGGCCGCCGCGCCCATGGCGTGCTCGCGAATGCCGTAGTGGAGGTTTCGCCCGCCGTAGTTGTCGGCCTGGAAGCTGCCTCCATCCTTGATCAGGGTCTTCGTCGACGGCGCGAGATCGGCGGAACCGCCGATGAAGAACGGCACCCGTGCGGCGATGGCGTTTTCGACCTTGTTGCTCGCGTCACGGCCTGCGACGCCCTTCGCGTCCGGCGGAAACACCGGAATGTCGGCATCCCAGCCATCGGGGAGCGTCCCGGCGAACATGTGCTCGAGCTCGCTCGCGAGCTCGGGATACTCCGCCTTGTACGCCGCGAACATCGAATTCCAGGCGGCCTCGGATGCGGCGCCCCGGTCGAGCGCCTTTCGCATGTGCTCGCCGGCCTCCTCTGGCACGAGGAACTTCTCGTCCGGCGGCCAGCCGTAACTCAGCTTCGTCAACCGGATCTCTTCCTCGCCGAGCGGCTCGCCGTGTGCGGCGCTCGTGTCCTGCTTGTTCGGCGCACCGTACGCGATGTGCGAGTCGACGATGATGAGCGACGGCCGGGTCGTTTCGGCCACGGACTGCCGGATCGCGCGCTCGATCATCTCGAGGTCATTCGCATTGCTCACGCGATGCACGTCCCATCCATAGGCCATGTAGCGCGTCGCTACGTCGTCGGAGAAGGCGAGCGACGTGTTGCCCTCGATGGTGATGTGGTTGTTGTCGTAGACCCAGCAGAGGTTCGACAGGCCTAGATGGCCGGCGAGCGAGGCGGCCTCGTTCGAGATGCCCTCCATCATGCAGCCGTCGCCGGCGATGGCGAAGATGTTGTAGTCGAAGAGGTTGAAGCCTTCCTTGTTGTAGCGGTTCGCGAGCCAGCGCTGGGCGATCGCGAATCCGACTGTGTTGGCGACGCCCTGACCGAGCGGGCCGGTCGTCGTTTCGACGCCTGCGGTGTGGCCGTACTCGGGGTGGCCTGGCGTCAGCGAGTCCCACTGACGGAAACGCTTCAGGTCGTCGAGAGGCAGGTCATATCCGGTCAGATGGAGCATCGAGTAGATGAGCATCGACGCGTGGCCGCATGAGAGGACGAAGCGGTCACGTCCGGGCCAGGCAGGGTTTGCCGGATTGTGCCGCAGAAAGCGGTCGAAGATGGTGTAGGCGACCGGGGCCATGGACATAGCCGTTCCGGGGTGACCACTGTTCGCTTGTTGGACGGCATCCATGGCGAGCGTGCGAATTGTGTTGACGCACAATTCATCGAGATTCTGTTCGAGCTTTGCGGAAGACATAGGCGTTTCCTCGGATTCTAAGGCGACGTGGCGGACGCCGCCGGCCGCGGGGACCGGAGCGCGTTGAAGTTGTCGATTCGTCGAGACTGGGGCCGAGTCGGCGCGAACTGCGCGTCGGCCGGAGGGAGATTCCCGTGCGGTGGCCAGACTATGCCAACCGATGCTCAATGACAAGCGGGGAACTCAAGGATTGCGGTGCGACTTGTACCGATGCTAGGGAGAGAGAAGACGCTTCGCACACAGGGGCACAGAGACACGGAGACACGGAGACACGGAGACACGGAGACTTGCCAATGTTGAGCAGACTCTCTGTCCGTGTCTGCGATGAAACCCCTTTCGGGTCAGGCGGCGAGTGAGGGCACGGCCTTCGACTGCGGCGTGGTCGTTGTTGTGGCTCCGTCCGCGACCGCGGAGCGGTCGACTGGAGTTTGGCCCTGACTAGATAGGACTCGCCTGAATTCGTTCGGCTTTGCAGG
>CAZQBW010000273.1:0-2394 GCA_964591515.1 uncultured Clostridia bacterium
ACCTCGGCGCCGCGAAATCCGTAGATCGACTGCTTCGGGTCGCCGACGATGAAGAGGTTGGCGCCGCCATCGGCCACGAATGCCTTCAGGATGTCGCGCTGAAGGCCGTTAGTGTCCTGGTACTCGTCGACGAGAAAGTAGAGGTATCGCGCGCGGGCGCGCCGGGCTATGTCCGGATGCTCGGTCAGCAGTCGACGGACGCCAAGCTGCAGGTCCTCGAAGTCGAGGGCCGACGCCGCGCGTTTCTGCTCCTCGTACAGCATCCCCATCTTCTCGACGAGATTCGCGAAGATCGGCAGGTAATGACGCGCGACGAGATCGAGCGCAATGCCAGCGAGCACGCCGCCAGCCTTGGCGCTGCCGGCAACGGAGTGCATCTCCGCAACGAAGGGCCTGAGCCGCCTGGAGATCACTCTCGGCGGCAGAACGCGCGCGAGTTGCTCGAGCTGAGCGAGCAGCGAGACGCCGCCGGGGCCGACCGCAGGATCGAGCAGCGCCACTCGTGACTGCGCCCATCGTTCGGTGAACGGAACGAGTTTCGCGGCGGCCCTGGCCTTGTCGTGACGCTCCTTACGGGTCTTTTCCGGGAACGATGCGAGCGTCGAGATCGCTTCGTCGACCAGGGCGTCGACGCGTTCGACCGCGGCTCGCCAGTCCGTCTCCGTCGACAGCGACGAGTTCGTCGCGTCGACTACGACATCGAGCCCCAGTCCGAGCGAGCGGATTGTCTTCTGCACGCGCTCGATCGCGCGAACGAGCCCAAGTCGCGAGTACGAAGCGACGAGCTCGGCGACCTCCGTCAACCCGGCGTCGATCGCGCCCGTGACCGCGGCGTGCGCGGCCGAATCCGACATCACCGACTCCTGGTAGGCATCGAGAACCGTGAACTGCGGATCGATCGCCGATTCGACGGGATGCTCGCGCAGGAGCCTCGAGCAGAAGCCGTGGATGGTCGTGATCACGGCTCCGTCGAGCTCGCGGCGTCGCTGACGCCAGGCGCGCCTCGAGTCCGGATCGGAAGCCGTGGACGCGCGCTCGTCCATCTCGTTCCGGACTCGCTCGCGCATCTCCGATGCCGCCTTCTTCGTGAACGTGATTGCGACGATATTGTCGATGTCAGCGCCGGTGGATTCGAGAATCTCGAGGTAACGGGCGACGAGCACGCGTGTCTTGCCGGAGCCGGGGCCTGCCGTTACGGCGACCGGGCGGTCGAGTGTGGTGGCGGCGAGATGCTGGGCAGGTGTGAGGTTCAAAGGAGGCCTCGGAGCACTTCTATGTCAGGAGAGCTACGCACACAGAGGCACAAAGTCACGGAGGCACGGAGGTATTCGGCGTCAGTCAACAGTGACGAGACACGTGACGATGTTGCAGACATCAGGACTCCTCCCGGCGGGGCTTGGGCAGCGGCGGGACGCTCGGGATGCCGTCGTGCCGGCGCTTTCTCCGGATGCGATACGGCTCGATCCTGCAGACGCTCGAGTAGTCGCAATAGGAGCACGTCCGGCCGTACTCGGAAGGCGCGACCCGGAAGTCGCCGTCCTCTATCCGCTCGACGGCGTTGCGGATGTTGGAGGCGATGCGTTCGCGAACCTCCCGAAACCCAACCCCGTTCAGCCTGGTCCGCTTCTTTGCGTACAGCGCCCTGCCGAGCGGCGTGTCGGCATTCGCCAGCAGGTTCGTGATGCGGTTGGCCTCGTCCCGAAGCGTCAGATACGCCCCTCCGACCGCTTTCTCGCCGTCCCTGGCGAACAGCTCTTCGATCGCCGCCAGGTAGATCCCGAGTTGAAAGTCGCGACCCTCCTCCATGTCCTTCAACCCCGGGCCCTTGCCGGTCTTGTAATCGTAAGCGACGAGCGAGCCGTCTTCCGATCGGTCGATGCGGTCGATTCGACCGACAACGCGTATCGTCCGTCCCTCGCCCGGTAACTCTAGCGGGGCGTCAACCGACGTCGAATCACCATCCCGCCGTCCGACGCCGAACGCCACCTCGACCCGGCGCTCGATGGCCCGATGCTCCGAAAGCCGCTCCTGGAGCGCGATCTCGGCGTCCAGGAACCGTTCGAGCTGCATGCCAAGCGTCCGGCGCTCGATGCTCCAGACACCCGGATTCAACGGAGGCACCCTCTGTTCGAACTCCGCAAACACTTCAGCCGCGCATGCTTCGAGGTCCGCGACGAGCAGATCCCGTCGCGCGTCCGTGAGGTCCGTCGTGGCGTGCAACGCGAAGAACCGCTGGAGTACTCCGTGGACGAGGTTGCCAGTGTCGAGCGCCTGCAGGTCGAGCGCCGCATTGACCTTCGGCTCGAGCCCGAGTACGTCGTGAGCGAAGAACCGGAATGCGCACGAACCGTACTCGCGGAAGTTCGTTGCGCTGAAGCTCCGCTGCGCGTACCC
>CAZQBW010000273.1:2494-6753 GCA_964591515.1 uncultured Clostridia bacterium
CGAACGACGTCGCCGATGAACGGTGAGGCGAACGTCTCGGCTTCGTCGGTCGTCGTCGGACGGCACAGGTAGAGACGGCTCGTGGCCCGGCAGACCGCCTGATAGAAGGAGTGCTCGCCAGTCAGGAGCGAACGTTCCGGCGAGATGTCCTCGAGCGGAAGTCCGAGGCGATCGCGATACGTGGCACGCTCCGCCTGTGGGTAGATCCAGTCGCCGCGGGCGCGCTCCGGAAACTCGCCCTCGACGAGCCCGAGGACGAACACCGTGTCGAAGACGAGTCCGCGCGTGTCGGTCACGCCGAGGAAATTCACGCCGCCCGGAACGTCCGGAGTCAGTGCCGCGCTGTTGGCCGCGAGCGCGCGCTCGAGGTCCGCGCGGAAGTCGGCACGTCCGATGGCGTCGTCGCCGCCGGCGAGTCCGGCGGTCAGACGCACGGACTCGGCGACCGCGTCGATGGCGCGGTCGAGCGACTCGGCCGCGCGCAGGTCCACGGCGGCGCGCGCGAGGGCGTCCTGCGACGAAAGGGCCTGGCGCGCGGCTGGCACGAGTCTACGGCGGTATCCGAGCGCATCGAGCGCGTGCCGGAAAGCCGCTACCATCTCGCCAACGGGAGCGCGGTAGGGAATTGCGAGAACTGCCTCTCCGAGTGCCGTCATGACGCCGACAGCGCGACGCAACGTAGAGACCGGCATGTCGATGCGCGGTCGCCTGCTCGCGCGCTCCGGGCCGACGCGCTCCGCAGCACCGTCGCCGTTTTCGGGCGGGGACCCTTCGGAACCGGAGTCCTCACCGTCGTCCACCTCAACCTCACCGCCCAACTCGTCCGGCTCGGAAAGCGCCACCAATGCGCTCGACAAGGGGCCGGCCGTCGCCGCCACATCCTGGGCGATCAGGTAGGCGGCGCGCGAGAGCCAGTCCCGGAAGCTGAGATCCTCGCCGACGTGTGCGGCGACATTCTCGAGCTCGTCGGGGCCGAGCGCATCTCCATCGGCCGGTGCCGGGACGCCGGCCGGTACGCTTCGGGACAGATTCTCCGGCGGCGGCTCGTCATCCCAGGGCAGACCGAGTTGCTGCGGTTCCGCACGCGATGGACGGGAAGACGACTGAGCTCCACTTTCCGAAGGCACGTCCACGCCCAGGTAGTCGGACTTCGCGATCGCCACGAGATGCCGCACCCCGACGTCGCTTCCCGGGTGAGGACGATTCGCGACTGCGGCGTCGAGGATCTTCATCGCCGCGCGGACCGAAGGAATCTCGAGAACGGCGCGACGCTCGCCGCTCGAAAGCGGAATGCCCTCATCGGCGAAGACTTCGCGCACGAGCGGCTCGTAGACGTCTCGACTGCGCACGACGACGGCGATTGCATCCGCGGCTACGCCAGCGTCGACAGCCAGGCGCTTGATCTCCTTCGCTACGCCGCGGACTTCACGGACGCGGTCCGGCGCGGTCAGCTCGACGATGCGCTCGTTCGGACGGTGGTAGCGGACGGTCTCGCCTTCCGCCGGGGGCTCCGTTTCCGACGTGTGGGCCGCGTCCTCGGCGAAGAGACGCTTCCTGAGCGGGACGAGCTCGGGCGCAATGGCCACCGTGTCGTGCGACCGGTGAACCTCGATGTCGGGAAGCGCGCGAAAGCGGGCGATTACGTCCTCGTGAGCGGCAAAGGCCTGCGGGTTTTCGTCGTCGTGATTCACGTTCACGATCAGTTCGGGAACCTGCTTCGCGAGAGAGGTGACCAGTTCCTGATGGACGGGAAGCAGGTCGAAAAACCCGTCCAGAACGAGCAGCTTCACGTTGTCGAGGAAGGGAGTCGAGACGCGCCGCCCACCGAGCTCGCCTCTCGCGATTGCCAGCGCCCGCAGAGAATCGGTGTTGCCGTCGGTCAGTCGATTATCGACGAGCAGCCGCTCGAAGTGCTCGTACACCGTGGCGGCGTCCGAATCGAAGTCGCGATTAGCGGGATGTTCCGGCTTGCTCTCGACGTCGAGCGTCGCGCGGCGGCCGATGGCATCGCGGAACTCGGAGGCCGTCTTGCCGGCCCGCTGGATCTCGGACACGAGGCGCACCAGCGCCTCGACGAGGCCGTCGGTCCGCGCCAGCGGCGCGAAGGCGGGCAGTTGTCCGGATTCCGCAAGGCGCGCGACGATGCGAGCCATCAGTGGCCGCTGAACAGGACGTTGATCCGTGTCGATGGCTGCAAACGACGGGAGCACGTCGCCGGTTGCCTCGTCGCGGGCTTCGATGACGAGACGACGGGAAAATCCGGAGAGCAGGAAGACGTTTGGAGGTGCAAGGGCGCCAGGCAATCCGTCGAGCAGTCGCGACGTGACGGCGTCGAGCATCGGCCGCGTCGCGGCAAGGTAGAGGAACTCGCGGCCGCGCCCGGTCGAGAGGAGTTCTCTGCAACGCGCGATGATGTCGTCGCGATTGCGGTTGAGAACGGGGCCGAGGAGGAGGACTCGGGACATCGCGATTCCAGGAGCTTACGAGTGACTGGCCAGGAGAGTGAAGCGTGTCTCGCAGAGGCGCGGAGGTCACGCAGAGACGCAAGAGTATTCAGAAGTACGGGGAACAGACGCACACGCTCGAGCCGCTCCGCGCCACTGCGTGACCTTTGCGCCTCTGCGAGAAACTCTTCCTGACGACAAGCTTGTCCCCGGCAGGAAACTGTCCATTACCTTCCGAGACAGCTCACAAGCCGCTCGTAGACCTGCCGCGTCAACCGGATGTCCTTCAGGTTGTACTCGCGAATGTCCGCAAGCCGTCCGGCGTGGAACAGATCGTAGACCGTGCTGCCCTCGACCTCCTTCGTCTTGCTCGACTTCAGTCCGAGTGCGAATGCTATCTCGTCGAGGCTTACGGTCTTGCGCTGTCCCAGCCACCAGGCCCGCTGCGTGTCGAACACTCCTCGGACGTTGTACTCCGAGAGGTTCACGAGCCTCGGTACCCGCAACTCGTTGACGAGCGCTCGCTGGTAGATGAACGGCAGATCGAAGTCGAGCACGTTGTGCCCGACGATCTCGTCCACTTCGCGATCGAACCGTTCGAGCAGGACGAAAAACTGCTGGAGCGCCCGGTATTCGCCCTCGTCCTGTCCCTCTTCGTTGATCCCGAAGACGTGCTCGGAAGAAGCGTGACCCTCGACGGCAAACTCCGGCAGCGGAGCGATGTGAACGGCGATCGAGACGATACGGCCCGAAGTGGCCGAGAGCGATCCGAGCGCGTAGACGCGGTCGATCTCCGCCTCGGCGTCCTCGGCATAGCGCTCGATCTGCTCGATGCGCATCTTGCCGAGCCGCGCGTTTCGCTCGAGCACTCCTGGAACTCGGTCGCGGTATTCGGGAAGCGCTACAGTCTCGATGTCGATCGTGTAAGCGCTCGGCAGCGGCGGCTCAGTGTGCTGATGTTCCCGGTAACGGTCGATCGTCACCGGCTTGTACCGCGTGACTATGAACTGGTCGCTGCGATCGAAGGTCTCTCGACGCCCCTCGATGCCCCACAGGCCGGGTGTGAGCGGTTCGGCGGGGTCGATGGCGTCGCTCCACACGCGAAGCGGAATCGATCCGCTGGCGTTCTTTGCAACGGCAGTTATGAATGGGGCGCCATTCTTGGTGGTGCCCTCGCGGACGTTCGTGACGGCCACGATGAGCCAGGTCTCGACGTCGGGCGGAAGTTCCGGAATCGGGATGTTCCCGCGCATGGTCATAAGCCCTCCGGGAAGAGCCTACCACCGAGGCTGGTCCACAGATCAACACAGATGGACACGGATAAGACAGCTGTCGTGATGCGTCGATCCGGTGGCTGTCCGTGCGAGCGCGAACATCACGATTCAGAACCGAGCGCGGCCGCGTGACAACACGACGGACTCTTCACAAGGGTTGCGGAGTGACAGCCTCCAACCAGGTTGTATGGTCCGTGATTTCGGTGAACGCCGCGTCGTGCGAGATGAGAAAGAGCTGCCCGTACCATCGACCACCACGACCGGGGCCGGTATCGAATCCGTCGCGGCCTTCGCCGAGGTCACGGAACGCTTCGGCCAGTCGCGACCTCCTTTCCGCGTCGAGATTCGACGTGGGTTCGTCGAAGAACCCGACGGACGACCTGGTAATCTGAAGCAGCGCCAGACGCAGGGCTATGACGGCGGTCATCTTCTGACCGCCCGAGAGCTGGGAATCGAATCGGATGCGTTCGAACGGCTCTCCCTTGGCGTTCGCTGCAATGTCGACGAGCTGGATCTGGTAGTCGTCGCCCCAGCGAAGCTC
>CAZQBW010000274.1:0-6743 GCA_964591515.1 uncultured Clostridia bacterium
GCATCGAAGTCGACGTCGTCGACAAGGACGGCAACTCCGTTCCTGCAAACGCCGGTGGCTACCTCGTCATTCGTAAGCCGTGGCCGTCGATGCTGCGCACGATTCACGGCGATCCGGATCGCTACGTCGAGCAGTACTGGACCGAGATGCCGGGTGTCTACTTCGCAGGCGACGGTGCCCGGCGTGACGAGGACGGATATTTCTGGATCATGGGTCGCGTCGACGACGTCATCAACGTATCGGGCCATCGCCTCGGGACGATGGAGATCGAGAGCGCGCTCGTGAGCCATCCGACGGTAGCGGAAGCCGCCGTCGTCGGGCGGCCCGACGACCTGAAGGGCAGCGCCATCGCGGCGTTCGTGACGCTCGAGTCGGGGCAGGTCGCCTCCGATGCGCTTCGCGAGGAGTTGCGCAAGCACGTCGCGAAGGAGATCGGGCCGCTCGCAAAGCCCGACGACATCCGGTTCACGGATCAGCTTCCGAAGACACGTTCCGGAAAGATCATGCGCCGGCTCTTGCGCTCGATCGCATCGGGCGAGGCGTCGACCGGCGATACCTCCACGCTCGAAGATTCGGCCGTCCTCGAACGCCTCCGGGCTGAGGAGGAATGATTCCAGGGTGGCGAACCAAAGAGCATCGCGGATTGGGCGGATCGAGCGGATGCCGCGGATCAGAGCTTCATGTCAGATCCGCGGAATCCGCTCGATCCGTTATATCCGCGATGCCTCTTCATCTCCCGCTCAATGTCCGCAGCTTCTCCACGACCCGGCTGCGCTCACCAATCGAGACGCGGTCGACGATGTTCTCGAGCGTGATCGCGTCGCGTGGGCGCGCTTGGGCGAGGATCGTCGTCAGGGCGCCTGAACCACCGCCCTCGAAGTCGAATCGCCGCACCGCATCCCGGAGCGCGTCGTTCGCATCCTCGTAGACCGGAGTGCCCACGCCGAGTCCAGCTTGCGCCTCGCACATCGCCCCTTCCGGCACCATCACATCGCGTCCGTTGCGTTCGAGTGCAACGCGTCCCGATGCGACCCGCAGAATGCTGCGTGAGCTGTCTTCCACCACGAGCGTGTAGATGCAGCCGTAGTCCACGGCCGTCGCCGTCGGTGTGTCGACGAGGAACAGACGCGGTGGTGCCATCACGACTGCCCGCATCGATCCGCGCTCTAGCGATAGCCGGTGCTCGTTCGGCCCGGTCGCGACGAGGCCGATCCGGGAGTCCGGTCCCACTTCTACCTGCCCGATGTCGGCGACACGAATCCGCGCCCTCGATGATGCATCGGTCTCGAGCCACTCCCCTGCCGAGATCATGTCGCGGCCCTTCGTGGTCCGACGTTCGACGCGTGCCGTGCCCTCGAGCGTCGTGACTTCGAACGCTGTCGGCGGTGTGTTCACCACCGTCCAGACGATCACGCTGAAGATCGCGACGCCCGCCATCGCGAGGGCCATCCACGCAGCCATCGGCCATCGATTCTGCTCGAGCGTCTCCCGTGCGTCGACCACGCCGTGACCGGAGGAGCGATCGAGCCTGGCCTCGATCTCGTCGAAGAGTCCGTCTGGCGCCGGCACGCGGCGCAGCGTGCCGGCGGCCCGTGCCGCGCTCCGCACCGACTCGGCTGCATCGTGGCAACGCCGGCACGAAAGCACGTGTGCCGCAACCCTCACTGCCGATTCACTGTCGAGCTCGCCGCCAATGTAGGCCGCGAGTTCGTCCGTCACATGCTTCCCCGTCCTCATCATGCGTCCCACCCCATGGAATCTCTCAGGTGTCCGAGACGGTCGGCGAGCGCGCGGTGCCCGCGATTCAGACGCGAGGCCACCGTCCCCATCGACAACCCGAGCGCCTCGGCGATTTCTTCGTACGACATCTCTTCCAGGTAGCGGAGGACGATGGGCAGCCGCAGCTTCGGAGACAGTGCGGCAATGGCCGCCGCCACCTCGTCGGCTACTTCGCGCCGGTTCGCGTGGGCGACTTGCGCCTGCATTACGCGGCCGAAGGCGCCGAGGCTCTCCTCGACGAACGGCAACCAGCGGCGACGGCGTCGCCGCTCGTCTTCGCATGCATTCGCGACTATCCGGAAAAGCCATGTCCGGAAGCTGGAGTCGCCGCGGTACTGACCGATGACCGTGAAGAGTTTCAGGAACACCTGCTGCGTGACGTCCTTCGCGACGGCGGGATCACCCGAAAAGTGCCAGGCGATCGAATGGACCGCGTCGCCGTAGCGCTCGAACAGACCGCGAAAGGCCTCGCGATCGCCGTGCCTGCACCGCTCGATCAGGACGGCGTCGTCGACCGTCTCGTTTACCGCCACTCCTGGATGGCCCATGTCGTCCGTCATCCTTGCGCAAGTCTGCACCCGTTTGGACGCGCGTCGAAGCGGCTTTCTTCCATTGGCAGACCACGGAAGTTTTTGCCTTCGCCAGCCGTCCGATTCGCCAGCAGCCCAGCTTACCAGGAGGACCACATGTCGAGACGAATGCGATTGCGTTGGGGACTGGTGGGAGCCGTGACGGCTCTCCTCGTTGTCAGTTGTACGGTCGCTGAAACGAAGGCTCCGGCCGGGCCCTCGTTCCGGAATGCACCCGAATCACCACTCTTCGTCGGGCCGCAGGCCGGGCGTCCCGAAGTCGGCGACGTGAACGGCGACGGACTGCTCGACATCGTCGTGGCGTGTGGCGCGTGCTGCGGGGACAGGCATCAACCGACGGGGGGCCACGTCGTCGTTCTGCTCGGCGATGGACGCGGCGGGATGCGCGATGCCGAAGGGTCTCCGCACAAGGTCGGTCCGACGGCACGCAAGGTCGCGCTCGGCGACGTGGACGGGAACGGTTCGCTCGACATCGCCGTCGCGGAGCACGACTCGAACGCCGTGACCATACTCGTCAACGACGGCAAGGGACGATTCGCCGCGCTGCCGACCCGGCCCGAGATCGCACCGTCGAGCGTGCGCCCGCACACACACGCAATCGCCATCGCGGACGTGAATGTCGACGGCAAGTCAGACCTGATCGCGACCTCGGCGAACGCCGGTGCGATTGCCGTGATGCTCGGAGACGGCAAGGGCGGATTCGCGCACGCCGCCGGCTCGCCGATGCGTGTCGGCCGCCATCCGTACGACGCGATCGCGATCGGCGATCTAAACGGCGACGGAAAGCCCGACATCGTGACGCCGGACATGCATGGCAACGCGATCGTTGCGCTCCTCGGCAGCGGAAGCGGGACGTTCGCGCACGCGCCAGGCTCGCCTGTCGCTGTCGATCAACGACCCGGCTACGTCGCCATCGGCGACGTGAACCGGGACGGCAACCTCGATGCCATCGCCTCGCACGACGACTATGGCATCCTCGATATCCTGCTTGGCGACGGGACCGGCAGGCTGACGCCAGCGCCCGGTTCGCCGATCCGAGTGGCGCTTCCGATCTGGGGTCTGACGATCGCGGACATCAACGGCGATTGGTGTCCGGATATCGTCGGCGGCGTCGCCGGAGGCCGCAACGTTCTCGTGTTCTGGAACGACGGAAAGGGCGGATTCGCGGAGGAAAGGACGCTACGGAGCGAAGCCGGGGACGGAGCCGGCCACTTGAGCATCGCCGACCTCAACCGCGACGGCCGCCCCGACATCGTCACCGGCAACTACGACAGCGGCGACGTCTCGATCCTGATCAACAATCGATGAGGTCCACAGATGAGCACAGATCAACAAAGATCTGTGTTCATCTGTGTAAATCAGTAGTCCATGCTCTTCACCAGCTCCTCGAGTCGCGCGATGCGTGAGTCGAGCTCCACGACGCGCGCTCGCGTAGTTTCGACGACATCCGCCGCTGCGCGTTCGACGAAGCTCGCGTTCCCGAGCTTGCCCACCATCGGCGCACGTTCCTTGACGGCCTTCTCTAGCTCCTTCTGCAACCGCACGCGCTCGGTCTCGATGTCGATCAGCCCCGAGAGCGGAACGGCGATCTCGGCACCGGCCACGACGTCCCTGGCGGCGACGCCGATCTCGGGAATCGAGTCTCCGATCACGAGTGTTTCCACACGCCCGAGCCGCTTGAGCTCAGCCTCGGACCCTGCGATCACCTCGCGCACGCTCGGGTCCGCCGTCGCGACGTAGAGCGTGACCGGCTTCGAGCCGAGGTTCATCTCCGACCTGACGTTGCGGACCTTTGTGATCAGATCGAGCACGGCGCCCATCCGCGTTTCCGCGTCCACATCGATCTTCGACGGGTCGGAAACGGGATATGCACCAAGTCCGACGGAAGGAACCGACTGACGATCGGCGCCCGGCAGCCGCTGCCAGATTTCCTCCGCCAGGTACGGCATGAACGGCGAAAGCAGCCGCATGCTGTTCTCGAGGATGAAGACGATGCGATGCCGCGCCGCGAGCACGTCGTCCGTCACCGCGTCGCGCGTCGCGACCAGAGGCTTCGACAACTCGATGTACCACGAACAGAAGTCGTCCCAGATGAAGCGATACAACTCGCCCGCCGCCTCGTGGAAGCGGTAGTCGTCGAGCGCCCGGTTCACGATGCCCGCCGTTCGGTGGAATCGCGCGAGAATCCACCGGTCCGCGAGTTTCGCGGGCTGCTCGGGCGTGTCGATCCATTCCGGCTCGGCCTCGCCGACGTTCATCAGCACGAACCGCGACGCATTCCAGATCTTGTTCGTGAAGTTGCGGTACTCCTCGACGCGGTCGTTCTTCCACCGGATGTCGCTGCCGGCCTGTGCCGCCGCGGCGAGCGTGAAGCGCGTCGCATCGACTCCGTACTCGGCAAACACGTCGAGCGGATCGATGACGTTGTTTCGCGTCTTCGACATCTTCTTGCCGTGCCCGTCGAGAATGAGCCCCGTGATCACGACTTCGCGGAACGGCACGTCGCCCATGAACTTCAGTCCCATCATCATCATCCGGGCCACCCAGAAGAAGATGATGTCGAAGCCCGTCACGAGAACCGTCGTCGGATAGAAGGCCTCGAGGTCCGCCGTCTTCTCGGGCCATCCGAGAGTCGAGAAAGGCCACAGTGCCGACGAGAACCACGTGTCGAGCACGTCCTCGTCCTGCACCAGGCCCGATTCGCCGCACATCACGCACGTGGACGGCGTCTCGCGCGAGACCGTCGCGTGGCCATTGGCGCAGTACCACGCGGGAATCCGGTGGCCCCACCACAGCTGGCGCGAGATGCACCACGGCTGGATGTTCTCCATCCAGTCCGTGTAGACCTTCGTCCACCGCTCCGGCACGAACTTCGTCCGTCCGTCGTTGACGGCCTCGAGCGCCGCGTTGGCCATGTCCTTCACGTCGAGAAACCACTGCTCGGAGAGCATCGGCTCGATGACGCGATGGCAGCGCTGGCACTGCGGCACCTGGTGCACGTACTCCTTCACGTCGCCGAGCAGGCCCTGCGCTTCGAGGTCCTCGGCGACTTTCTTCCTCGCCTCGAAACGGTCGAGTCCGGCGTAGGGGCCCGCTGCTTCGGTCATGACGCCGTCCGGGCCGATGACGACGACCTGCGGGAGGTTGTGCCGTTCGCCAATCGCCAGGTCGGTCGGGTCGTGCGCCGGGGTTACCTTAACCGCGCCAGTGCCGAACTCGGCCTCGACGGCTTCGTCCTCGACGACCGGAATCTCGCGACCGAGTAGCGGGAGCACGAGCTTCTTTCCGAGCAGATGGCTGTAGCGCTCGTCCTTCGGATGCACAGCCACGGCCGTGTCTCCGAGCATCGTTTCGGGACGCGTCGTCGCGACGGTGATGAACTCGTCCGGATGGTCCTTTACGGGATACCGGATCTCGGTGAGCGCGCCCTTCACTTCGTCCTTGGGCGATTCGAGGTCCGAAAGCGCTCCGTGCTCGATGCACCAGTTGACCATTCGAACGCCGCGATAGATCAGACCTTCCTCGAAGAGCGTGACGAAGACCTCTCGTACGGCGTGCGACAGGCCCTCGTCGAGCGTGAACCGCTCGCGCGTCCAGTCGACCGACGCGCCTTCGCGTCGAATCTGCCGCTGTATCGTGCCGCCGGAGTGTTCCCTCCAGTCCCACACCTTCTTCTCGAATTCCTCGCGGCCGATCTCCTGACGCGTCTGACCGGTCTCGGCCTTGAGTTGCTTCTCGACTACGACCTGCGTGGCGATGCCCGCGTGATCCGTTCCCGGCAGCCAGAGAGACTTGAAGTGCTGCATTCGGCGACGCCGCGTGAGGATGTCCATGAGCGTGTGCTGGAGAGCGTGACCCATGTGCAGGTAGCCCGTCACGTTCGGCGGCGGAATGACGATCGAATACGGCTCGCCCGGTGCGCCGGCCGAGGGCGTGAAGTCGCCGCGGGCCTCCCACACGGCGTACCAGCGCTCTTCGGCCGCGCGCGGATCGTACTGGGAAGGAATGTCGGTGGTGGCGGCCGCCGGCTTCGGCTCTGTCGAATCGCTCACTGTGGAAACACCTCTCGATTATGAAAACGCTGATGATAGCGCAGGCACAGAGAGAGTGGGCAGGATTGTCTGGATTTCCCGAGGATTGGCAGGATTACTTCCTGGCCAGCTACGAGTGCGTTTAGATCCAGATTTGAATCCTGTCAATCCTCGGGAAATCCAGACAATCCTGTCTACTCTCTCTCCCTTTAGAACTCGCCTATCGAATTCCAAGGAAGCGCTAAAGATCTAAACCCGCCCGTCAACCTACCGTGGATCCATTCCATCAGCAGGAGGATCCCGTCGTGAAGTCTCAGCTCTCCCGTGTCGCACTCAGCGCCGT
>CAZQBW010000275.1:0-6676 GCA_964591515.1 uncultured Clostridia bacterium
CTCGCCTCCGTGCGACCCACGGCTATTTCCTTCGACCGCTCCGCGGTCGTCCAGTCGGGGGAGACGGCCATTCAACTGGCTGCGCTGATCACCTCGCCTCGACGATCAGCTTGCCGCGGAGCATCCGCATCCCGCAGGTCCAGGTGAACTCGCCGGCCTTGTCGGGCGTGAGCTCGATCGTGGTCGTCTTGAAGGCTGGCAGGTCGCGAGAGATTCCGAAGTCGCCGAACACGACCTGTTCGCTGCACGCCGCCGACTCGTCCCGGTAGAAGTCGAGCCGCACGGGGGCGCCCTGTTTCACGACGACGACGTCGGGCGAATACCCGCCGTGGACGGTGATCTTCACGCGCTGGATTCCGGTTTCGTCCGTCGATGCCGCCGTCCGTTCCCTCTCCCCGAAGAAGTACCAGAGCACGAACGCGATCGCCGCGACGCCACCAACCACGACTCCGATTTCCACTGCGTCCATATTCACTTCACCTCCCTCGCCGGCCGGAACCGGCGCAGCCGCAGACTGTTCGTCACGACCGACACGCTCGAGAGCGACATCGCCGCGCTGGCGAGAACCGGCGAAAGCAGCCATCCCCCGAACGGATAGAGCACGCCCGCCGCCACCGGGATTCCGACGACGTTGTAGACGAAGGCCCAGAACAGGTTCTGCTTGATCGTCCGCATCGTCGCTCGCGAAAGCGCGATCGCCGTCACGACGCCGCGAAGGTCGCCGCGAATGAGCGTGATATCGGAGGCCTCCATCGCGACGTCCGTGCCCGTGCCGATCGCGATACCGATGTCGGCCTCGGCGAGCGCGGGCGCATCGTTGATGCCGTCTCCGACCATCGCGACGACGCGGCCCCCCTGTCTGAGACGCTTGATCTCGGCGGACTTGCCCTCGGGCAGCACTTCGGCGAGCACCCGTTCGATGCCGACCTGGCGCGCGACCGCATCGGCCGTTCTCCTGTTGTCGCCCGTCATCATCACGACCTCGATCCCGAGCTTTCGGAGCGCCGCGACGGCGTCTCTCGATTCGGGCTTCACGCGATCGGCAACTGCGATGAGACCTGCAAGACCGCCGTCGACCGCCACGAACATCGGTGTCCTGCCATCAGTCGCGAGCTCGGCGGCCCGCGCGTCGAGTGCGCCCGTGTCGATCCGTCGGTCGCCGAGGAGTTTCGCGCTGCCGACGAGCACTCGCCGTCCGTCGACCGTCGCCTCGATACCGTGGCCCGGCGCCGCGGCGAAGTCCGTAACGCGCGCCACATCGACACCACGCGCCTTCGCTCCGGCAACGATTGCCTCGCCGAGCGGATGCTCGCTCGCCGCTTCGGCCGAAGCCGCCAGGCGCAACAGTTCTTCTTCCGCGACGGCCGAGTCCGGCGCGACGATGACGTCCGTCATCGCTGGCTTCCCTTCCGTGATGGTGCCGGTCTTGTCGAGCACGACCGTCTGGATGCGGTGCGCGGTTTCGAGGCCCTCGCCGCCCTTGATGAGGATGCCGTTTTCGGCGCCCCGTCCGGTACCGACCATTATGGCCGTCGGCGTCGCGAGGCCCAGCGCGCAAGGGCACGCGATGATGAGTACCGACACGAAGTTCACGAGCGCCATCGAGAAGCGCACGTCGACCGGTGCGGCGACGAACCACACGACGAACGTCGCGATTGCGATCGCGATTACGATCGGTGTGAAGATCCCGCTGATGACGTCGGCGAGCCGTGCAATGGGTGCCTTCGAGCCCTGGGCGTCAGCGACCATCTTCACGATCTGCTGCAGCGCCGTATCCTTGCCGACCTTCGTGGCGCGGAAGCGGAAAGATCCCGTCTTGTTTATCGTCGCCCCGAAGACTTCGTCCCCCGTCGACTTTTCAACCGGGAGGCTCTCGCCGGTCAGCATCGATTCGTCGATCGTCGACGCCCCCTCCTCGACGATGCCGTCGACGGGCACTTTCTCGCCGGGTCGGACGAGAACGATGTCACCGGCCAGAACTTCCTCGACCGGGATGTCGACGTCGACGCCGTCGCGGACGACGCGCGCCGTCTTGGCCTGTAGGCCCGCGAGCCTCCGGATCGCCTCGCCCGTGCGTCCCTTCGCGCGCGCCTCGAGCAAGCGGCCGAGCAGGATCAGGGCGATGATGACGCTTGCGGCCTCGAAGTAGACCGGCGCCGCGGCGCCATGTCCCATCGCCGCCATGTCCGATCCTGCGGCGGCCATAAAGAAGCCGGGCAAGATGGTCGCAGCGACCGAGTAGACGTACGCCGCTCCGGTTCCGACGGCGATCAATGTGTTCATGTCGGCGGCGCGATGGCGGAAGGCCGCCCAGGCGCCGCGGTAGAACTGGGCGCCGGCGTAGAACACGACCGGAGTCGTCAGCGCGAGCTGCAGCCACTCGACTCCCGCGAAGTCGAGGAGCGGAATGTTGCCGTGAGCCATCGCAATCACGAGCACGGGGGCCGACAGGATCGCGGCGACCCAGAACTTGCGCTGGAGTTCGCGGTACTCGGCTTCACGATACGCGTCGTCCGAGTCCTCGACCGACACCTCGCCGGTGTTCCCGTCTGCGTCGTGAAGGTCATATCCCGCGGCGTTGATTGCGACGCGGATTGCGGCGAGATCGACGCTCCCCGGCAGGTACTCGACGTGGACGGTCGACGTCGCCGGGTTGAACGACGCGGCCACGACCCCGGGCAGGCGCTCGAGGCGGCCCGCGAGCGTTCCGGCGGGTCCGGGCGGCCGGGACGTGTCGTCGACGATGAACTCCGCGTGCGCGCTCCCTGACGTGCCGTATCCGACGTCGCGGACCTGCGCCACGAGGTCGCCGACCTTCGTGGCGTCAGGGTCGTACTCGACGGTCGCGCGCGAGGTTGCGAAGTTGACGTTCGCGCTGCGGACACCCGGAGCCTTCGAGAGCGTCTTCTCGATCGTCCGGGCGCAAGCAGCGCAGCTCATCCCGGTGATCGGCAGATCGACGCGCTCCGAGCTGTCGTCGGCTGGCGCCGTCGTTGCAATTCCATTCGTGTCAGTCGACATGACTCTTCCTCCGGAGCTTGACCGAACGCGGTCGCGCCGTCGGAGCGGCGGTCGACTCGATCAAGCCGCAGACGTGGCCTTTGACGTCGCCGAGCGATTCCCACCCCTCGAGTGTCCTTGCGAGCTCGCGGCGGTAGCGCTTCAGCTCGGCGAGTCGTTCGTCGAGCTCGCCGATTCGCTTCCGTACCAGGTCGCGAACCGTCGAGCACGGCTTCCGGCCAGCGCGGCTCTCGGCAACGATTGCAGCGATCTCGGCAAGCGAAAAACCAAGCGCCTGGGAGCGCCGGACGAAGTCGAGCTGATCGAGGGCATCTTCGCCGTAGAGACGGTACCCGCTCTCGGTGCGCGTGCTCGGCGTGAGCAGTCCCTGCCGTTCGTAGAAGCGAAGCGCTTCGATACCCACCCCGGCGAGCTTTGCGACCTCTCCGATCTTGAGCAGCCGTGCCTGCCCGTCCGCCTTTGTCGTTGATCTTGCCATCGAGAACCTCCATCGTCGCGATTGTCGCGACAGGAGCAGCCTAAACCCGGTACTCGACTACAGAGTCAAGATCTTTTTTGCAGCGCCGGTGCGGAAGGGCTCGCAACCGCTGTTCCGTGACCTCCCCGGAAGGACCGGAACCCGGAGTGGTAGCGAGGGGCCGGCCTCGCGATGAACCGACCCTCGGGACGACCACCGGACCTCGCGTAGCGGGACGGCGGCGCGATTGTGGTCGGATTCGGTACACCTGCACCGCTACCGGTCAGTATGGAGGGTCAATTCACGCTGACGGCTCCGCGCAAACGCCCCCTGGCCTCGCGGATTCCCCCGCGCGGTCTGGGTTCCCCGAGGCACACGCATTGCAGTGAGAGTTCCAGGGAGAGTGCTTCTACGTCACGGAGCACGATCGCCGGGACATTCATTTTACGGACGCTCGTCGGCGGGCACACAAGGAACGATCAACCATGAAGACTCGAGCAGGAATTTCGATTGTCGCGCTTTTCGCGCTCTCCGTTTTCGGAACCGGAAGCGCACTGGCGCGCACGGGTCCGCAGCACGGTGCGGAGAAGCCGATTCATCACGACATGGCCACGATGGACATGGACAGCATGATGATCGAACCGCACCACGTACTCGCCATGACCTACATGCACACCGTAGGGGCTTTTGCACACTCACTGCACCACCAGGCGTTGGCTGCGGCTCCGCTCGACGCCGCGTTCGCCCGCGCCGCCGTTGACGAGATCAAGCGGAGCTTCGACGAGATGGAGAAGCACCACGGCGAGCACGTGAAGACGATGAGCGAGGAGAAGCTCGCGAAGATGTCCGCGATGATGAAGAAGATGGACACGCACCGGGCGATGCTCAGTGACTCCGTCAGCGCCCTCGAGAAGGACGTTCGGGCTGATCAGCTCGACTCGGGAAAGGTCGCGGCCGACTGTGCGAACGTGCTGCGATACCTCGACGAGATGTCCATGGTGCGCCCGGAAAACTAGTCTCGGAGATGAATTCTTCGCAGGCTTTCGGCCTGCAGCGGATTCGAAGTGGGGGGAACAATGAAATTCAATCTCTCGAACAGGTCGCAGAACATGCCCATGAATCTGGCGCTCGTCGTTGTCGCCGCGCTCGCGGTGATCCTCGGCGTCGGAGCCTGGACGGGAACCAGGATGAGCGGCGGGATGATGGGAAACGGCATGGTCGGCGGCTTCAGCTGGATGTGGATCTCGGCGCTGCTGGCGCTTGCCGCCGGAGTCGTACTGGGCTGGTTGATCTTCGGCAGGCGTTGATCTAGCTGGCCGTACTCGAAAGAGCCTCGCGGACGCTGGCCGATTCGCGTCCGCGGGCGCACAATCCACTTGCGCGACGAGGGCCGCGATTGCTCACCAGTTCATTCGATCGGTTGAGGGGAATGAAATGAGTGCAGAACAACCGCGGGTCTCTCCGTACGGCTACAGCCGCACGATGGACGTTCCCTTCAGGGAGGTAGTGGAGCGCGCACGCAAGGCCCTCGGCGTCGAAGGATTCGGCGTGCTCTGCGAGATCGACATCCATGGAAAGCTTAAGGAGAAGCTGGGTGTCGACTTCCGGGACTACGTGATCCTCGGCGCCTGCAACCCGGCACTTGCGTACGAGGCACTGCAGGAGGAGATCGGCATCGGCCTGCTCCTGCCGTGCAACGTGGTTGTCTACGACGACGACGACGGACGCACTGTGGTCTCCGCCGCGGATGCTGCCAGGATGCTCTCGATCGTCGGCAATCCGAACCTCTCGTCGGCGGCTGAGCGGGTGAACGAGAAGCTCCGTCGCGTCATCGACAACCTGTAAGGCCGGTCGTTCCGGGGAGTGAGTCGCCGCGCGTTTACACAGTGTTCCCTGTTGGCCCCGACCCGCGTACGAGTCGTCGGTCACGGACCCGGATGAGCGGAGCTGCAATACCCGGGCTTCGGTCGCACTAAGCCCGAACCTCGAAATTGCGCGCCATTCCTGCGTCGGAATGCTCGAGGTTGTGACAGTGAACGAGATACACGCCCGAGAAGTCATCGAACCTCACCAGCACGCGCACCCGCTCCCCCGGCATCACGAGAACCGTGTCCTTCCATCCTTCGTCGACGAAGCCGGCGGATACCGATCGCCAACCGGCCCCGAATCGAGCGTCGATCTCACGCTCGACGACCTGAAACCGGAAGCCGTGAAGATGGATCGGGTGCGCCATGCCCGCGCCGTGCATTCCGCCGCCGGTGTTTTCGATGTCCCAGGCTTCGAGTTCTCCAAGGCGCACGACTTCGTCGGGCAGGACTTCGTCCATCTCGAACGTACGACCGTTGATCGACCAGCCGAACGGAGGAGTCGCGGTGAGTGCGAGACGGCGCGGGCTGGCTGCATTCGTCGCGTCCTCGAGCCGATAGCGGGTGATGGTTGAAAGGCGCGTGGGCATTTCGTAGTTCTGGGGCCCGCGCCGCCGCATCCGGACGGTGAACACGGGAAACTCGGCCCCGTTCGGAATTCTCGAGTCGCCCATCATTCCGCCCATGTCAACTCCAGAGAATGAGCGGCTGAGCATCCGGAGCGACGTGCCTTTGCGATACCGCCGGAAGTCGGCAATCACGTCCAGGCGCTCTCCCGGCGCGAGGGTGACGTATGGCCGGGTGACCGGCACTTCGAGGAGTCCCCCGTCGGTCGCGATGACGGTCAGGGGCGTCTCGTCGCTCCATCCGAGCTTGTAGATGCGCGAGTTCGAAGCGTTGACGAGCCGCAGGCGATAGACCGACCTCTGCAACTCCAGACTGAATCCGGCCCGCCCGTTGACGAGGATCGTGTCGCCAAGCGTTCCGCCCGTGTGGCCGCCGTGGCCCGTCGACGCGTACGTGAACTGATTGGCCGCGTCGAACGATCGGTCCTGAATCACGAGAGGGATGTCGTAGTCGCCCGATGGCAACCCCACCGCGTCTTCCTCTTCGTCGGAGACCAGGAGCAGCCCCGCCAGACCGTTGTAGACCTGCGCGCCCGTTCGGCCGTGAGGATGGGGATGGAACCAGTAGGTGCCGGCCCGGTCGGTGACTGGAAACTCGTACACGTACTCGGCGCCCGCCTCGACGGCGTCGCGGGGATGGCCGTCCATGTCGGGGCTGACGTGCAGACCGTGCCAGTGCACGATCGACGGTTCGGGCAGTCCGTTGA
>CAZQBW010000276.1:0-6675 GCA_964591515.1 uncultured Clostridia bacterium
CGCGCACCGCTGCTAACGCGCCCCGAACAACTGACCACGCCGGCCAAGATTCCTCCCCATTCGGCACCCCCACCCCCCCGGGGGTTGGCGCGGGCCCGGCTATAAGAGGGCGCCCCGTCCGTTGAATCGGACGGGGCGCCCTTTTATAACCGGCCCCTCGCTACCGCTCGGGGTTCCGTACGCACTTCCGGCTTTGCATTCGCGCTGATGCCGTGGTATCTCTCCTGCATCTTTCCTGGCACTGACGTACGTTCGCTTCGGGACACCCGAATCGGCTCCTCCACATCCTCACTCGATCGTCCGCTGCTCACCAGCGCGGAGAATCGGGAGGTTTCATGCCCCAAGAACTTGAGCAACGGCGTGCCGTCCTCGAGGCGATCAAGAGCGTCGCAGCGATCAAGGACATCACGGCGCAACACGACGGCCACTTCGAGCACGAAATAGACCTCGAGGTTATCGTCTACGGCCGGAACTACAACGGCAAGAAGGTCGGTCCCTACGTTCGCCTGCTCGTCTACAAGGACGGCGAGGAGGTGATGCGGGAAGGCGAGTGGGGCGGCAACACGTTCTACGTCGTCGTCGAAGGGAAGGCCGACATCTACGTGATGTCCGAAGGCCAGGAGGCGCGAGTCGCCCAGATCTCGGCCGGCGACATCCTCGGCGAGATGTCCATTCTTGCAGGCGTGCCTCGCTCGGCGACCGTGCGCGCCCCGGCTGGCGGCACCGTCAAGGTCCTCGAAGTGCAGAGGCCCGCACTTCGCCTGCTCCGCAAGCTTCCGAATTTCGGCGAGGCGCTCGACCACTCGTATCGCCACCACGGCCGCAGCCAGATCATCCAGGTGCTCAGCTCCGTCGGGCACCTCAGCTCGGACATCATCCGGCAGGTCGAGGCCATCTCGCAGTTCCGGGTATTCGGAAAGGGTCACGTACTCTTCCATCCGGGCGAACCGATCAAGCGCGTCTACGTCGTAAAGTCGGGTTGGCTGCGCCTCTCGCCGCAGCAGAAAACCTCGCTGCTCGTCGCTCCGTCCGGCGACGGAAAGGTTTCGTGGGGCGACCGGCCAAAGTGGGATACGCCGTCGCCTGACAGCTACTTCGGTCCGTCGAACGCATTCGGGCTCGAGGGAGTAACGACCGATGCCAAGTGGCAGTACACGGGCGTGCTGCTCGGCAGAACGGAACTGCTCGAGGTCTCGATCGCCGAGCTCAGGAATCACCCGGAGCTCATTGAAGTGCTTGGCACTTCTCTCCGCGAACTCGACATCAAGTCCGGAATCGTAAAGGAGGCGACGCCGGCGCCGATCGCGGCCTCGCAACGCGAGCTGATCGCCACGGGCGTAGTCGACGGCACGAACCTGCTGCTGATGGACATGGAGTTGTGCGTGCGATGCGGCAACTGCTCGCTCGCGTGTCAGCACCAGCACGGGAACTCGCGCCTTCTGCGCCGCGGCATTTCGATCACCCGGCCGAAGAAGCTCAAGAAGAACTCACCGATCCAGTTCCTGCTCAATCCGTCGGTCTGCATGCACTGCAAGGATCCGGAATGCATGACCGGATGCCCGACGGGTGCCATCAGCCGTTACACGGGCGGCTACGTCGATATCACCAAGGAAACCTGCATCGGTTGTGGCGACTGTGCGACGCAGTGTCCGTACGACGCCATCTCGCTCATCGCGCGCCGCGGCAAGCCGCCTGAGGCACCGTCGACGCTGAGCCAATGGTTCAGTATCACTCCGCCGCCGGCGCCGCCCTCGGTTGAAGAGGTCGACGACCTCGTCGCCGTAAAGTGCAACCTCTGCTCGAACACGCCGCTCAATCCGAAGGGAGCCAAGACCCGCGCATACAGCTGCGAGGAGAACTGCCCGACCGGAGCGCTCCTGCGCGTCGATCCCGCTGCCTACTTCGCCGAGATCGGCAACATTCAGGGCGTAGTCTTCCGCGACGAGACCCACATCGTCTCGAAGCATACGTCGCACGTCGATCCCAAGAAGCGGCTGCTGCACGGGCTCGGCATACTGTCGACCGCCGTCCTCGTGCTGCTGAGCCTCGCGTCGCTGTGGCGCTTCGGCCGCGACCTCCCGATCGTCGGGACCTGGCTGAACTTCTACTGGGCTACCGGCATCGTCGGGCTCATCGCGATCGGTCTCGTGATGCTCTATCCGGTTCGCCGGCAGATCTTCCGCCGGCGGGTAATGCCGCTGCGCTACTGGATGCTCACCCACGCCTACGCGGGTGTGATCGCAGGCGTCCTGCTGCTCATGCACGGTGGCCTGCGCGGCGGCGGCATTCTGACGACGACGCTGATGATCACGTTCGACCTCGTGATTCTGACCGGCCTATGGGGCATTGCCACCTACTACATCGCACCGCGAATCCTGACGCGGATCGAGGAGCAGCCTCTGCTCATCGACGATCTGCAGCTCCGGCGCAGCGAGTTGATGAACGAGATTGCGGACACGATCGCAACGGCATCCGAAGCGACACGGTCGGCGATCGAGAAGAAGGTGCTCCCGCACATCCTGTCTTTCGGATATCTGTCGCGACAGGTTCTGAGGCGCGAGCACCTCCGCGATCTCATCGAGTCGGCCCGGGAAGAGTACGCGCCGCTGGCAGCCACGCTGCCGCAGGACGAGCGCGGCCGGTTCCTCGACGACGTCGAGAAGGCTGCGATGATGCGCCGTGTGGACGCGCTGATCTATCTGCATCGTTCACTGAAGATGTGGCTGGCGCCGCACGTTCTGACCACTTCGCTGATGCTGGCGCTCATGCTCGTGCATATCGTCCAGGTGATCTACTTTGCCGTGAGGTAACCCCGCACAATGCCGACGTCCAAGTTCATCATCATCCGGCGTGACCTCGAGGTCGAGCCTACGGTCGTCGAAGATGACGGCATCTCGATCGGGCGCCTGCTCGCGAACGACGTAACCCTCAATCACCCGTCGGTCTCGCGTACCCATCTGGGTATCCGTCAGATCTCGGGTGACTACTGGGTCACGAACCTTTCGCAGGGGAACGGCACGATTCTCAACGGCGCAATCGTCGAGAACGCGCCGCTGGCGGACGGCGACATTCTGCAGGTCGGTCCGTTCTACGTGCACGTTGCCTTCCCGGCTGGCGTAATACAGCTGACCATCGACCTGAGCATGAATCCGATGGCCGCCGAGGGCGGCGGAACCGGACTGCTGCAGGCGATGGAGGGCACACCGGGTCATCAGGCCGCCCCGATCGATCCCGCGCACTCGGCGCAGGCGGCTCGACCCTCGCAGGGAGGAACCCGCCGGCTCACGAACAAGACGGGGATGTTGACGGGCATGCTCGCCGCACCCGAAGAGTTCGCGCTCAAGGTCTTCTGGGACAAGCGCAAACGCGACGCCGGCAAGGTCGCCGAGCGGACGCCGCTCAAGCCGAATCTGATGAAGGGCCGTCTGGGCAAGGCTCGTTTCAACTGGCGGTCGACGTCGGACCTTCGCCGGCCGTGGTCGACGAGCATCTTCGTCTGGGGCGCACTGATCGTGACTCTCGTTTCAGTCGCGTCAGCCTTTGCGTTCACGGAGATCTATTCGCCTGGCCCCCTCTCGTCGCCGCACGTTCGCGATGCCCTTCATCTCCCGGATTCGACGATCGCGATAGCCGTGAAACCGAACGCGAACTCATGCACGACTTGCCACTCGATCTCGGAATCGATGGACGCACGATGCGCGGCTTGCCACACGACACCGGCGTTCTCGTCGGTCTCGTCAGAGGAGCACGCGAAGGTCGGTGTCACGTGCTCCGAGTGCCACGGCAACGAGCACCGTGGCGATGCCTTTGCCAGAGAATCGGCCGTCGAGTCGTGCGCGTCGTGCCACAAGGCGGGACACTCCTACTGGAGCTCCACTCTCGGCAAGACCGTGACTATGGATGTTCCCCACGGCGGCTCCAGCATCGGGTATCCGGTCACGGACGGAAAGTGGGCGTGGACCGTCTGGTCCGAGGATCGCTGGAAATCGCGTGAGCTGCCAAAGACGGCGGCAGCTTTCGACGCGAAGGCGCAGTTCCACATCATTCACGTCGCGAACGGCGGACCCGACCAGCGAGTCGCGTGCTCTGACTGCCATACGAAGGGCTTCGATGCGGCGTCGATCAAGGTTGGGGTTCGCGAGGCCTGCTCTGCCTGCCACAGCGATACCGCCGGCAAGGCTACGGCCGATTCGCCGGTTGCCGCAACGGCCCAGTGCATGACCTGTCACGGACAGCACGGCGGGACGAAGGACTCGCTCGCGTTCCGCAAGGCTAGACAGATTCAGCTCAACAAGACGAAATAACTACATCTTCGACCAACGCGTCCGATGGCATGCGCCGGACGCGATCATCCACGGGGTCTCCCGAAGCCATATGAGAAAGTCGCAGCTCCTCGTCACGCTCCTCATGCTCGCCGTGCTCGCGGTTGCGGGCATCGCGACTCGATTGTCGGTCCACTCGATCGGGGCGGTGCCCTGGTACGGATGGCTCGGCCTCGTCGGGATGATGATCGCGATGGGTCTCGCGTTCGTCGTATTCGACGAGTTCCGGGAACGGCGTCGCGTCACGAGCATCATTCACACTGCCGAGCAAGCGGCCGCCGAGCGGGCGCGCGCCGCGGCGGAAGCCGGGCATTCGGCCGACGTGATCGTTTCGCTGCACGCCGACGGTCCGCCGTATCCGCATCCGGTGATCAACACTGCGACGTGCATCGGCTGCCACGCCTGCGTGGATGCGTGCCCGCACGACGTGCTCGCCATCGTCAACGGAGTGTCGACACCGATCGCACTCGACCAGTGCATGGAAGACACGAGCTGCCAGGTCGAGTGTCCCACGAGTCCGAAGTCATGCATCGTCGTGAACACGACGAAGAAGATCCCCGAGCGCAAGGTCCCGAAGCGTGACAGTCGCTTCATGACGAATGTGCCCGGCATCTACCTTATCGGTGACGTGTCGGGCGTCCCGCTCATCAAGAACGCGATCAACGAGGGCGGCTCGGTCGCCGACTTCATTGCGGACGACTTGAAGTCCAAGCCTGCCGGCGGCAACGCTGAGTACGACACCGTGATCGTGGGCGCAGGCCCCGGAGGCCTGTCGGCCACGGCGATGGCCAAGAAGCGCGGCCTCCGCTACGTCACCATCGAGCAGGACAAGGTCGTTGCGACGATTCAGGCCTATCCGGCTGGAAAGTACGTGTTCTTCAAGCCTGATACGGTCGAGACGAAGGGTGGAATCGAGCTGCCCGGTATCGGAAACTCGAAGGAAGCAATGATCGGTTCGTGGCTCGATACGATCAAGAAGGAAGGTCTCAAGATCAACGAGTTCGAGACGGTCAAGAGCGTGAAGGCCGACGGCGACGTTTTCGTCGTCCGAAGCGACTCCGAAAAGACGAAGCAGTCCGCAGAGTACCGGACGAAGACCGTGGTTATTGCCGTCGGCGGTCGCGGAACTCCAATGCGGCTTCGCGTCGAGGGCGAGGACCTGAAGATGCAGGTCACACCGAGCGATCCGGTGATGACGTCCTTCTGCGTGAAGTGCGGCATCCCGCGCACGACCAACAACTCGACGTGCGAATCGTGCGGAGCCGCATATCCGACGTCGATACCGCCGCCGTTCGAAGACGAGAAGGTGAAGTACCGGCTGAGCGATCCGAACCTCTTCAAGGGGAAGCACTGCATCGTCGTCGGCGCCGGCAACTCGTCGATCGAGGCGGCAGTTGATCTCGCCGCTTACCGTTCGGAAGACGGCACGCAGATCATCGGATGGCGCGACAACGTAGTGACTCTCGTCATCCGGAGCGATTTCAAGGGCGACCTGAAGCTCGGCAACAAGATGCTGTGCTACGAGTGCATCGACGAGGGAAAGATCAAGGTGCACTTCCGCAAGACGATCAAGGAGATCCGGCCGACCGAGGTCCTGCTCATGAGCGCACGCGAGCGGGACGCGTCGAAGGCGAAGGCGACCGATACGATCCAGAACGACTACATCTTCGCGCTCATCGGCGGCGACAAGCCGACGAAGTTCCTGGAGAGCATGGGGATCCAGATCGGGTAGGCGGATCGACCCGGTCGGTCCTGCCCAGACTTTCCTTTGCGTCTTTGCGAGACCTTGGCGCCTTTGCGAGAAACCTGTGCTCGATTCAGGTTTCTCGCAAAGGCGCCAAGGTCTCGCAAAGACGCAGAGGAGAATGGCATTACAACGTCACTGGCGAAGACCGCTTCTTGAAGTACTCCATCATCAGGAGCACCGCGAAGGACGTCAGCCCCAGCGTCAGCGCCATCGCATACGCACCCGCCGGGTTCCGATCGTCGAGCGCCCGAAAGATGAACAGCGTCGCCGTTTCCGTGTGTCCCGTCACTCCGCCGCTAACCACGAGCACGGCGCCGAACTCGCCGATGGCCCGTGCAAACGTCAGAGACACCCCGTAGAACAGACCCCATCGGATCGACGGCAACGTCACACGCCAGAACGTCTGCCACGGGCCGGCGCCCATCGTGTAGGCCGCCATCTCCTGCGTCGTTCCGACGTGCGCCAGCAACGGCATGACCTCGCGGACAACGAACGGCATCGACACGAACAGCGTTGCGAGCAGCATGCCCGGTACCGCGAACACGATCTTGACGCCGAGCAGTTCCGTGACGGGCGTCAGCCATCCGTTCCTTCCGAACAGCAGGA
>CAZQBW010000277.1:0-6666 GCA_964591515.1 uncultured Clostridia bacterium
AGACCCACGGTGCCTTCGAAACGCGAGTTTCGGATGCGCGGAGAGCGACAGGCTCTCCGAATCAAGTCTCCGATATTGGCCACCCGGTATTTCACCATCGGGGTGGCCATTTGAACGTCAGAAGCCCCAGCCACCTGGTGCATACATCCCGAAAAGGAAGGTATGTACCGATGATCATCGATTTTCCGATCGCGCCTCCCGTGACGCTCTCACAGCTCCCGCCGTTCGACGGGACTCCGTACGTCACCATTACGCTCAACCCCGGCGTCCTCCAGTATTTCCTGCTCCCGGCGGAGTGGGACACCGAAGAGCTCGTCGACTTCGCCGTCCGCCAGCATTCGGCGAACAAGCTGCTGACTGTGCTCGCGCTCAGGCCGTCCTACAGCATGTGGTACTTCCCGGACGGCCCGTCGGGGCCGGTCAAGGACCTGCCGCATCCCTGGATGGCGGTCGACGGACCCGTGCGGCCGTGCCGCGACATTCCCCAGACCGACGAGCTCAGGGAGCGCAAGGCCCGGTTCAGCCGTTTCGCCGAGATGACGTTTCGCCGCGGGAAGGTCCCGCCGTGGAACCCTGAAAAGTCACTCCGAACGGCGACCGAGACTGAGCTCGCGGAGCTCGAGGGCCTTCAGGCGAATGGCGTTCCGAAGGGGCTCTCGCCGTGTCCCGACTGCGGACGCTGGCGGGGCGAGTGCCTGCACAGCCGATTTGCGGGCAGCGTGTTGCGGATCGACTGCGCCTGCATCAACGACAACCGCTGCGCGCGGTGCCTCGAGCTGCTTGGAGAGTTCAAGCTCGACACTTGCGCGTTCGACGAGGTCAAGGGCGAGGTGATCTTCGTGTTCCCGATGATGGGGACGAGGCACTTCTGCGGCCGATAACCGTGGTTTCAGAACCGGGAGCGGTGGCGACCGGGTGGTCCCGAGATCGGATCGCCCGCTCCTGCACCACAACCCGGTCGCTATCGCTCCCGGTACTGAACCGCAGTCTGCAAAGGAGAAACACCATGTCGCTCTGTCCCTACTGCAGCGCCGATTACAACGAAGAGGACTGCGCGCACTTCGTCTTCGTTTACGACCGCACCTTCCCGTTCGCATCGGGAGAATCGCGGTGTCCACTCTCCATCGAGAGCCACAGCTTCGACGTCGAGTCGCTCGACGAGGTCGACGACGCGGTCGAGAAGGTGATCACCGCCATACTCGAGGAGAAGCTCGAGCGCGCATCCCTCGAGGCGCTTCCCAGTCGGCTCGCATCGCTCGTCGGAGCGATTCTCGACGGGTGCCCGTCACTGTATGAAGGCGAGCTCGAGCGGGATTCCTACGTCGGGCTCAGGGCCTACAAGGACTACGTCGGGGACTGTCTTGCGAAGAGTCCGCGAAAGCTGAAGTCGGGCTCTTTCGAGCAGAACATCCCCTGTGCGTCGTCGGCGTACAGCGAGTACTGGTCGCGCGACGGATCGGCGGTGATCGACTACCTCGAGAGCACGTTCCGGTCGGATGCGGCCACGCTTGCAGCGGCGCTCGCCCCGAAGCCGCGCAGGACCCGACGCCGACCGGCCACGGCCTGAGCGCAATTTCCGCGCAATGCGCGAAGCGCCCTGGAGTGCGGCGCGCAGCGCCGCTTTGGATTCCCCTTGTCCAGGCAGGATCCCTTGGTCGTGTACCGACTCCCTCCGCCTGGGCATGACTCTCATTCCTTGCGCCACAGCCGGAAGCACCCGTACAGTGAGTCTGTACAGAAGTAAGCAGCCGACATGGAATCACAAACGACATACACACAGGCGCGAGCGAACTTCGCGAAGCTCTGCGATCAGGTGGCGGAGAACAATGACGTCGTCATCATCACCCGACGCAACGGTGCCGACGTTGCACTCATCGCGGCGGACGAGCTCGCCAGCATCCTCGAGACCCTTCACCTGCTGCGCTCTCCGGCGAATGCGAATCGACTGCTGCGGGCGATGGACGACGCGAAGTCGCGGAAGGGCCGCAAGATGACGCCTGACGGACTGCGCAGGGAGGCAGGTCTTGCCGAAGAAGGGTGATCGCGCACCTCGGCAGGAGCGGATTGCGGTTTTTCACGCCCACTTTCGGGAAGATCTCAGATATTGGGTCGAGACGGATCGTCGCGTGGCTCGCAGGGCGCTCGAGCTTGTCGAAGCCGTCCTCAAGGATCCATTCGATGGCATCGGAAAACCCGAGCCGCTCCGATTTGACCTTCAGGGCGCCTGGTCCCGGCGTCTGACCCGGGAGCATCGCGTCGTCTATCACGTCGCCGAGGATCGGGTCACGTTCCTTCAGGCGCGTTACCACTACTGACGGATGTTCACAGTGACCTCGACTCTTGCGCGAAGCGCCTTGGAGTGCGGCGCAAAGCGCCGCCAATCGACCGCGGAGCGGTCGAAGGAAATAGCCGTGGGTCGCGGGGGCGAGTGCAACGAGCACACGCGACCCGCGGTACCGCCGCCAACCTCGGTCCGACCGCGGAGCGGTCGAATCGTCAGTCCCCGAGACAACGCGCGTCGTAAGCGATGCCGCGCCCGTCGTCGTGTTGCTTGCCATTCAGGAAACAATGCGACCGCTCCGCGGTCGACGTGCCCCGGGTGGAGGTACCGCGGGTCGCCCGAGGGCTCGTTGCACTCGCCTCCGTGCGACCCACGGCTACTTTCTTCGACCGCTCCGCGGTCGTCCTCTCAGTAGGCCAAGCTATAGGGCGCTTCGCGCAAAGCAATCCTCCGAGAATCCCTCCAATCTTGAACACGCACTTCCGACAGGTGCAGCCCGATCTTCATGTCCGAAGTGACGCGAGCCCTTCGTTGACTTCATCGGCGTCGAAGGCCTCCGGGTCGAAGCGCTCGTCGAGCCAGTCGCGCAGCTCTTCGTGGTCCTCATGGTCCGGATCCCGGATCGCATCGAGGAGATTGATGTAGCCCCACGCGCCGCCGCAGTCTTCGGGAGGACAGGCCCGCCGCCCCGCCGTGCAGACGGGATACGACGCGCCCGGCTCGGCTTCGACGACCTTTTCGAAGAGGATCTCGTGCTCCCAGCCGTCGCCGAAGTCGTATTCGTAGACGGCCTTCGAGCCCGTGCGCGGCAGGAGCTTGCGGACGGCCACTATCCGTTCGTCGAGCATCCCGGTCGAGAACTCCGGGTCCGGCTCTCCGTACACGAGCTTTCCGGCCCTGAACATGTGGAGATGCGAGTCGGTCCATCCCATGGCGATCTGCAGGATGTCGTGGAGCACCGACAGCGAGGTGTCGGGGTGCACGAGGACGCGACGCCAGATCGGGGGCTTCACGCCGCGCAGGGTGACCTTGAGCTGGCAGAGCTTTCCGGCCGTCGCCGTCGCGTCCTTAGCCGGCGCCTTTCGGGGACGGGGCTTCTTCACGCTCTCGCGCTGGAGCGTCGAGATCACGAGCTCGAGGTACGCGGCGAACCATTCCATCGCGCCAGGAGTCTCGTGCCAGTACTCGCCGCAATAGCCGACGTAGAGCGCCGCTTCGTTTTCGTCACCAGGTGAGTAGCTCTTCGGCGGTTCCGGGGGCAGCTGCCAGAGTCCGAACAGGAACGGCGGAACCGCGGCGTTCGACTCGAGTGCGTCGGCAATGGCGAGGGTGGCCGCGGCGGTATCGCCGTGCACGCGAAACGTCCACAAGGCTCGCGTAAAGAGCCAGTTTGTCGACTCGTCGTCGTCGAAGCGGGCGAGGAGTGCGCCGAGTTTGGCGTCGTCCCCGGCCTCGAGCAGGCAGCGCGCCAGATCGTATCGAATGCCCTGATTGTCGAAGGGATTGAGCCGCAGCATGTCCTCGAAGTGCTCGACGGCACGATCGCGTTCTTCGAGGTTCCAGAGGGCGAGCGCGAGATTCTTGCGGGCACGCATGTAGGGCCGCGATTCGACCATCCCCCAGAAATGTCCTACGTACTCTTCGAAGAACTCGGGACCGAGCGCCCGCTCGCCGGCGGCGACAGCTTGTTCGAGGAGCTCCTTCACCTCGACGGGTGACGAGGCCTCGTCGGCGAGCACCATGTACGCGTCGCAGCAGTCGGGCGAGATGGCGAGCGCCTCGCGTGCGAGCTCGGTGCGCCGCGGACCCCTGGCGTCCCATGCGTCGTACACGAGCTGCTGGGCGTGTTCGAGCGGGGTTGACGGCTCGGGGAGGAACAGGTCAGCCGCACTGGCGTGCCGGAGGAACTCGTTGAGCTCCTCCATGGAATCGAACGACCGGGACCGGAGGGCCCGCGTCAGGTCGGCGATCGTGCGCTCCAAGCCGACAGGACTCACGGGCGGCATCGACGACGGGCCCGAACCCGGGGCCGGAGGCCGCTCCGGCGCCCGCTTCGGCGGCTTCCGTTTCGGCGCGACATACCTTCGCTTCGGCGTCCCTTTGCCGGGCTTCGGCTTCTTCATCGTGTATCCCCTTGCAGAGCGTTCGCGGCGTTCGGCCGGAGCGAGCTGTCGCATCCGTCCGGGTTCACGCGTGGCACACAACACTCGATCGAGACAGTTCCACGTAGTCGAATGAGCTGAGTCCGGAAACGATCGCCTCCAGGTTGGCGAGGAACAGCTCCTCCAGATCCTGATTCCTGATGTTCCCCGTCGAGACCAGGAGAAGCTTCCAGGGTTTCCCCTGAAGGAGCCGAGAGTCGACAAAGTCGGAGTCTTTCGTCACGACGACACGCTGCTCCCGAATCGACAGGTCGTTGATCTCGGCGTCAGACGTCTTGTTGCCCCGGGGGAGCTCGAGTGTGTGAACTGCATCGTGGCCACGTTCCCGCAACCGGAGAGCCAGGCGTCGGGGCAGTTGCGCATCGACGAGGAACTTCACGCCACAGTGGCCTCGATATGTTTGACGCGGCTAAGGAGGGCCGCATAGGCAAGGGCCGCACGGACGTCATCGCGTTCGAGGTCTTCGTAGTCGGCGAGAATTTCGTCAATGCTCATTCCAGAGCTTAGAAGCTCGAGCACCATTTCGACGGTGTAACGCAGACCTCGAAGCGTCGGCCTTCCGTGGCAGACGTCAGGGTCGATCGTGATTCGGTCGAGAAGGTCCATGCTGTCGCCAATCATTACACGAGGACGGTCGGCGACCGCAACCGCGAGGTCCGGCTCTCCCCGTCCACGCCGGAGATCAGAATCCCGACCACTCTCCGCCCGAACCCGGCCACACCGCGGTCTCGACTCTTGCGCGAAGCGCCTTGGAGTGCGGCGCGAAGCGCCGCTTTGGATTGTCGATCAATAGCGCCAATTGCCGGGGAATCCGGCGCGGCCATCGGCACTCCTCACGCATCAGTACCGGGCGAGGTAGCGTTCGGGCCAGGTGCCGGATCTCAGCATGTCGTCGTCGAGGAAGGGATTGTGAAGTCAAAGTTCAGGCACCCAGGCGAAGTCGCGCGTGTTGCGCGTCACGAGCGCCGCCTGGTTAGCCAGGGCTCCGACCCGGCCACGGACGGTCATTGCGCTGATCTCGCTGCCAGTCCAGCGCGTCGCCAATGGTCGACGGGCCGCCTCTTGCCGCAAGACGCTCCAGCGCATCGGCCATTCGTCGGCCCTGCGACTCGTCGACATCTGCCGGAACGTCAACGAAGGTCACGAAAACGACGGCGCTTTCCTGCCGACGGGCCTCTTCCGGCACGTCGTCCGACCATTCGAGATGATCTCCGTGAAGCACGGCCCTGTATTTCGGAAGCATCGCCCAACTCCCCGCGGGTCTGTCCGAATAGTTCCCGAATTGTGAGGGGCGCCTGTGCAAACGGCAAGCCAGACAAGGTTTGAGCCGTGTTCACATCCCGAAGCAACGGACGGACGGTGACTGCATACAGCAGTCACCGTACGGGATGCTGTCCTACGTTCGCCTCGAGCCAGTTTCGGAGGCGTTCACGCGACATCTCCCCAGCTGCTACTGCGAGAATCACCGCTTCCTGCTCCTCGACCGACGCCGTGATCTCGAATCCGTTCAGTACAAGCATTACTTCCATCGCGGCGTGTCCGACGCGCTTGTTTCCGTCGACGAACGGGTGATTCAACACGAGCGAGTGCCCGAGCGCAGCTGCCTTTGCGATGAGGTCCGGGTACAGGTCCTCGCCATCGAAGGTCATTTTCGGACCCGCGACGGCGGATTCCAGGCCATCGCGATTTCGGATGCCGGCCGCCCCGCCCGACTGAACGATCACCATCGCGTGCAGTGCGAGGTCGTGGTCGAGCTCGAGATAAACCATCACGACAGGCGGCGGTAGAGCTCCTCGTTCTTGGCGAGGACGTATTCGGCGGCCCGTCCGAAGTCGTCGTCCAGCTGCGCGAGAGTCTGCAGGATGCTGCGCTTCGCGAGATCCTCGGTCGTCACGCCGAGCCGGCTCGCGATCTCGGCAAGCCGGCTCGCGACCTGCTCCTCAAGTTGTACCTCGAGCGTCTTCACGCAGTCAGATTAGTCCGCCGCGTTGGGTCTTCGCAACTTGGCCTCGTGACTCCCGTCAATCCTCCGAAAATCCCGTCGATCCCGTCCACTCACCAGGCTTCCGATTTCCCCGCAATCGGCACGAAACTTGCAATTCCTTATATATATCGCAAACCACCGGTCCTCCCCCCGAAAGCGACGCCGCCCATCCCCCTCCTTCAGACAATCCTGTTACAGATCCATTCATGGACGCGTCACATGCTGATCATGTAATGTCG
>CAZQBW010000278.1:0-6614 GCA_964591515.1 uncultured Clostridia bacterium
GAGATCGTTCCTTTACCCTTGACGCCGTCGCGCGCGCCCGCTGATGCTTGACGTTCGGCGGCCTTGACCTCGCGCTGGCAACAGCAACCGCAAAGTGGACATCCGACGCGACGACTGCCGACCGCAACGAGGTGATCATGGCGATACCGAGATTCTTGACTTCGCAGCAGTTTACGAGTCGGACAGCCCGGCTCGTGTTGCCTGCCGTGTTCGCGAGTCTCCTTGGTCTGGTTCTCGGCTCCGGCTCGCTCGCCCGACCCAGCCAGGACTCGATCCTTACGAACATTATGTGTCCAGATTCGGTGCCCGTCGAGATGACCCGCGCAAGCAATCGATGGACAGCCAAGCTCGGCGACAAGAGCTATCCGATTAAGCTGCTCTCGGTCGCGCTCAAGGAAGAGTTCACCCGACGCGAAACGACATCGGTGTTCCTGTTCTTGCCACCCGGTTCGACCTACCGAGAGGTTCAGTCAATCGCCGTCGAGTGCAAGAAGGCGAAGGCTACGTGCGTAAACTGGGAGGTGCGACGGTAGAGGCATCCTCGCCCTGTCGGCCGCCGAACTATCGCATGCAGCGGAGCACGCGCCCCGAGAGTTCGTCCTTCTCCCTTGACACTTCAGCGCGTGCCCGCTGATGCTTGACGTTAGCCTGTCGCTATGAGCACGAATCGAAAGTCAATGGATGCCGCACTCCGCGAGATCTTCGTATCTGCGCTTCGGGCACGAGGGTTCAGAGGTTCACTCCCTCACTTCCGTCGGCCTTGTCACGACCGCATCGACCTACTCACAGTGCAGTTCGACCGGCACGGTGGCGGCTTCGTTATCGAGATCGCCCGCTGCTCTCCGGATGGAACGACCTTGAGTTGGGGCGAAGCCATCACTCCGGGAAGGGTGACCGCGCACGACATCTCGCCATCTGGTCGCCACCGCCTCGGTTCGCCGATGCCAGGCGAGGATGGCCGTTGGTTCCGATTCGACGACGGCACGTCCACGACGATCGTTGCCAAGGATGCCACCTCGATGTTGGAGGAAGCCGACCTGTGGTGGAACTCCGCCTAGATCGCTGCGTCTCTCGCACTGATGGCATGGCGTACCATGCAACAGGTCTGCTTCACTTCCGCGCAGGCTAACTAGCGCATGCAGCGGAGCGCGCGCAGCGAGATCGTTCCGTTTCCCCTTGACGCCGTCGCGCGCGCCCGCTGATGCTTGACGTTCGACGCCTACTCGTCTCGTTGGTCCCGGCCGCTGCAGGGTGACGCCTCGTCGGCTTCTACCACTAGTCACCGGATATGCCACTCTTCACAGTCGTATTGGACTTTCGCGGCGGCACGTACATAAGCCAAGTCCGCGCTGCGTCTGCAACCAAGGCAGTCACGACCTGGGCGAAGCGCCTTCCGGTTCACGAGATTGCCGGAATGGGCCCTGCCTCGCAATGCGAGCTGGTCGCTCGACTCGTGAGCGACAAACCGGGTCCGTTGACTGGGCTGAACCGCGCTTGGTGCTGTTCAGTGCTGGTCCGCGGGCATCTGGCGTTGATCAACATCGTAGAAACCGTCGAATCAGTGCTGTGAGCTCAGATCTATCGAGTTTGTGATACCTTGTCCCGTGAAATCGGCGTCGAACTAGCGCATGCAGCGGAGCGCGCACAGCGAGATGTCGTCTTTGACCCTTGACGCCGTCGTGCGCGCCCGCTGATGCTTGACGTTCGACGCTTCCAATGGAGTGGTTTGAAGCCATGAAACGTACCACGTTGCGGCTACTCGGAATGTCTCTCTTTGTTGCTGCGAGCGGACTCGCTGTCGAGTGTTTTGCTCAGTGCGACAATCCCCCGTCGGAGGATGAGCTCGGCTATGTGTATATAGCCTGCTGCGGCGACAGCGTGGCTGTCGCACCTGGCACGTCAGTCCCGATGCGATTGACCTACTACCTCAATGGCGAGTTTCGCGATTACACGAGTTGTGCGTCTTGGAGCGTGGATCCACCCGCTTACCTCTCGATGGATGGTGCGACCGGCATCTTGACGACGTCGGAGATCGCTCCTGACGGTCACCCTTTCGTTGTCATAGCGAACTTCCAGAACGGTCGGCGCCTCATCGCGGGCCGCGGCCTGGTCGTAAGGCCCGAGCTCCATCCGCTGCTTGGCGTCTGGACCGAAAAGTCACGATTTGCCTGCGGCAGCGGCCAACCAATTTCGAACGAGCCACGGATGCGCGAGTTGGTATTCCGCGCCGACGGGACCTTTACTGTGACCCTTGAGCCTTTTGAGGTCTACATTGATTATCGAGGCAAGTACATAGCCGACTACGAGACGGGGCGACTTACGCTTCAGGTGACGTCCGGGAATCAGGTGTTTGACGAGTTCGAAGGCTATGGACGGTTTCGGATCGATGAATCGGATCGACTCGTGGTGACTGGGCTTTCGTTTGGGCGGTACCCCGCGGATCGACGCCCAGCCTGCAAGTACATCTTCGAACGTTAGTAACGGGAACCGTCGAACTAGCGCATGCAGCGGAGCGCGCGCCGCGAGATCGTTCCGTTTACCCTTGACGCCGTCGCGCGCGCCCGCTGATGCTTGACGTTGGGCGGCTGCGTACTCGGTGAGTAACCCACAATGCAACGTAGGATCTTCCTTCTCGGTCTCGTCAGTTGCTTGCTGCTGGTCTTCGTGGCGAACGTCTGGAACTTCCGCACGTTGTACGACCAGCCGACTCTCCTCGACGCACCTCGATGGTTTGGTGTTCCGTTCGAGTTCTATGGGGTTGGCGGTTTCGGGGGTGATTACATCCTGTGGTCCAACTTGGGTGCAAACGCGGCGATCGCCCTGGCGGCTGGAGCGCTTGTGGGCTGGTCTTGTACACTGATCTCCCGGCACCTGAACCGGCGGGCACCATAGTTGTTCACAAGCCGGAGCGAGGCGCCCACAATGACTCTTCGTCCTGCACGACACAAGATCCTGGGCTGCAACGCCGCCCAACTAGCGCATGCAGCGGAGCGCGCGCAGCCGGGCTCCGTCTTTTACCTTGACGCCGTCGCGCGCGCCCGCTGATGCTTGACGTTGGGCTGCTTCACTTGCTGAACGGTGTTTCCCGAACTTGGGCCGGCCTGAATGCGTTTGCCGTCCAGTCAGTCATCCTCGAACTGTCCGGATAGGAGGCTACATTGCTGAGGTGTATTGGTCTTTGCGTTCTGCTCGCCCTTGCCACTCTCTCCACCTCGGTCGGTGCACAGAGTGACGACGTCACCCGGGGCCATCGGTTCTCCGTGGAGCTTCGTGAGTTCCCCTCCAGAATCCAGCGTGGCAGCCAGCTTACTGGCAAGGTGATCGTCACGAAGCTCACCGACAAGCGACAATCGTATACAGTCCAGAACTATTTCGACTCGCCCTACGGGCCGGCGGTGCAGCGGGCTCGGCTGTCGTTTGTTTTGGGCCCGGCGCCAGGCTATGAGTTTCCGTGGTTGGTTCCAACGCAGAACCTCGAGCCCGGCGAGTACGAAGTCGAGGTCGGCGTGCTGTCCAAGAAAGACCTCATCACTGTGCCGCTTCGGTTCACTGTAGAGTAGTCCCGTGATTCGACTCGCTCCCGGCGGTATGACTGTGATCCTCAGAGGCAGCTCAACTAGCGCATGCAGCGGAGCGCGCGCAGCGAGATCGTTCCGTTTCCCTTGACTCCGTTGCGCGCGCCCGCTGATGCTTGACGTTCGGCGACCACCGTGTCCCGCATCGGCGGCTCGTGGCCTCTGTTGCCTTGCAGCTCACCGGTCATCCTCTCAGCACGCTTCCGGCTGTTGTTCAGTCGCTCCCGTTCCTCCGAGGACGCGGGCTCGCCCTATCAAGCAATGGTCGCCGAACTATCGCATGCAGCGGAGCGCGCGCTGCGAGATCGTTCCGTCGCCCTTGACGCCGTCGCGCGCGCCCGCTGATGCTTGTCGTTGGGCGGCCGAAAGTGGGCGGCCGTCGCGGAGATACAGGTTCTCAATCAATGTTCCGAGCCCTGCCAGAGTCTTTACGCGAGTATTGCGTGGCCATCGCCACGTTCCTCACCGTGCCTGCGATCGTCATCGGCATTCCTGCGCTCTTTATCTACGGTCCGATTGTCGTCGACTCTAGTTACGACCGCTTTCGCCGCCTTCCTTTTGACTCAGCAAGGTGGCAGAACGTTTCCGAGGTTCAGTCTTCGGACCCCGTTCGAATTCGCATGGTTGATGACCTTCTCGACCGACAGCTCCTAGACGGGCGCGATCGAGACTCGGTGGTCGCACTGCTTGGCGAACCGGATAGTACGACGTACTTTCGTGAGTACGATCTCGTCTACTGGCTCGGTCCCGAGCGTGGTTTGATCGGCATTGACTCAGAATGGCTGGTGATTCGGCTTGATGGTCACGGCCGCGTCGCCCTTTACAGAGTTGGTCGAGACTAACCGTGACTCTCAACGAAACCCGTCGCATGGCCGCCCAACTAGCGCATGCAGCGGAGCGCGCGCGGCGGGGCTTCGTCTGTTACCCTTGACGCCGTCGCGCGCGCCCGCTGATGCTTGACGTTCGGCCGCTTGCTGCGTCGGTCCAACGACGGAAGACAAGCCTCCTCAGTCGCGTCTAAGAACCAGGGACCACGGAGGACCTGTGCATGAACGCGATTGTACGCACAGCGTCATTGGCCATTCTCGCGACGGGACTCATTGTACTCGGGTCTCGAGGTTCGCGAGTCGCTCGCGTGAATGTTGTGGGTCCGTGCGTGGTCACGAAACCCAACGGAGGCGCCCCGCCGAACGGACGGCCGATTGGGCGTCGCCACGGGGGTCCTGACCTGTCGGTCAGTTTACCTCGTGACGGGCTCATTGTGCTTCGGCCTAGGCCTGCGGGCTCGGACGGCGCAGAGCGAGATGAGCGCATCAAGTTCGGCTGGTGGCGTGGCGTCCACGGCCGACTCATTATCGAGGGACGGCGACTCGATGGCCCAGCCCCACCGCTCCAAGCACGTGTTTCTAACGGCTATGGCGACATTGGGTTTCAGGCATCCTCGATTGCTTTTCCGACTCCAGGCTGCTGGGAGATCACCGGCATGGTCGGCACTACTCGCCTGTCCTTCATCGTTCGCGTGACTGAGTTGGGCAGCTAAGTACCCACGCTCGTGTGCCCCTCGCAAGCGGCCGAACTAGCGCATGCAGCGGAGCGCGCGCAGCGAGGTCGTTCCGTTTTCCCTTGACGCCGTCGCGCGCGCCCGCTGATGCTTGACGTTGGGCCGCTTCCGTAGCGTGAGCACGAAGCCGCCCCATTCGTGACGTGAATGCTCAAAGTATCCTTGCTTCTCGTACTCATACTTCAAGGTCCGGCTGGCGGTCCTCAGAGTTCGCGTTCGGATTGGCCACAGTTTGGACCCCCGAAGCTGATTCAGACGGTTCGCGTTGACCGCTTGACGCCCGTGGTTCCGGCGGTCGGGGAGCAGATTCGGCGACGGTGGGGCTATTTCGTTGACTTCGGTTTCCGCGAGACGTTCATCGTATCGCCCGATTCATTCCTCGAGCGCAAACGCGGACAACTTGTCCTGCGCGCCGGTGTGAGGAATCGAACTTATCTCAACCTGCGCATTGACGGTAAATTCCCGTATGGGGTCACCGTGTGGTTTCTCGAGCGGGAACTGGTCTTCTACTTAGAAGGCCACGGTGACCAAGGCGAACGCTACGGGATGTTTGGGCCTTTTGCTGGCGACCCTCGCACCGAGCTTCCGCGCGCGGTTGACGACGTAACAGGGATGGGTGACCCCAACTTAGCATCAGCTCGTCGCCGTGACCGTTTCCTCCTCCACCCCAGCGGCCCAACTAGCGCATGCAGCGGAGCGCGCACAGCGAGGCTTCGTCTGTTACCCTTGACGCCGCCGTGCGCGCCCGCTGATGCTTGACGTTGGGCGTCTTGCCGACTGCCTTGTGGCGCCCGTCTCCAGTGGAATGCATTCCTTGTGACCAAGCATCCTTGTCGTCGGGCGCTTTAGTGGTCGGCCTCTTCTGTCTGGCCATGGTCCTTGGTCTTGTCTCGTGTCACGCTCGACTTCGCAACCGTGATGCGAGGCTTGACGCGATCCTCCGCACGTCATCGGATTGTGACAAGCTCTCCGATACCGTCTTCATTGCATACGAGACCGGCTATGTGGGACTCTCCGGGGACGAAGCCGCGAAGCACATTGCCAGTCAGTTGGAACTAAACCCGTTCATCGTCGCCGTCGAGTGTCACGGTGACAGCGATTTCGCGATGCAGTGTCAGACTCAAGCGATGCCATGTTGGTACTTCTTTGGGAACAGGAACACCTTGGGGGCGGCGCTCTGGCCCTTCCACGACTCTCCATGATGGGTCGCTCGTCGAACTGCCTCACGTCCTCTCCCATGGGCTGTGGCAGTCGTGCCTAAACGCGACGCCCAACTAGCGCATGCAGCGGAGCGCGCGCAGCGAGATCGTTCCGTTGCCCTTGACGCCGTCGCGCGCGCCCGCTGATGCTTGACGTTCGGCGGCTTGCTTTGGGTGTCTATGGCGAACCTCATCTCGAATGAAGCTGCGGGTCTTGGGCTCCCCTTAACCCGGATTATTCATGAAGGGCGGTTGAAGTCGTTGTCGTCCGGCCGAAGT
>CAZQBW010000279.1:0-1734 GCA_964591515.1 uncultured Clostridia bacterium
GGCCCAGCTCGCGGATTCGGACTGCAAACCACTCGGCCGCCCGCGCCTGCCGCGCGGCACCCGTGCGTCCGAGCAGGTCCGCGCGAGACACCCGCGCAAGCAGCCCACAGTGGACTCGACGTGCCAGCCGCCGAAACGCCCCGTCCGTCACGTGATCGCGATCCTTGTAGAAGTGCGACGGCACAAGATGCTCGTCGACCAAAGCCAGCACCTGATCCCGCGCGTGAAACCCGTCCAGCGTGTGTACCCGGAGCCGATCGAGCAACGCCTCCGTCGGCGCCAGTCCGGCGCGGTCGTGCGCAAGCTGACGGATTCGACCGTCGACCACCTTCGTCGTCGCAGGCTTACCCAGGTCGTGACAGAGCGCCGCGAGCATTACCGTCGTCCGGTGCGCGCGGCCAAGGTCGCCGACGACCTCCGTCGCCTCGTCGACGACGAGCTTCGTGTGGGTCCAGACGTCGCCTTCGGGGTGGTGCTCCGGATCCTGGGGGCAGTCTACGAGCGCATCCAGCTCGGGAAAGAGTTTCGGAAGCACCCCAAGCTCGCGCAAAGCCTCGAGACCGCGGGACGGTTCGGGCGCGCGAACGAGCAATTTCTCGATCTCGCCCCAGATCCGTTCCGACGGAAGGTCGTCGAGGTCGATTCCGCGACAGAGCGCGACGGTCCGCGGCTCGATCGAGAGGCCGAAGCGAGCGGCGAACTGCGCCCCGCGAAGCACGCGAAGCGAGTCTTCGACGAACGTCTCGGGGTCGACGGCACGCAGTATCCGACCATCGAGGTCCTTTCGACCGCCGTACGGATCCACGTACGATTCGTCGAGCGGATCGTAGAGGATCGCGTTGACGGTGAAGTCGCGCCGCCGCGCGGCTTCCTCCACGGGCATCGACGGGTCGCCTTCGACTGTGAATCCGCGGTGTCCACGGCCGGTCTTCGACTCGCGGCGCGGGATCGAGACGTCGATGTCGCCTTCCTGACCGTCGATCCAGAGCTTGTAGACGGTAAAGCTCTCACCGACAGTGCTCACGCGTCCCATCCGGCGCAGCAGCTTCTTTAGAACAGAAGGGTCGAGGCCGAAGACCTCGATGTCGACGTCCTTCGAGGGCTGTCCGAGCAGCCGGTCACGCACCCAGCCGCCGACGACTAGCGCCTTTCCGCCGGCATCTCGAACACGCTCCGCAATGTCGCGTATCGCCTTCACGGGCGCAATGATAGCAGCGGAAGCGCTCTGCTATACTCGCCGCAATGCGGCGCAATCCCGAATCCGGTTTCACGCTTCTCGAAGCGATGGTGGCCGCGCTCATCCTGCTGATCGCAATCATCTTCGTTGCTCAGCTTTTCGTGACAGCGATGCAGCAGAACAGGACGTCCCGGCAATACACGCACGCGACGGCGATAGCACAGTCGAAACTCGAGGAGCTCAACGCCATCCCGATCGAGAAGCTCGCGTATGGGGGAGAGCTCGGGGGCAAGGACGACGGAGGCGGCGTCGGCGCCGCGGGGTACTTCGAGTACGTCGTGATCGATCTGGAGGAGAACGGCAAGATCGGTGTCGTCGATGACAAGGAGAAGGCGAACTACGCCCGGTATTGGCGTATCGATCCGGACCCGGAGGGCTGGCTCGGGGTCTACCGGATCACCGTGCGCGTCGTGGCGCTCCGGAATGGCGAAGGCGGAGATCGAGAGGAAGTGACCCTGGCCACGGTGCGATCGCAGTACTGAGACTGCTGGTCTGAA
>CAZQBW010000279.1:1834-6594 GCA_964591515.1 uncultured Clostridia bacterium
GCAGGAGCCCGTTCCATCGACAATTCGTCGCAGAGGCTCCTATACTCGCCGCTTATGGCGACGTCACCTACTGAACTCCCCTCTGCTGCAGCCGACGAGAGCAATCCACGCCTCGAAGAACTCAACCGGCGCATCGGCGCCGCGCGTGCGGGTGGTGGAGCGGCTCGCATCGAGAAGCACCACAAGTCCGGCAAGATGACGGCGCGTGAGCGCATCGACTTCCTGCTCGACGACGAGTCGTTCGTCGAGGTCGATCCGTTCAAGACGCATCGATGCAGGGACTTCGGAATGGAGAAGGAACAGTACCCGGGCGACGGCGTCGTGGCCGGTCACGGAACGGTGGACGGCCGCCGGGTGTTCGTGTTCGCCCAGGACTTCACCGTATTCGGCGGATCGCTCTCTGAAACGAACGCCGAGAAGATCTGCAAGATCATGGACCTGGCCATGAAGGTCGGCGCGCCGGTCGTCGGTCTCAACGACTCGGGCGGCGCCCGCATCCAGGAGGGCGTCGCGTCGCTCGGCGGTTACGCCGACATCTTCCTTCGCAACACGCTTGCCTCCGGCGTGGTCCCGCAGATTTCGGCCATCATGGGGCCGTGCGCGGGCGGCGCCGTCTACTCGCCGGCAATCACCGACTTCAACGTGATGGTGAAGAACACGAGCTACATGTTCATCACCGGACCGGACGTCATCAAGGCGGTTACCCACGAGGACGTCACGAAGGAAGACCTCGGCGGCGCGATGACGCACAACACCGCGTCCGGCGTCGCGCACTTCGCGGCCGACAACGACGAGATGTGCCTGCTGACGATTCGCGAGCTCCTCTCGTTCATGCCGTCGAACAACGTCGACGATCCGCCGCGTCGCACCTGCTCGGATCCGGTCGATCGTGCCGATGTCGAGCTGAACTCGATCGTCCCTGAGCACTCGAACATCCCGTATGACATTCGCGACGTCATCCACCGCGTCGTCGATGACGGCCATCTGTTCGAGGTGATGTCGCACTACGCGCAGAACATCGTCATCGGCTTTGCGCGGCTCAACGGCCGCCCCGTCGGCGTCGTCGCGAACCAGCCGGCGTTCCTGGCCGGCGTACTCGACATCGACGCGTCGGTGAAGGCAGCGCGCTTCGTCAGGTTCTGCGACTGCTTCAACATTCCGCTCGTGGTGTTCGAGGACGTCCCGGGATTCCTTCCAGGTGTCTCACAGGAGCACGGGGGCATCATCCGCCACGGGGCGAAACTGCTTTACGCCTTCGCCGAGGCTACGGTGCCGAAACTCACCGTCATCACGCGGAAGGCCTACGGCGGCGCCTACTGCGTCATGGCCAGCAAGCACATCCGGACGGACTTCAACGTGGCTTATCCGACGGCCGAGATTGCCGTCATGGGTGCCGAAGGCGCCGTCGAGATCATCTATCGCCAGGATCTGAAGAATGCGGAGGATCCGTCCGCGCTTCGGGCCGAGCTGATCGCCGAGTACCGTTCGAAGTTCGCGTCGCCGTACATTGCCGCCGAGCGCGGCTACGTCGACGAAGTCATCGAGCCCCGCTACACGCGACCCAAGCTCATCGCTGCACTCGAGATGCTCGATACGAAGCGCGAATCACTCCCTCCCAAGAAGCACGGCAACATTCCGCTCTAGCTCGGCGTACGTACCGGTTCACGCGATGAAAGAGTGCTCCACTTGCGCCGGCTGTTTTGACGACCTCGCGCAGTTCTGTCCGACCGACGGCAGTCGTCTGGTCGACACCCTCCCGGGCAGCCGCGTGCTCGATGGCCGATGGCAGATCGATCAGGTGATTGGCGTTGGCCGTCACGGTTCGATCTATCAGGCCACCGACCTCGCAGAGCCCCGACAGGCATTCGTTAAGACGCTTCGCCCGCTGCTATTCCGCGACCCCTCCGCGCTGCAGATGTTCAATTACGACGTCGAACGTCTTCGCGAGTTCTCGCATCGGAACGCCGGTGCGGTCTATGCAGGCGGGCAGCTTCAGAACGGCGGCGCCTACCTGGCCGGCGAGTATGTGTCCGGGCCTCTGCTTCGGACGGTCATCGAGGAGGAAGGCATGCTGTCGGTCGCGCGCGCGGTGAAGATCGCGATCGGCATTGCCGACGCACTCGCGGCCGCGCATACGAAAGGCCTGCTGCACCGCGACGTGAAGCCGGGCAATGTTCTGCTCGCTACCGTCGACGGCGTGGAGACGGCCAAACTCGTCGATTTCGAATCCACCCGATGGGCGCAGATGGCGGGCGGTTCCTCGGTGACCGCAACCGGATCGCTGGTCGTCCGGCTGCCGCACTACACGTCGCCCGAGGTCTGCCGCGGGGAGCAGCCGACGGCCTCGTCCGACATCTACTCGCTCGGCATCACGCTTTACGAAATGCTGACGGGCCATCCGCCCTTCAATGCGCCGGTACCGACGGCCGTTATCATCATGCATGTGACTGACGCGCCGGTGCCTCCGACCGAGGCTCGCCCGGATGTCCCGAAAGCGGTGAGCCGCGCGGTACTTCAGGCACTCGAAAAGAAGCCGGGTGACCGGTTCGCCACCGCCGGCGCCATGGCGATGGCGCTGCGAGCAGCGCTCGAGAGCTGTTGCGACGACGCAAGACCGTCGGTCAAGGGCGGCATCGGCGCGGCTGCCGACGCCGCCGCGACGGAAGCGGCGGCGCTCGCGCGAGAGAGGGCGCGCGATACGGACGGATTGCTGAAGCTCACGATGACGATCGTCGATGCGGCGGACGACTCGAAGGCATCGCGACGCATCGACGCTGTCGTGCGTGACATGAGTGAGAACGGAATGCGCATCGAGACGGGGACGGTTGAGACCGGACAGCTCAATGTCATTCGCGATCACACGACAGCCTTCAAGAACCGGCTCGAGATCGACGTCAAGCTCCCGGACGGTCCGGTCCACATCAGCGGATTCGCTGCGTGGTACAAGCCGGCGCCCGATGGCATCAACTGGAGCGTCGGCGTCTACATTCGGGACATGTCGAGTGCTGACCGGACAAGGTACCAGGCGTACCTTGCCGGACTCGCGGCGCGGGCCTGAAGAGGGCCGTCCGCCGACACTCGGCCGCATGCCAAGCTCACACGGCTTGGTTTATGATTGGTCACCTTCCGCAGGAGGAAATCCGACTATGAGCACGACAGGGAACGCGAGCGGTGACAACCGAAATTGGCTGCAGAAGCTCGTCGACAAGATCCCCGGCATCTCGGGCTATCAGGCGAAAGAGACGCGTCGGGACGTCGACAAGCTCTTCCGCGTCACGCTCGCGGATCGGCTGCGCCGACTCAAGGACACGACGTCCGGAGTCGTTCGCGATCTGACCGACGGCGGGCGGCTGTTCGAGGTGGCTCCGGTCGAGCGGATCTCGAAGAAACTGGATACCGTCGAGAACCGGATCCGGTTTGCGACCTACGGGTACGCGGGGTTCTTCGATGCCGTGCAGATCAAGGAAGATCAGCTCGATCAGCTCTACCGGTTCGATTTCGCGCTCGTCGAGAAGATCGAGGGCATCGAGAGCCTTGCCGAAAAGCTGCGGGCTTCGACCGGCACGCCTGCCGAACTGAAGACGGCAACGGCGTCGATCGAGCAGGCGCTCGACGACCTCAGCCACACGTTCGACACGCGGCACGAGGCGCTCAACGGCTTTGCATCGTCGGATGCGCCAGGCCGTCCGCTCTTCTCGTAACGTCGACCGGCGGCGCTGGGCCGCGGTTCTTCCCTTAATACCCAGAGGAGTTTCCATGGCAATCGAAGTCATCCAGTACCTCGACGAGTCCGGAACGGAGATCGTTCACCGAATGCCCGAGTCCGGTCCGGCCGACATCAAGATGGGCGCGCAGCTCATCGTTCAGGAGAACCAGTCGGCGGTGTTCTTCCGCGACGGCAAGGCGCTCGACGTCTTCGGACCCGGCCGCCATACCATCACGACGATGAACGTTCCGATCATCTCGGACGCGTACAAGCTGCCATTCGGTGGTGACGCGCCTTTCACGGCGAGCGTGATGTACGTGGCGCGGCACACCTTTCTCGACCTGAAGTGGGGCACGAAGGATCCGATCATGCTTCGGGATCCGTCGATGGGCGGGCTGCCCGTGATGCTGCGCGCATTCGGCAAGTTCTCGATGCGCGTCGCGGATCCGCAGCTCTTCGTCGCAGCCGTAGTCGGCACGCGCGGGTTCGTCTCGACGAACACCATCGTCGACTACCTGCGCGATCTCATCGCCAGCAACCTGCGCGACATCCTCGGGTCGAACTTCAACGACGTGTTCGCACTCCCGGGTCTTACGAAGGAGATCGAGGCCGCGGTGAAGGCGGCAACGGCGACCGAGTTTGCACAGCAGGGCCTCGAGCTCGTCAGCATCGTGCTCGGTTCGATCTCGCTGCCCGAAGAAGTGCAGGAGATGATCAAGCAGGGCCAGGCCAAGCTCTACGCCGCGAACTACGAGACGATGGCGCAGAAGAATCGTCAGGACCAGCTCGGCGTCGACTACATGAAGTATCAGGCAGGTCAGGCGATCAACAATGCCGCGCAGAATCCCGGCGGCCCGAGCGAAGGCATGGGGCTCGGAATGGGCTTCGGCATGGGCCAGATGATGGCGAACCAGATGGGACAGGCAATGCAGGGCGTCAACCAGCCGGCTCCTGCGGCGGCGCCGACGGCAGGCGGGCCGGCGGCTTCGGGTGGCGGCGACGCGCCGATGACCAAGGAGCGGGTCCAGGCGACGCTCGACAACCTCGACGAGCA
>CAZQBW010000280.1:0-6579 GCA_964591515.1 uncultured Clostridia bacterium
GGGCGGACGCACCGTCGGCGCCGGCACCATCACGGACATTGTGGAGTAGGAGTTTCAGATCATGGCGCGTGACAACATCATTCTGCAGTGCACCGAGTGCAAGAACCGGAACTACTACACCGACAAGAACAAGAAGACGAAGACCGAGCGTCTCGAATTCAAGAAGTTCTGCAAGAAGTGCCGGGCACACAAGTCGCATCGCGAGACGAAGTAGCTCGCAGCGAGACGGAAGGAAACAGAGGGGTATAGTGTCAGCGGTTAGCACGGCGGTCTCCAAAACCGTAAGGCCGGGTTCGAATCCTGGTACCCCTGCCAGATCAAGTTGACCGAAACGACGTGACCAAGGAAGCATCGATGGATTCAGCCGAAATGCCGGAGGTATCAAAGCCGGCACCGCGGGCGAGCACGGGCGGGGGCTTCATGCAGAAGCCGATTCAGTTTCTCAGAGACGTGCGTCTCGAGCTGAAAAAGGTCTCCTGGCCGACGCGCTCTGAGGTTATTTCGACAACGGTTGTCGTCATGATCGCGGTCGTCTTTTTCTCCGCCTTCCTCTGGGTGGTCGACAATCTACTCGAGCTCTTCTTCTCGCAGCTAGAGAAGTGGCTGGTATAGACGGGACATTCGCGATCGACGATGCCAAAGCGCTGGTTCATCATTCACACGTACTCGGGGTACGAGAAGAAGGTCCGGGATAGCCTCATCAGCCGGGTGAAAGCCTATGGCATGGAGAGTCAGATCTCGGAAGTCCTAGTTCCCACCGAGACGGTCGTTGAGCTTCGAGGCTCAAAACGCGTCGAGACCCCTCGAATGCTGTTTCCGGGCTATGTGCTCGTTCAGCTCGAGGTCGACGACAAGGACGAAGTTGGCAAGGAGGTCTGGCACACGATCAAGGCGACGCCCAAAGTCACCGGATTTGTGGGCGGGCAGAAGCCGACGCCGCTCAAGGACGAGGAAGTAGACCAGATCGTCCACCACGTCACCGAGGCGGCCGAGCGTCCCAAGCCGAAGGTCTCGTTCATCCAGAGCGAGACGGTCCGAATCATGGAAGGTCCGTTCAAGGGCTTCACGGGTGTTGTCGAGGAAGTGAACTCAGACAAGAGCACCCTCAAGGTAATGGTCACGATTTTCGGGCGGTCCACTCCGGTCGAGCTGGATTTCCTGCAGGTCGAGAAGCTTTCGTTTTCAGACGAGGAATAGCCGGGCGGTCCGCGGGAGCATCCGCGCGCATCGGCAAATGAACTGGAGGAGCCGGGCCCTCACGCAATCGAGTGGGCCCTTGCAGTCAGCGTTATGGCGAAGAAAGTCATCGGGATGGTGAAGCTGCAGATTCCGGCAGGGAAGGCCAATCCGGCCCCGCCCGTCGGCCCGGCGCTCGGTCAGCACGGCGTCAACATCATGGAGTTCTGCAAGGCGTTCAACGCCAAGACGCAGAACGCGGGCGAGCTCAAGATTCCGGTGGTCATCACCGTTTACGCTGACCGTTCGTTCAGCTTCATCACGAAGACGCCTCCGGCGCCGGATCTCCTGATGAAGGCCGCGGGAGTCGAGAAGGGCTCCGCGACACCGAACAAGACCAAGGTCGGTACGGTCACGCGGAAGCAGGTCGAGGAGATCGCGCAGCTCAAGATGCCGGACCTCAATTGCTTCAGGCTCGAGGCGGCGATCAAGACGATCGAGGGCACGGCCCGGAACATGGGATTGACGATCAGCGATTAGTAACTGGGCAATGCCCGAAACCGGTCGGTAGACAGGGAGTGCCTGACGGCACGCTTGGACCTGAAAGGAGCCGAAATGGCAGGGAAGAAGTTCCGCGCGGCGGCGGAAAAGGTTGAAAGTCAGCGCCGATACGCGCTCCACGATGCCGTGGTGCTCGCCAAGGAAGTGGCGTTCGCAAAGTTCGACGAGACGCTCGAAGTGACGATGGTCCTCGGCGTCGACCCCCGAAAGGCTGACCAGATGGTCCGCGGAACGGTGGTCCTTCCGAACGGACTCGGCAAGAACAAGCGGGTTCTCGTGATAGCCACGGCCGAGAAGGCCCAGGAAGCGCGCGACGCCGGAGCCGACGAAGTCGGCGCCGAAGACGTCGTCGATCGCATCAAGGGCGGCTGGCTCGACTTCGACGCGGTCATCGCGACACCGGACATGATGCGTCTCGTCGGTGCACTCGGAAAAGTGCTCGGACCGCGCGGACTAATGCCGAATCCGAAGACGGGCACGGTGACGTTCGACGTCGCCAAGGCCGTTGAGGAAACGAAGGCCGGCAAGGTGGAGTACCGCGTCGACAAGACGGGCGTCATTCACTGCGGCGTCGGCAAGGTCTCGTTCGACACCGAGAAGCTCGTCGAGAACGCCCAGGTGCTCATCGACGCGGTCCTGAAGGCAAAGCCCTCGGCCGCGAAGGGCAAGTACGTGAAGGGCGCAGTCGTCGGCACCACGATGGGTCCCGGCATCAAGATCGAAGTGGCCGCCTAGGGCGAGGAGGACGTAGTGAAGACTCGGAAGCAGAAAATTTCCGCCCTCGAGGCGCTCAAGAGCGAATTCACCAATGTCGGCAGCGCTTATCTCGTCGATTTCAAGGGAATGACGGTGTCGGAAGACGCCGAGTTGCGAGAGGCTGTCGCCAAGGCGAAGATCACCTATCGGGTCGTGAAGAACACGCTCGCGCGGCTTGCGGTCGAGGGCACGCCCCTCGAGCCGATCCGTGACAAGTTCATCGGGACGACGGCGATCGCAACGACGCCGGACGACCCCGTCACGACGGCCAAGGTGCTGACAGACTTCGCCAAGCATCACGCGAAGTTCGTGTTCAAGGCGGGCATTGTCGACGGTCGCGTCATCGACGTGGCCGACATCGAAACGCTCGCGACCATGCCGTCGAAGGAAGAACTCATCTCCAAGATGATGTTCGTCATCAACAGCGGGGCGCAGCGGCTCGCCACGGTGACATCGGCGGTAGCACGCGACCTGACGATCGTTGTCAGCGAAGCAAAGGCCAAAGAGCGATAGCGGCTCTCGGCGCTCGACCGTCCGCAACCGGGTGGTGTCCGACGAGGGCCCCACGGGCGCTGATGGCTGGTTTTGGATATTGAATCATCAGATTGAAGCGCGAAATGCGCGGTGGAAGGAGTGACCTCACAATGGCTGATACGGCAAAGCTCCAGGGCATCCTGGACCAGATCAAGGAACTGACGCTGCTCGAGGCGGCGGAGCTCGTGAAGATGATGGAAGAGGCGTTCGGCGTCTCGGCGGCGGCGGCGGCGGTTGCCGCGGCGCCGGCGGCGGCCGCGGCTGCTCCCGTCGAGGAGAAGGACGAGTTCGACGTCGTCCTCGCCGCTTTCGACGCGGCGAAGAAGATCGGCATCATCAAGGTTGTTCGCGAACTGACGGGTCTCGGCCTGAAGGAAGCGAAGGACCTCGTCGAAGCCGCGCCGAAGTCCCTCAAGGAGGGCGTTGCCAAGGCCGAGGCCGAGGCGATGAAGGCGAAGCTCTCAGAGGCCGGCGCCACCGTCGAGCTCAAGTAGTTTTTCCGACCCAGCCGGTACCCGGCGTCCGTCCTCGCGACTGGCACCGGGTATCGGAACTGTGTCGGCGGATTCTGATCTCCGGAACGGTCGACGTCGAGTCGCCGGCACGGAGAACGCAGGTAAAGGCGGGTAGCGATTCGGACGACCCAGCCAAGACAGCGCGCGAATTCGCGGCCGGTGGAGGTGTCTCTCCTCTCGGTCGCCTTGTCGCGTTTCCCGGGAAATCGTCGCTTTACGGCGATCTCGGGAATTCCGGAACGCCGGAGCCAGTCGAGGCTCGATCGAAAGTCCTGCTGAAGCCGGTTGAAGCCGGCACGCGACGTCGGGTGCGGCGGCGCGATGCGACAGCGCGAAACGTGATCTTGTGACTCGTGCCAAAAAGGTCAAGGGTGAAGAAGTACAGGGGCGATGGGCTTTCCGGCATTCCGGTTCGCTTCGGACCGGTGCGCGCGCGTGCGCTAACGCGACTAAAGTCACGACCCTGAATACTTCTCCATCGGACGACATGCGGCGATGAACCTGGAGCGACCCATAGAATGTCTACGCAGATGATCGACGGTAACGGGCGCGAGCGCCACGACTTCTCCCGGATCAATACGACGGTGCGAATTCCGAACCTCATCGAGGTTCAGCGCCAGTCGTACAACCGGTTCCTGCAGATGGACCTGCTGCCCACCGAGCGCGATCTCGCGGGTCTGCAGGCCGTCTTCACGTCGGTGTTTCCCATTACGGACTTCCGCGGCACGTCGCAGCTCGATTTCGTCGAGTACCGGATCGGATCGTGGCAGTGCAAGTGCGGCGCGATGGAGGGCCTCCACCATCTGCGCTCGAACTGCCGAAGCTGCGGTTCCGTGATCCGGGTCGACCCGCTCTCGGGCGACGACGTCCTGTGCGGCGAGTGCGGCACGCTCAACAAGAACGTCATCAACCTCTGCGACATCTGCGGCGAGCCGGTCACGCTCAAGCACAAGTACGAGGTCGACGAGTGCCAGGAGCGCGGCATGACGTTTGCCGTTCCGCTTCACGTGAAGATCCGTTTGACAGTGTGGGACGAGGACGAAGAGACGCGCCAGCGCTCGATTCGCGACATCAAGGAAGAAGAGGTCTACTTCGGCGACATTCCGCTGATGACCGACAACGGCACGTTCATCATCAATGGAACGGAGCGCGTCATCGTCAGCCAGCTGCATCGCAGCCCCGGCGTGTTCTTCGAGCGGGCGAACAACAACACCTACTTCCTCGCGAAGATCATTCCGTACCGCGGATCGTGGGTCGAATTCGAGTACGACTCGAAGAACCTGCTCTACGTGCGCATCGACCGCAAGCGGAAGTTCCTGGCGACCGTATTCCTGCGCGCGCTCGGTCTCGTCGACAAGCTCGACTTCACTCGCATTCATTCGGATTCGGAGCTCGAGGACGCCATCAAGCGCGCCCAGTACGCCGATGCCGATCTGTTGAAGACGTTCTACGCGACGCAGACGATCCACATTCACGACGGCCGGCTCTCGATCACGACGGGTCCGGGCATCGCGGCTCTCAAGCCGAGTGCCGACATCAAGGACAAGTCGGGCGAAGTCATCGTCAAGGCTGGAAAGAAGATCTCGAAGCGCGACATCGACCTGCTCGAGAAGGCGAAGATCAAGGAAGTCGAGATCGACGTCGCCGACCTCGAGGGCGCGCTGTTCGCCGCGGATGTGATCACTTCAGAGGGTGAGGTGCTCGCCGAGACGAACGGCGAAATCGATGCCAAGGCGATCTCCGGCCTCACGACGGGCGGCGTCGCATCCTTCGACGTGTTCTTCCCGGAGCGCGACGACATCGGCGTGGTGCTCAGCCAGACGCTGAAGAAGGACGCCATCAAGGAGCCGTCGAACGCGATCCTCGAGATCTACCGCAAGATGCGCCCGGGCGACCCGCCGACGATCATGACGGCGTGGAACCTCTTCAAGGGCATGTTCTTCGACGAGCGCAAGTTCGACTTCTCGCGCGTGGGCCGGCTGAAGTTCAACATCAAGATGGGCTACGAGCAGATGCTCCGGATTACGGAACAGACGCTGACGCCGAAGGACTTCTACGCGGTCATCTCCTACGTCCTCGGCATGCGCAAGGGCATCGGCGAGCCTGACGACATCGATCATCTCGGCAACCGTCGCGTCCGCGCGGTTGGCGAGCTCCTCGAGAACCAGTTCCGCATCGGACTCGTCCGGATGGAACGCGCGATCAAGGAGAAGATGTCGATCCATCAGGAAATGCAGACGGCAATGCCGCGCGACCTGATCAACGCGAAGCCGGTGACGGCGGCCGTCCGCGAGTTCTTCGGATCCTCGCAGCTCTCGCAGTTCATGGATCAGACGAATCCGCTGTCGGAGATCACGCACAAGCGTCGACTCTCCGCCCTCGGACCCGGCGGTCTGTCGCGCGAGCGCGCGGGCTTCGAAGTCCGCGACGTCCACCCGACCCATTACGGACGCATCTGTCCGATCGAGACGCCGGAAGGTCCGAACATCGGACTGATCTCGTCACTCTCGTGCTTCGCCCGGATCAACGAGTTCGGCTTCATCGAGTCGCCGTACCGCAAGGTCGAGCAGAACCGCGTCGTCGACTACGCGCGGGTGCTGTCGGCCGGAGATACGGACCTCACGGTCGGCACGCACATTCCGGTAGCCGACATTGAGAAGGCGAACAAGAAGCTCTCCGAGAAGGAGACGCAGGCCGAGTTCGAGCCGTATCCGTTCTATCTGTCGGCGTGGGAAGAGGACAAGCACACGATCGGCCAGGCGAACATCGCGCTCGACAAGCAGGGCCGGATCGTCAACGAACGCGTCAACTCTCGCCGCGCGGGTGAATTCAAGCTCGCCCAGCGCGAGACGATCGAGTACGTCGACGTCTCGCCGAAGCAGCTCGTCTCCGTGGCCGCATCGCTCATTCCGTTCCTCGAGAACGACGACGCGAACCGGGCGCTCATGGGCTCGAACATGCAGCGCCAGGCCGTTCCGCTGTTGCGCGCCAACGCGCCGCTCATCGGGACCGGCATGGAGAAGGTCACGGCGCAGGA
>CAZQBW010000281.1:0-6522 GCA_964591515.1 uncultured Clostridia bacterium
GCTGCGCTCGCCCGCGCGCGACCCACGGCTATTTTCTTCGACCGCTCCGCGGTCGATCCCTGCGGCTTACGCCGTGGGCTCAGGTTCTTTCGCGCCTGCGGCGCTTTTCGGAACCGAGAACGCTGATCGAAAGCGCAGCGAGCTGGTTTCGGCCGCGTCGTGTCTCTCCGCGGCGTAGGATCCGCGGATGGCGGACTTCGGAGGAGGCGATGGCCACAACGGAAGCCGGCGCCCGATCCGATTGCCGAGCAGACGCTCCCGAAAGTACGCCTCGTGCTCCCACTCGACCTCGGCCATTTCCAGCAGGCAGTCGACGAGATCGTCGCGACCGGCGTCGTGAGCGAGCCGCGCGGCCGCCTCGTACTCTCTGATGTTGCGGCTCTCGAGCCTTCCCGCCCCGTACATCGGTGCGAGCCAGCCGGTCACGTGGCAAAGCGCTCCGAGCGTGCGCCCGATGACGGCCGTGCGCATCTCACGTCGCGGATCCGGCTTTCCACCGAGGTCCGAGAGCATTCCGCCGACGAGCTCGCGGTGGCGCCACTCTTCGGCTTCGATGGTTCGAATTCGCTCGCGTTCGCCAGGGTCATGGACTGACTTCCAATGTCCGCGATACGCATACGCGGCAGCCTGTTCACCGGAGTACGCGAGCTGCAGGAGGGCGATGAGCGCCAGACGGCTGTTGGTCATTGGACCTCACGTTCGGATACGGACGCGAATCGGGCTGCCGCCAACTCGAAGCTTACTCCTGTGCTGTCCTCGGTGCCTCTGCGTCTCTGCGTGCGAAGCGGCTCATGAGCTTCGCACACAGTGACGCAGAGGCACGGAGGCACCGAGGCACGGTGGCCTACAGCTAGCCGAGCACCTTCCCCATCCGCACGCAACGCAGCTCGTAACCGTCCCCGAGATCAGACGCGACCTCCTCATCGCCCGTGTACCCCATCGCCGCATAGAGTGGCACCCCCGGCAAGGTCGCCGCGAGCTCCGCTCGCCTGAACCCGCTTGCGACCGCCGCCGCCTCGCACACCTCGAGCAGCTGCCTTGCGATACCTCGCCGCGCGTGGCCCGGCGCCACGTAGAACGCCCGTATCTTCGCCGCGTCGGTCGCCGGATCGAGCTCTGCATCGTTGCGCTCGACCTGGTCCCCGCCGTAGAGCGTCGCGCGCCTGCCCCATCCGCCGCAGCCGACGATCTCCCCGTCCTCCTCGGCCACGTAGTAAGTGCCGTCCGCGATGAGCTGGCTGTCGACGCCGAAAACCCGCACGAGTGAGCGCTCTATCTCCTCCTCCGAATAGTAGCCTTCGCTCAGGCGCCTTACCGAAACGTCGATGAGTGCCGAGATGGCGGGCGCGTCGGCGGCGGTTGCTGGTCGAATCTTGATCGTCACTTTCGTGTCCGTGCCTCCGGTTCCTCACACGCCGGCTCGGAAGAGCTGGCCGCAGTGCAGACATCGCGGCGGTGTCAATGATTTCCCGAGCGGCTTCTCGCAACTGGGACACTTCCAGATCGACTCGGCCCATTTCTTGACGCCAAAGAGCACGGCAAGCTGAAATCCAATGAACAGCCACGGCCCGCCAAGTGGAATGAGCAGCAGGATGCCGGCCACGAATGCGAGGATGTTGGCGAGCATGGGCAGCAGCAGCAGCCATCGCGCGCGCCGGAGCGCCGCCGTCACGTAGTCGGGCACGGGAGCGAGCTGCGGCGGCTCGATGGTCGCGCCGGGCTCTCCGTACGGCGAACGATGAAAGGGATTCGATGGCTGCGTTTTCAAGATGGTTCCGGGACGAGTCCCGTTCCTCACTGCTTCTTCAGGTGTGTCGCGAGCCTGCACTCGAAGTCGGAGGGCAGGTACAGCTCGATCTCGTACGACCGGAATCCGGGCGACCCGATACGCAGCACGTAATCGCCGGCCGGGACGTTCTCGATGAGGTAGCCGCCGATTTCGTCCGTGTTCGTGACGATCGGCGGAGCCTCACGGCCATCGTCGACCGCAACCAGCTCGACGCGCGCAACGACGCCGCGTGCCTTCACGTTGTTGCGCCCGACGCCTTCGAACTCGATCCAGCCGCGCATCGTTCCGCGGCCCGACTGGGCTTTCACGGGAATCACGGCAATCAGGACCGTGATCGCCAGAATCGCCGCACTTCGCAGTGGCTGCTGTCTGATTCTCATCCGGCACCTCCGACTGTAGTGACGACGTTGACGCGACAATCCGACGCGAGTTCCCCGCCGGTCTCAGTCTCCAGTCGCCGCCAGCTCCCCGCCCTCGGGTCCGTAGAACACGACCCAGACCACGAGGTCGTCCGTGAAGTCCTCGAATCTATGCTCGACGCCGGCAGCGACGAAGAGATAGTCGCCCGGGCCGAACGGTTCGCGATTGTCTCCGTGGACGAACGTGCCGCTGCCGGTCACGACGATGTAAGCCTCGTCGCGCGTGTGCGGCGACTGAGCGTCGTGATCTCGTGGTGCGTAGATCTCGATGTCGAGGTTGCCGCGACCGAACACCTTCGCGAACCGTTCTCCTGCGGGCCCCGGCAGGCGCTCGAGCGCGTCGGCGGCCGTGATCCGGCAGCTCGAGGCATCCTGTCTGATCGCACCTCTGTCCGACAATTCGAAGATCTGTGCAAGGTGGTGCCGCAGGTGGCCGACGTAGTCGCGCATCAGGTAATCGAGCGTCGCCGGCTCGGAGGCCGGCACTGGCTTCCACGCAATGCGGTGGAGGCTGTGACGCGTGTGCAGGCGCTGCCGGACTTCGGTCGGCGCCGCTTCCATCACGTTGGCGAGATGGAGATTGTAGAGGCGCCAGAGACCGACGAGGTCCTTCCACTCCAGCGACTGATACTGCTGCACCGACACCCACTCTTCCTGCGCGTATCCCGCGAAGTCGAGATGGTCTTCGAGCTGTCCACGAACGAACCGCGGATGGTTGTTCGCTGCCGAATCGATGAGGTGGCCGATGATCTCGCGCGCGGACCACGCGCCGTCGCGCGGACGGACCGCGCTTGCCGCGGAGCCGATTGCAAGCAGTCGCGGTGCGGCCTCGGCGATGGCTTGTCGCAGTTCTTCATAGCACTCGGTCACGCCGCTTTTCCTCCCCTGGCCTTACGGCCGGCGATGCAACGGGGTTCGCCGCGAAGGGCCGGACTTCACGCAACGCCGCGGCCTGCGGCGCGGTCGGCGCCACTCCATCCTGCTGACCGTACTGCGCGCGAACGACCGACGGCGGGCCGTCGGGCGGAATTGTCACGATGAAGAGCGTTGCGTACTCGTAGTCGCTCATCGGAGCGACTGCCTGTCCCGAAAGCGTCTCGACGATCACCGGAACCGTGTTCGAATGATTGACGATGACGACGTTCTGCCCGCGGTGCTTTGCGAGCACTTCGGCGGCAAGCTGACGGGCGTACGCCGCCGGGTCGTCCATAGCCGCCGTGCCGTACGAGATCGGGATGCCGATCTTCTGCGACAGCGGACGGACGGTGCTCTCGGTCCGCTGGGTCTGCGAGCTGTAGATCGCGGCGATCTCGGCTCCCTCCAGAACGCGCGCCAGCGCCTCGGCACGCACGACACCGGCTGGCGAGAGAGGCGGGTCCTTGGGATCAGGCGCTTTCTCCGCATGGCGGACGACGTAGACGATGGTCGGGCCCGGTGCGGGCACGGCCGCACGGTTGCAGCCGGCCGGCAACATCATTCCGAGGACGAGAAACGCGACGAAGATTGGTCTCATTGCCGACTCTCTTACCCGCTCGGTGCGCAGAGAGGCAAGCGATGCGTGTGCTCGGCTCGCGATCGACGCGCGGCGACGGCGTCGGACGTGAACGGACAGAAGGGCCACGCTTCAATCCGTGGCCCTTCTTTCCTCAGTCAGACAACGGGCAGTCCGGCAAGCCGCCGCTTCACCGTGTTGGCGTGGTGTTCGTGGTGGTAGAAGGTGAAGAGGAGCATCTCGCGCACGGTCAGCTTGCCGAGCAACGGATGCGGCAAACGATACGTGTCGAGCGCGGATTCGGACCATCCTTCGATGGCACCCGCAAGTCTCGTGACCTCCGCTGACCACCGCGCCACACTCTCCCGCTGATACACCGCGGCATCCGTGAATTCGGGCGGCCCGGACGGAGCAAACCTGCCTGCCGTCCCGCCACCGGCGAGCACCGCACGATAAGCCTGAACGACTTCGGCATAGGACCGCGAACGCGCGGACGCGCGACCGAACAGCAGTGCCGGCACGATCTTCGGCAGCCGTAGAGCCCGGGCTACCGGCTTCGTCGACTTCGAGAGGTGGCGAACATTGTCGGCCGGCGACCACGCCGTGCCAATCGGCGCCACGAAGACCTCAGGATCGAGTCCTCCCCAGAACTGGGCGTCGGTCCGGGCAAGCGTCTCGAACGACGCCACAAGTTCGTCCTTCCACTCGGGGCCTCGAATCGGTGACGTCACGCGGCGCTCCTGTCAGTACAGCGTCGTTATCCGGAACTCGAGCCCCGCCGCGTTGCCGATCAGCGAGGCCTTGAACTTCACGGGACCGCCCGCCGCGATCTTGAGGTCCGCCTTCTTCACCTTCTTCTGCTCCGGGAAGCTGCATAGAAGCGTCCCCTTGGGATCGGCCTTCGTTTCGGCCACGAGCCGCAGCCCGAGGACGTGATCGGCGTCCTTCGGATCCATCACGATCGACTCGACGGTCCCGGAGAGTTCGACGTCTCTACCGAGGTACTTCTGCTTGAACGCCGCCGGATCGGCAGCGTGGGCCTCGACGAGCGCCGCGGCGGTGGCGGGCTCGGGCGCGTTGGGATCGATCGGAGCGACCGCCGGCGTGTTCTTCACGGCCGTCGTGTTCGTGTTGGCCGGCTGTGGCGCCGTGCTGCATGCCGATGCTGCCAGAAGGACGATGACAGGGAGCGTTCGTCGCATCGAGTTCTCCAGTTTCCGATGAATGGACCAGGGCGTGCCTCGTGTACCACCGAGCCACCCGGTCGTCAACGCCGTACGCGTATACCGAAGCCGCGCTCAGCGTCCGGCGCTCCACAGGAATGCGTAGCCAGCGGCGATTGCGATGCACAGCGGCGAGAAGACCCGCGTGTCCCACCAGGCAAACTCGGTGTCGCGCACCCGCTTGAAGAAGCCGACATAGCGGAACTCGCCAATCGCACGGGCTGCGAACATCAGTGCCAGCACGAGGCAGCCGATCCGCACCGGAACGCCGGGTATCGGCCACGGAGCAATCGCTGCCGCAGCCAGCGCGACGTACGCCGCGACCGCGAGACCGACCGCCACGCCGATCGTCGACGCCCGTCCCGGTCGCATGATCGGCACGCCGTCGCGGCTCGGAATGACGGCCGAGTTGCCGGTTACGCCCCCGAACGCCCAGACCACGTGCAGGGCCGACAGCGCAGCCATCACGGCGGTGACGACGAGCCCGACCGCAGTCGTCACGGCTCCGCCGGCAGCGAGTACTCGAAGTGGTAGAAGTGCTTCCCTTCCGTGATCTCGATCGACATGGTGCCAGACAGTCCGACGAGCTGCCCGGTCCCGGAGTCGGGAACGACGGTGACGGTCAGCTTGCCTTCACCGCGAGTCATCGTGCCCATGTGCTGCAGGACGAAAGTGCCGTCACGGCCCGCGAGCTTGCCGGTGACTTTCTCGATGGCGACGTAGCCGGCCGAGCCCTTCACGGGTGTCATCGCGGCGAGCATCTCGCCCTTGCTCGTTGCGTCGAGCTCGCCGTGAAACGTCTTGTCGATAGACATCCGTCCAAGTTCCTTGCCGGCGCTGCTCTCGAGCGGCGTGAGCTTCACGTCGAACGCGCCGCGCGCGTGATGGATCATTGTCTGTCCTTTCGGTACCGGTTGATCTGGAGGTCCGCCTGACTGCGCGCCGACCGGAACCGGCGCGAGCACGACCGACACGAGAAGCAGGACGGCCGCGCGGGTCCGTCTAGGCGTTCGCATCGTCGTCCTCGTCCTCCTCATCCTCGCGGGCGAAGATGAGCTCGAACTCTCCCTCGGCAATGAGGTGGTTGACGACTTCGGTGACGCGCTCGCGGGTGAGCTCGTCGATGAGCACGATGTCGGTCGCCCAGAAGTACGCGCCGCCCAGACAGTCGCCCGACTCGGCGTTCGCCTTCCGCAGCGTCTCGATGTTCTGGTACGTGAAGAACGTGGCGATCCACGTCGTGCCGTCCGATAGCGTCACACCGACGTCGGAGTTGCAGTCGGCCGGGATCCACTCGCCGGGTTCCCAGTCTTCAGCTTCCAGCCATACTTGTTCGATACGCATGGGTCCTCGCTTCTGCCTGAGAATCGGACCGCCGCAGTGTAACGGGTGAGAATCAGGAGCAGAAGAGAAGAAGGGCCACGGATTCATCGGAACCGCGTCGGTGTTGGAGACAAAGAGGCAACGCGGATTTGACGGATGTTGCGGATCAAGCGGATCTGAATTCGGACTCAGATCCGCTTGATCCGCAACATCCGTCAAATCCGCGTTGCCTCTTTGTCCTATTTCACTCTCCGCATCTTTCGAATTCGACAGCGC
>CAZQBW010000282.1:0-6485 GCA_964591515.1 uncultured Clostridia bacterium
GGTGGAGGTACCGCGGGTCGCACGGGGGCTCGTTGCACTCGCCTCCGTGCGACCCGCGGTACCGCCGCCCACCTAGGTCCGACCGCGGAGCGGTCGCATCGTCAGTCGCACAGAAAACGTGCGTCGCAGGCGATGCAGTGCCCGTCGTCGTGTTGCACCCCATTCTGGAGACAATGCGACCGCTCCGCGGTCGGTGCGCTCTGGGTGGAGGTACCGCGGGTCGCACGGGGGCTCGTTGCACTCGCCTCCGTGCGACCCACGGCTATTTCCTTCGACCGCTCCGCGGTCGTTCAGTAGGCCAAACTCCAGAGCCCACGGCTTACGCCGAGGGCTCTGGTTCTTTCGCGCCTGCGGTTGCTGCTCGACCCTCTTCGCTATCGCTCGCGGTTCCGATACGGACGAAACCCACTCGCAGGACGCGTCCTCGACGGGCATCGCCGGCTCATGACGCGCGGCGAAAAAAAGTGCTTGACCTGTGACCTGCTCACAAGTTTTAGAGTGCCACCAAGCCTCAAAAAGGTCTCTTCGACGGGTCGGTTTGGGGCCACGCGAAGCGACGTAAATCGCCATAGCGTTTCAAGCCGGGAAGGGAACGAGCTCTGCCCCGTTTCCATTGATCAGTTCTTTCACGTCCGGACCCTTCAATCCGGACCTCGACATCAGTCCGAAGCGGACGCACGAATCCGCACTCCGAGGAGGCAGGCGATGCTGAACGCACATCGCTTCAAATCGACAGTCGTTGGCATCTGGGCCATCGCCGCGCTGGTGTTCTTTATCGTTGTGCTGACGGCCTCAACGGCCCGCACGGCGAACGAGGCGGCTGCCCAGGCTTCGACGCCCGGCGACTATGTCGGCAGCGAGTCATGCAAGACGTGCCACGAGGTCGAATTCAATCGTTTCTCGGGCACTCCGCACTCTCACATGGCCGAGAGCAAGTATGACAGCGACATGAAACGTGGCTGCGAGAACTGCCACGGTCCGGGCCAGGCGCACGTACTTTCAGAGTCGAAGCGCAAGGAAGCGATGGAGCTCGGACAGGCGGTTCCAGACTATGACGCGACGCTGATCGTCTCGTTCAAGAACAAGGCGCCGAAGTCCATTTCGGAGACCTGCCTGCGATGCCACGCGGGAATGGGCGAGGAGCACGGCAACTTCAGGCGCGGCGAGCACTGGCGTAACGACGTCGGTTGCATCGACTGCCACGAGCCGCACGGCATGCCTCTGCCAAAGGATCGTGTTGGCTCGCAGACGCTCATCGAAACGGCGACCGAGCACAAGATCGATTCCGATTCGCGCGTCATGCTGAAGGCGACCGAGCCGATCCTCTGCATCACCTGCCACAGCGAGGTGCGCTCGCAGTTCACTATGCCGCATCGGCACAAGGTGCTCGAGGGCGACATGGTCTGCAGCGATTGCCACAATCCGCACGGTGGCTTCGAGCAGAAGCAGATGCGCCTTGCAACTGGCGTCGACCAGGCTTGCGTGAAGTGCCACAGCGACAAGCAGGGGCCGTTCACGTTCGAGCACGCACCGCTCAAGACCGAGGGTTGCGTGGCGTGCCACACGCCGCATGGCTCGAGCAATCCGAAAATGCTGCGACGCGCAAACGTGACGCAACTCTGTCTCGAGTGTCACACCGAGACTCAGGGCATCGGCGCGCCCAACACTCCGTCGTTCCACAACCTGGCCCAGGCCAAGTGGCGGAACTGCACGACGTGCCACGTGATGATTCACGGCTCAATGAGCCACCCGCTCTATTTCCGCTGATCGACCTGCGATGTCGACCGGGCGTAATGGCCGCTGAGGAGGGATAGCAACCGTGGGGAAGAAATATCTGCCAGTAATCCTCGTCGTGCTTGGTCTCGGCACACTGGCGATGGACGCGCGGGCGCAGGACCCGTCCGACATCAGTCCCGACACCATCGGCCCATACGCCGTGACGTCGAGCGTCGAAATGGGCATCCGTGGCGTCAAGGTCGAAGGCGACATCAACAAATACCGCAGCGACCTGAACTACCAGCCCGGATTCCAGTTCCTTGACTCGAGCTTCCTGCTCGAGGCGGACAAGAACGGGGCGCCGCTGTTCGACTCGCTTCTTGTGAAGGTGACCGGTTGGGACAGCGATCCAAACGGGTACCTTCGCGTCAATGCGGAGAAGCTCGACTGGTATCGGCTCGATACGACAGTGCGCCGCTTCAACTACTACAACTCGCTGAACACGATCAACTTCCGGCAACACGTGGATGAGACTGTCAACACGATCGGCGACGTCAATCTGGTCCTGATGCCGCAGAACCCGGCATTCAGGATCAACCTCGACTATGCCTTCAATCGAAAGAGCGGTCCCACGACGTCGACGTATGACTACTCGCGTGACGAGTTCCCGGTCTTCGCGCCGTCGCGGTCGCGCTCCGACACGTTCAGTGCCGGCTTCGATGCGAAACTCGGGAAGCTGGACCTGTCGTTCCTGCAGGGCTATCGCGCCTACAAGGACGATGCCGATTTCTTCATCACGCAGCCGCAGGCGGGCAACAGCGGACCGATCGTGCTGTCATTCCTGAACTCGTTCGACCGCACGGTTCCTCAGCGAGGTCACGTCAACTTCTCGCGCGTAAATCTCCACACGTTCCTCAACAACATGGTGGACATCACGGGGCGAGTCATCTACAGCAACGCGAAGTCGGAGAGCACGCTCTTCGAGACGCTGTCCGGCGGCGACTTCACGGGCGCGCAGATCGGACTCGAGCAGTCCTCCTCGTTCTCGGAGAGCAAACGCCCGACGGTATTCGCCGACATCGGCGTGTCCGTGCTGGCCACCGACAAGCTGACCATCTCGAACACGTTCCGATACAACTGGTTCAAGATCACGGGCGGGCTCGACGAGACCATCCAGGTCATCAAGACCGCGCCGACATCGTCCTTCACGGAGACACAGGAGCTCTTCTCGAGGGTGACGAGGTACCGGCAGTTCTCGAACCTGTTCGAACTCGACTACACGTTCGATCCACGAATCTCGGCGCACGTGGGTTACCGGTACACAGACCGGAGCAATGACCTCGAGAGTCTCGACTACGATCCAAACGCCGCGGGCGATTTCGAGCCCGAGCTCGAGACGTTCGACAATCGGACGAACACGTTCATCTTTGGACTGCGGGCCAAACCCATCAAGCACTACTGGACCGTCTTCTTCGACTTCGAACGGGGCGAAGCGGACAACGTGTTCACCAGGGCGGCGAACTACAACTACACGAACGCGCGAATCCGGAACATCATCTATGCATCCGATGAGCTGACGTTCAACCTTTCGGCGATCTTCCGGAACAACGAGAACCCGACGCGAACGGACGACATCCCGGCCGTTGACTTCGGGACGAACTCCGAGAGTCGCGTGTTCTCGGCATCGGCGGACTGGGTCCCGACCAGCAAGGTCGCGCTGAGCTCCGGGTACACGTACTCGAGGATCACGAGCGACGCGGTCGTCGTCTTCTTCTTCAACTTCCAGAAGAAGCAGGGGATCAGCCAGTACTTCACGCGGGACAGCTTCGCGTACGTGAACGTGAACGCCCAGATCCATCCGCGCGTCGGCCTCTTTGGCTCGTTCAGGTATCACAACGATACGGGTGCCGGCGACCGCGTTCCGCCCGGTCCTGAGGTTCTTATCTCGTCGTATCCGTATCGATACCAGGATCCTGAGATCCGCATGTCGATTCGGCTGCACGACCGTCTTGACCTCCTCCTCGGATATCAGTATTTCAAGTTCGAGGAGCGATTCCGGAATCTCGGAGTGGTCGAGTCAGCGAACCTCCAGGACTACAGTGCGCATCTCCCATATGCGTCACTCCGGTTCTACTTCGGACGTCGCGAGTAAGCGAACCGGACGGGTTCGAGACTCGGTGTTGGGGTAGGGGCTTCGCAGGAACCCCTACCCCATTCGGTTCTTCGGAGCTAAGGACGGGGTCGACCAATGAGACGAGGAAGGCAACGCGTTCTCGCACTGGTAGCCGCGGCCGGAATCGCTCTGATGGCGCTGGCCTTCGTCGAGAGTTCGACGACTGCGGCCGGTGCGGTTGAGCCGCAGCGGCGCGCACGCTCAAGGCCTCGACCCGCTCCGAAGAAACCGGCTCCGAAGAAACCAGCGGAATTGAAGTTCCTGCACACGGCATCCGCCCACCAGATGGCCTGCGATGCGTGCCACACGTTTCCGTCGGCCAACTGGAACGTCGTCCGCAAGGGCGATGACGCCATTCCCGACGTGACCGAGTTCCCGCAACACGCATCGTGCCTCAAGTGCCATCGCACGGAGTTCTTCGCGCGCGAGCGTCCGGCGCCGCGGATCTGCTCCGTCTGTCACGTCGCGGTCACGCCGAAATTCACGGAGCGGCACCCGTTTCCGAATCCGGTCGAGGCATTCCGGAAGTCGCCGCGCAGCGTTGAGTTCACTTCCGCGTTCGACGTTGCCTTTCCTCACGCCAGCCACCTCGAGTTGTTCGGCGAGGGCGACACTTGCACGACCTGCCACGTGACGATGGATCCAACGGGAGAAGGCGGCGACGAGTATGCGACCGCACCGCCGGCCGACCTCGGCGACGCCTTCTGGTTGAAGAAGGGCACGTTCAAGACCAAGCCTACGGGTCACACCACGTGCTTCACTTGCCACGCGGTGGACAGCGGCCTGAAGCCCGAGCCTCGAGATTGCGCCACGTGCCATCGCCTGTCGACTCGTTCAGGAGGCGCTCTCGATTTCGACTCTTCTGCAGCGGCCGTGAAGGCCGTAACCGATCCGGCGACGCGCGAGGCCTGGCGCGAGCGCGACGCGTCGGCCACGTTCCGGCACGAGGGAGGACTGCACACCGAAGTTGCGTGCGTGAAGTGCCACAACGTCGCCTCTCTTGACACCACTGATCCGCGTTCGGCGCGGGTCGCCGTCGTATCGTGCGGCGGGGACTCTGGCTGTCACGTCACGGCGTCGGTCGACGAAGGCGGCGCGCTCAACTTCGAGCTCCTGCAGCGACAGTCGGATCCGGCGTTCCGGTGCACGAAATGTCATCTCGCGTACGCGGGCGCGCCGGTGCCGGCGAGCCACTCGAGTGCGATTCCGACCCCGAAGACGGAGAGCCAGCCGTGACGAGCCGGGACATCGGCTCCGGCGACGACCGGTGTGTTCGCGAATCCCGCGCCTTCGGGCGGCGACGCGCGGCAGTACTGTCCGTGGTGATCCTGGCGGCGACTTGCCTCGCCACGGGCGCGATTCTAGATGCGAATGCGTCGATTGGGACTGCTGCCGCCGACTTCGGCTCGTTCCGCCACGCGACGGGCCAGCACGCTCGCCTTGCGTGCCTGATGTGCCATCAGCGGGTGGACAACGCATCCAGACTGCGACTGCCCGGACACACTCCCTGCGCCGGGTGCCACGCGCAGGAGTTCGCGAATCCGGCGAGTCCGATCTGCTCGATCTGTCACGCCAATCCGCCCGAGGCCGCGGTAAAGCCGTTTCCGCCGCGCCGGAGTTTCACGTCGCGTTTCGACCACGCGCGGCACGAGCGCGGAGCCGCAAAGCCCCGCTCCGGATGCGCCGCGTGCCACGTGCCGGAGCGACGCGGCGTGTCTCTGTCGATTCCGTCCGGCAATGCCGCTCACGCCACATGTTTCCAGTGCCACAGCCCGCGTGCCAGATCGGGCGGGCGGGACATTTCATCGTGCAGTACGTGCCACACTCTTGGCCGTGCAACGCGAGTCTCGGAGTCCGCGCCGGCATATGCGGTAAACTTCGATCACGGCGAGCATGCGGCCAGGGGACTCGCGTGCTCGGCGTGTCACACGGTTCGCGCAGGCGCTGCCGGGCGGCGGCAGGTCTCGTCGCCCCGTCCGCTCCAACATCGCCCCGCGGGAGGCGTCGTAAGCTGCGCCTCCTGTCACGACGACAAGCGCGCCTTCGGTGGCGACGATTTTTCGGATTGCAAACGGTGTCACCAGGGCAACACCTGGCACTACTGATTCTTTCGGAAAGGACTGCTCATCATGAAACGCATAATGTTGCTGACAATGCTCGTCCTCGCGCTCGGAGTTCCTTTCTCCGCAAGCGTTCCGTCCTACACCGCCAGCGAGCCTGCCCAGGAACCGGCCGCGGTGCCAACCGTGATCCCGGACGTCATCATTCTCGCGAAGGAGAACAAGCTGGGGCAGGTGAAGTTCAATCACGCGAATCACAACACCAAGAACTACAACATCGCCGGAACCGGGCCGATCGAGTGCATCGAGTGCCACCACACGGCACAGCCGGCGTCGGAGCTCGTCAAACATCCGCCTCTGAAAACTGCGTGGCCTGCGGATCGCACGACGACCCTGACTCGAGAGCTCTTCACCAAGGATCCGTCCAGCATCGGACTGATCGCCTGCCGGAACTGTCACGCAAGGGCAGGCATGACGCCCGTGTCGCTGCCGGCGATTCCGGAAATCAAGTCGTCGGACAGCGCCGCGATCGTCAC
>CAZQBW010000283.1:0-6481 GCA_964591515.1 uncultured Clostridia bacterium
TTCAATTCAAAGCGGCGCTTCACGCCGCACTCCAAGGCGCTTCGCGCATTGCTTCGAGGGCTACTTCGACAGTCTCGGCCACCAGCATTTCACCTCGCGGCAGTAAGCCTCGAACTCCTCGCCAAACCGCTCGCGCAGGTCCGCCTCCTCGAGCGGCCGGGCGATACCGTTCCACATCAACCCTCCGGTCAGAACGTACGCGACCGTCAACCACGAGCCGGTCGCAATTGCCACCGCCATCCCCTGTCCCAGTCCCGCAAGCGCCATCGGATTGCGGACGAACCGGTACGGTCCTGAAATCACCATCCGCCTCGGCGCATCGACCGGCAGCGGAGTCCCCGCACCCCGCCACGCCATCGTCACGCCGCTCCAGAGCCCGAGTGCGCTGCAGGCCAGGAACACCCCGATTCCTAGCGACCATTGCCCGGACACGCGCACTGGCTCTATGCCGATCGACGATTCGATCCACCGGACTCCGGCAGGCAGGACGAAGAGGAACGTCGACCAGAACACGACGATCTGCGCGAACGTCTTTGCGAGGTTCCACGCGGGAGACGCCTCGCGCGCGACGCGGAACGCGGGCTTCACGGCCGGCTCGCGAGGAGCGCGCAGGCGACGCTCGCTCCGGCGCATGGGAGCATGCATAGCACGCCGGCGAGCGCCTCGCCGGTGAGCGCCCAGATCCCGATGCACCAGAGCGTCGCGTAGCACGCGGCACCCGCGACGAACCACGCGACGAGGCGCTCGCGAGGGTGTGCCCGAAACGCGAGCCATGCGGCGACAAACGACCCGGCGGCGAACAGCGCGTCGGCTGGAAGGAATGCCGTCAGTGCCTCGACCGGCACGTCGCTCGGAAGGAACAGCCGCATCGTTGCAGGTCGAACGAACATAACCACCCACCAGACGACCACCGCGATGCCCTGCAGTGCGAAGTACCCGCCCCGCAGCCGAGCATTTGTCCCGTTTGTGTTCCCGTCACTCACTGCCGCCGATGGTACTACGGCGCCGCCCGCAATGCGCGAAGCGCCTTGGAGTGCGGCGCGCAGCGCCGCTTTGGCCTCGAGTCACCCGATTGGTGATTTCGGATCCAACGCGGCGCTTCACGCCGCACTCCAAGGCGCTTCGCGCAAGAGGCAAAGTCGCGTAGGCTTCTCGCCGGCTCGCATTCGCCGGAGGAGTCTGTTGTACCAGTTCGCTCGACACGCCCTGATAGCCTTGACCGTCGGCCTGGCCGTATTCGCACCGATCCTCGAGGCGGCGACGAGCGTGCGTGTCAGTGACTCCGACAGCACCGGATCAGCGGTCAACGGCCTCCGGATCCGTGACGAGCTCGGTGACGAGGTCCCCGTCGTCAACGAACGGCGACGACGCCGCCTGCACGTCGAGGACGAGTCCAGCGCAAGCGTCGTCGTGACGCGGTGGCAGGTCGACAACACGGACGTCGCCACGATCTCGCGCAAGGGCGTGGTCCGCGGGCGCAATTACGGCCTCGTCACGGTCACGGCAGAGACCAGCGCCGGCAGCGTCTCGGCGAGTGTTGTGGTGGTCCGGGTTTCGTCGCAGGGATCGGCGCCCGTCAACGGCGAAGCACGGTCCGACCTGAGCGGAGCTATCTACCTGTCGAGCCCCGATACGCACGTCGTGTATCGGTCGGATGGGGTGCACGACGAGGTGTTCGTCGGACAGCCCGGCACGCCGGGCTTCGCCGACGGCACGCACGAGAACGCGCGCCTCCGGACACCGGCCGGCCTCGCGATCGACCAGCGCGCCAATGGTGGTCTCTACATCGCCGAAGTGGGCAACCACTGCATCCGGCGCGTGACGCCGAATGGCCGCACAAGTGTTGCGTTCGGCTTCCCAACCGAGCCGGGCCGCTCGCTGGAGGTTCGCGACGAAGAGCCCGCCACGTCGTCCAGGCTCTCGGGTCCCGCCGGTGTGGCAGTGCGTGGCGACGATCTCATTGTCGCCGACTCGGCAAACGACTCACTCGTGATGTTCTCGGCCGGAAGCGGCTTCGTTCGATTGCTCGGCGGCCAGCCGGGTGCTGCCGGGTTCGTCGACGGAACCGGGCGCGAAGCGCGGTTGGACACGCCGACTGGGCTCGCGATTTCGACGGACGGTTCGCTCCTCGCGGTTGCCGATACGGGAAACGACGCAGTGCGACTCGTGGCGCTCGTGAACGTTGGTGACGGCAGGGTGCGCGGCATCGTTTCGACGCTCGGGCGGGCCTCGAGTGGCAAGGGCGTCCGACCCTCCGGCGGACCGGACGGCACGCCCATCGTGTTCGACGACCCGAAGGCGGTGACGTTCGACGGCATAGGAAGCGTGTGTGTGGTCGATGCCCTTGGCGCCAGCGTCGTGACGCGACCCGAGGGCCGGCTTCCCGCGCAGATACGCCTGGCCGAGTCGGGCAGCCTCGGGCGCCCTGTTGCGATCACGGTTCAGGGCACGCGGGTCCTCGTGCTCGACGGAGATGCGCTGTCCCGGGACCGAGCGGTTCGGGTGGTCGAGGTCGGCCCGCCGGCGATCACGAGGGCGGTCCCCGACGTCTTCGCGATTGAAGGCGGCGAGGAAGTCGTCGTCGACGGCGCGAATTTCTCGGCCGAGTCCGTCGTCACGCTTGGCGACGCGGTCGTCGAGGACCTGGTGATCGAGCGATCCACGCGACTGAGGTTTCGGGCGCCGCGCTCGAGGGTGTCTGGAACGCGAACGCTGTCGATCGCGACGCGCGGCGGAGTGGTCCAGATCCCGGTCGACGTGCTTCCACCGTCGTTCGAGTCGCTGGCGCCTGGAGAGCTGACTTCGATTCTCGGCGGCGGGCTGCCGAACGTCGGTGATGGAGGTCTTCTCGAGGCTGAATCGACCTATTTTCAGTATTGCTCAGATTTCGCTGCGGATTCCGCAGGCAATGTGTATGTGGCCGACGGATGCCGGGTCCGCCGAATCGATGCGGTGACGCGAATCGTGACGACAGTCGCTGGCAACGGCACTTTCGGCTACTCGGGAGACGGAGGACCGGCGGTCGTGGCCGGCCTGGGCGGAGTCCAGCAGATTGAGGTGGTCGAGAATGACTTGGTCATTCTCGATTCAGCTGGAAGTGAAGAGAGAATTCGCCGCGTTGACCTGGCGACAGGCTTCATTTCACTGGTTGTTTCGAGCAGATCACTCGAGGACATTACTTCGATCGTTGCAAGCCCGACCGGCCAGCTCCTCGCCAGCTTTCAAGCCCCAGTTTCATCTCAGGTCTATTCAATCGAACGAATCGACTTGCTCTCAGGAGAGCGAATAGCACTGGTGAGCGGAGACAGGCCTGAGCTCGCAGCCCATCGAATGCTTGCTCTCTCGGAGCGTAAGTTGCTGATTGCTGGCAACGAATCGAGCGGCAGGATCTGGAATGTCGACGTCGACAGCGGAGACATCACCCCTGTGGCTGGAGGAGGCGAGTCTCCCGTCTCCTTCAATCCTCGTGAGTCTCTCCAATCCAGGTTCGGGCGCGTGATCGATCTTGTACTCGATTCTGGTGGTTCTATCCTCGCTGCGAGTGCAGCCGAGGCTGGGGTGCCGCCACTGGTCTTCCGAGCTGATCTGGCGGCAGGAACAGTCACCGCGGTCGCCGGGGGAGGGACGAGGAGCATCGGGACCAGGCCGATCGCCGCTGAGCGGGTGTCATTGTCGGTGAATGCATTGCTGGTGGACGTAAGCGGAGGGGTACTGCTTGGCGTCACGGACAGAATACTCAGACTAGCCGATGGGCAAGTGAGTCAACTGACTCGCGTCCCGCCATTCTTCGAACCGTTTGCCTCGGATGGAGATACGTCCAGAGTCAGCAGGTATGAACCGGCGCAGATTGCCGTCGGACTCGATGGCCGAATCGTCATCGCCGAAGACTTCCCGGCGCCGCGCGTCCGCGTCTTCGATCCAGAGACGCGTGAAATCGAGACCATCGCAGGCGATGGCACCGTAAGGCTGTTCCGAAGAAGCTACGACGGCGCCCCTGCGCTCAGCGTGCCCCTGGGCTACCAGCTCAACGATGTTGCCGCTGGACAGGACGGCTCAATCTATGTGGCCGCGGACGAGCGAATTCTCCGGATCGTGGATGGAAGAGTATTCCTTTACGCCGGAAACGGAGAGATTGCCCTGCCTCGGGAGGGGCCGGCACGCGATGTGCCCGTTGTCGCATCGGCGATCGCGGTTTCTTCGGAAGGAACGCTGTATTTCGTGGATATCGGAGACAGTGTGTTGCTGACTGTCTGGAGAATTCGGGACGGCCGAGTCGAGCTTGTCGCAGGCGGCAAGCCCGGTTTCGGACCGGCTTCCGGGACGATCGACCAATTGCGTTTCAATGGACTCGAAGGACTCGCCGTTGCTCCGGATGGCTCCCTGCTTGTTGCAGACCCGGAAAACAGAGTCATTCATCGGCTCGATCTCGCTGGAGGAACGTATCGGCGCGAGGCAGGCGTCGGGTTCGGGCAGGATGGGTGCAGGATCGGAGATGACTGTCCTGCGGAGCTTTCAGAGCTCGTAAGCCCCGGATTGGTGGTATGCAGTCCTTCGGACCACGAATTCCTGTCGGACGGCATGCTGGGTGTCGTCGAGCTTGAAGCGCATCGCAATTTGAGTCTTGTAACCGCCACCAGCGGAGCTCGAATCGAGCTAGGCGCCTCGTTCGAGTATGGCCGGCCTAGTCTCGAGTACTCGGCCCAGGTCTTGGACATCGCCGTTGACTCGTCAGGCAATCTGTACATCTCCGACAATCTCAGGAAAGGGCTGCTGGTCGTCCGGGCGGACAACGCGCACTGGTGACCATTCACGCCCGCGGTATGCACGGAGTGGTACCGAATCTCTTGCGCGAAGCGCCTTGGAGTGCGGCGCGCAGCGCCGCTTTGGATGGTCTCTCGGGACCGCTCGTTTCTGGACTGTGCAATCCAAAGCGACGCTGCGCGCCGCACTCCAAGGCGCTTCGCGCAATGGTCGTAACGTGGCTGAGACATCTGTCGGCAAGGCCCAGAATGCATGAAACGGGTCACAAATCCCCAGGTTGTCAACTTTGGGAATAAGCGGGCGCTGTCAATCTGCTTGACGTTTTCGCGTTTGCTTAACAGCGGTCTATCTCCACTGGTTTCAATGACTTCACATAATCAGCGTCAACTTGCTTTCCACTTGGTGTGAAATTGGGGCGAATTGTCCAGATCAATTCACTGGATTGTAAAGCAATGTAGTTTCAACAGTTTATAGAAGCCGTGTGCGGCGAAAGTCGAGAATCTTCACTCTGGCACGCCGCTTGAATGTGGGAAGAATGTCGATTCACGACAACCACCCTCGTAAGCACGGAGAAGAAAGATGACTTCTTGGCGGAAGATCACCACGAACGCAGCGATCGCACTCTCGGTCGCTGGAATGCTCACTGTCGGAATCAGCTCCTCGGCGATGGCGCAAGGAAATGGCACGCGGCTGAAGGGACAGAATAACGCGGACGTCATCCAGAGCGAGATTGTCGACAATCCCGAAGACATCTATCCGTTCACGTGGGTTGATGGAACCGAGTTCAAGAACCAGAAAGCCTTCATCGACTCGGGCCGCCGTTGTGGATCAGTGCTCGACGGCGCCACCATCGAGGCGATGGAGAATGACTTTCGCGACCGGCTCGAGACCTCGAACAAGGTTGCCGTCAACGGCGGAACGATCAACGTCTACTTCCACGTCATCCGTCAGGGTTCTGGCGTTGCGAACGGAGACATTACTGATCAGATGATCAACGACCAGATGGCTGTTCTGAATAACGCCTACTCGTCGTGGGGCTGGAACTTCAACCTGGTCAGCGTGGATCGGACCACCAACTCAGATTGGTTCAACAATTGCTACACGACCAGTGTTGGAAACGCCATGAAGACTGCTCTTCACCAGGGCTCTGCAGATGATCTCAATATCTATACTGCGAAGCCCTCGGGCGGAATTCTGGGCTGGGCGACGTTCCCCAGCAGCTACGCCTCGTCGCCGTTGATCGACGGAGTCGTGCTCTTGTACTCGTCTTTGCCCGGCGGATCGGCTGCACCTTACAACCTTGGCGACACGGGCACGCACGAAGTCGGTCACTGGATGGGCCTATACCACACGTTCCAGGGTGGCTGTAACGGTAGCGGCGACAGCGTCTCGGACACGCCGGCCGAGAGGTCGGCGGCCTTCGGTTGCCCCACAGGCCAGGATAGCTGCAGGAGCAAAGCGGGACAGGACCCCATCACGAACTTTATGGATTACACCGACGACTCCTGCATGTTCCTGTTCACCGCAGGACAGGACGCCCGGATGGACTCGCAGTTCACGACGTACCGATTCGGCAAGTAGTTCGAAATCGAGCCCCCGCGGAGTCTTCCGCCAAGGTGAGAGCCCGTTGCGCCATCCGGCCAGCGGGCTCTTGTCTTTTCTTGCGCGAAGCGCCTTGGAGTGCGGCGAGAATCGCCGCTTTGGATTTGTTTCCGGTGGA
>CAZQBW010000284.1:0-6475 GCA_964591515.1 uncultured Clostridia bacterium
TCGCGGTCGAGGCGCTGCTCGGAGGCGCGCTCGTCGCGGGCCTCGGATTCCTGACTTTGCGCGCTGCGGCTCCGGCGGCATCCGCGCCGCTCGAGTGGATTGCGGATCGACTCGTCGTGTGGTCGAACGCCGTCGCAAGTGATGCGCCGGGCGGCTGGCCCGTGGCGGAGCCGTCCGGATGGTCGGCGATCGCGTTGTGGTGCGCGCCAATCGCGGTTGCGATCGTTGCCGCGCTGGTCGCCGGATGGCATCCGGTGCCGAGGACACGCGCAGAGCTCGTCTGCCGGCCCTCGCGAGCCCGGTGGCGCCTCGCAGCCGGGGCGGCGGCGGTCGTCCTCGTCGCATCGCTCGGCGCTCCGATAGGGGACCGACCGGCCGACGGCCGGCTTCACGTCCTGTTCCTCGACGTCGGACAGGGAGACGCGGCATTCGTTCGCTTCCCCGACGGTACGACCATGCTGATCGACGCAGGCGGCCGTCCGCGGTTCGACGAGCCGCTCGGCTTCGACAATGGCGAGCCGCTTCGAGCCGAGCAGTTTGACATCGGCGACCGGGTCGTGACCGCATCGCTTCTCGCGCAGGGCATTTCGAACCTTGACTGGATCGTCGCCACGCACGGCGATGTCGACCACGTGGGCGGATTCGGGGCAGTCCTTCGGAGACTCTCGGTGGGCCGTGCCGTCATCGGCTGCGGTGCCGATGACGCGGAACTGCGATTCGCACGGTCCGCCGAGAATCGCGACAAGTGCGTGCTCCGCCTCGGGGCGGGAGATGGGCTCGAGATTGGCGGCGCGAGGCTGGAGGTAGTCTGGCCAACGGCGGGCGCGCCAGAGGGAAACGACGGGTCGCTTGTGTTTCGACTCGTCTTCGGCGAGCGATCGCTGCTTTTCACGGGCGATGTCGAAGAGGCGGGCGAACGCTCGCTGCTGCGTCTCGCGGCCGCCAACGGGTGGAACCTCCGCTCGGACGTCCTGAAAGTCCCGCATCACGGCAGTCGCGGCGCATCTTCGCCAGCGTTCGTTGCAGCAGTGGCTCCGAGGTGGGCTGTCGTATCCGCGCCGCGGCAGTCGCCGTACGGACATCCACACGCCGAGGCCATTCGACGGTTGCGGGAGGCCGGCGCCTCGGTGGTTCAAACCGGCATCGACGGCGCCGTGGGGTTCACAACGGACGGTCACGAGATCGTGATCCAGAGAATTGCGGAGCCCGACACGCAACTTCTTCCGCCAGATCTCGACCATGGGGCGCGGAGTGACCGCACGAATCTAACGGGAGGCCCGAAATGAACCTGATACAGAACCTCATGCCAACCGACGAGGACGCCTTCGATTCCGAAGACTCCCTGCGGCGCGTCTACGGCGACGATGCCGTGTTCTCGCGCGTCGGCGTGTTTACGCTCGTCCATCTGGATTCCCCGACGCCCGAGACCATCGCTCGCCGAACCAGCGAGTTCGACCCTGGAGAGTTCTTCGTCGATGACTGTCCGCTCTGCCAGGCATCACGCAGCCACGGCGGGCACATCGTCTTCTCCGATCCGAGCGGCGACGAAGACGACGACGAGTGCGAAGAAGGAGCGGCGCTGGCGCCGGTGTACGCCGCGACGCCGTTGAAGGCGCCGGCCGTCGAGCTGCTGCGGGCGCTGGACCGGCTCGACGTGGCCGCGGACGAGCTCGTATGCGAGCTCGAGCCGATTGCATCCGCCGACCTTCTCAAGCGCACGATCGAGGACGTGGGATTCCTGCACGACCGTTTCGTCGAGTCCATGTGGGCGGAAGAGACGATCGACCGGCTCGAGGTCTTCGAGCAGCAGCTGGCGAGGGCGCTTACGACGCTCGAGATGGTCTTTGCGGAGCACTCGGAGCTCGGGCCGGTCGTCCGGCGGGTCGAGGTCTCGCTCGAGACGATCGCCGGCATCTGGAGGGGGCTGTAGCTGGTCGGTGGAGAGGAAGAAGGGCCACGGATCTTACGGATCTTACGGATCCTCACAGATCTGATCAGATCTGCAGATCCGTCCTAATCCGTTAGATCCGTGTGGTCCGTGGCCCTTCTTCATTCTTCGTCCGTAGCCCGGAACGCTACGTATACTCGCAAGTCACGCGGAAGTTGAGGAATCGCGAAGTGATCCTGATCCCCGAACTGGAATGCATTGATCTCGAGGCTGTGCTCTTCGGAGGGCAGACCTTTCGATGGAAACGGGAGGAGGACGGATGGGCAATCGGCTGGATCGGAGACCGGCCGGTTCGTGCGCGAGTGGCCGCTGACGGCCTCGTCGTTTCCCCGCGAACTGAGCCCTCCGACGATCTCGACACCGCGGCCAGATGGTATTTCGACGCGGACCGGGACTACGCGGGAATCCGGGAGCGGTTGTTACGCGACACGAAACTGAGAGCTGCGGCTGGAGGACTCGACGGTCTGCGCATCCTCAGACAGCCGCCCTTCGAGACAGTCATCGGATTCATCGTCTCCGCCAACAACAACATCCCGCGGATTACGAAGTGCATCGGCGGACTGTGCCGTCTCGCCGGCCAGCCGGTCCGGATCGACGGTGCGGTGGAGCACGGCTTCCCGACGCCCAAGTCTCTCGCCGCCTTCGATGCCGCGACGCTTAGATCCGAAGCGAACCTCGGCTACCGCGATCGCTACGTAGTCGAGACGGCGTCGCGAGTCGCGTCCGGGACGGCCGACCTGGAAGCGTGGAGCGACGAACGCACTCCGCGGCTGATCGAGAATCTGCGCTCTCTTCCCGGGGTAGGACCGAAAGTCGCCGAGTGCATTGCGCTCTTCGCATACGGACGATTCGACGTCTTCCCCGTCGATACCTGGATCCGCCAGATCTACGTCGAGACCTACCCGTCTCGGGTTCCGGCTGCAACGGATCGGCAGATTGGCGAACGCGCCCGCCGCCGGTTCGGCCGCCACGCCGGACTCGCGCAGCAGTACCTTTTCGAGTCGGTCCGTCGCCGCGGCCGCGCAACCGGCGATCAGACCTGACCCGTCCACCCGTCGTCGGCCGCCGCAAATGACGCGCGGATAGCGGCGACCTGTTCATCCGGAAGAGGGCCTCTCTCGATGAGCTCCGCGTTTCGGCGCAGGTGCCCGACGCTTCGCGTGCCGACGATCACCGAGCCGACGCCGGGTTGGAACGCCGCGAACCGAAGGGCAAGCTCCTGCCACTCGAGACCACGCGGATCGAGCTGCATGGCCTGCATACGCTCCCAGTAGGGCTCGCAGTAGTCGCCAGTCGGCCGCGCTTCGAACCGCCACGGCGCGTTTGCCACCGGACGCTTGGCGATCACTCCAAGGTCGCGCGAGCGGGCCCCGGCGAGTCCGCGATCGATCACGCGCTGGTCGAAGAGGTTCACGGACGTCTGCACGCTGCCGAATCGGCCGGAAGCGACGGCCCACTCGAGCTCGGCGTTGTCGCCTGAGTAGGCTGACACGCGGACCTTGCCTGCGGTGACCGCCGCGTCGAGCGCATCGATTACCTCGCCGCGCTCGAGCACGTCGAGCGTGCAGGTGTGCAGATGCACGACGTCGATGCGGTCGGTCCGGAGCAGGCCGAGCGCCGTGTCGATACCGGCCGTGATGCACGGACCGGTCCAGTCGTCGAATCCGGGAATCCCGTATCCGACCTTGGTCGAGAGCACGAATTCGTCGCGCCGGTGGGCGAGGTGCCTGCCGATGCGCTCCTCGGAGGCGCCGTACCCGCGGGCGGTATCCATCAAGGTGATGCCGGCGTCGAGCGCCGCGTTGAGCAGCTCGCCGGCCGCGTGCTCGTCGAGGGCCAGGTCTCCGATGTGCCCGGCGCCAAAGCCGAGAGCCGGAACGTCGATACCGGTGTTGCCGAATGGTCGGACGATCATCGGACGAGGATACACCGGGTCCCGGACCTCTGTTCCATGTGGTTCAAGGCGTTGCCGTACAGAGAGCACAGAGTCACAAAGACCACGGAGTCAAGACTGACTTCAAACGAGCGAACTCGGTTCTCTGTGCTCTTCGTGCCTCTGTGCTCTCCGTATGGCTACGCCTTGAGCCACACACACAGACCCACGGAGCCGGAGAGGTCTCAGCCCAGGAATTTGTCCCCCACCCCGTAGATCGTGATTATGTAGCGAGGATGGTTCGGCGAGTCCTCGATCTTCTTTCTCAGCTTCGCCACGTGCATGTCGACGGTGCGAGTGAAGACCGAGCTGTTCGAGTTCCAGACCGTCCGCAGCATTTGATCGCGCGTCACAACCTGCTGCCGGTTGTCGATGAAGAACTTCATCAGCTTGAACTCGAGCGGCGAGAGGTCGAGTCTGCAGTCCGCCTTGCTGGCCTCGAGCATCTTGAAGTCGAGCCTTACGTCGCCGAACTCGACTACCGCCGCCGGCTCGACCTTCGGCGTAGAGCGCCGCAGCACCGCCTCGACCCGCGCCTGCAGCTCCATGAAGCTGAACGGCTTCGTGACGTAGTCGTCCGCGCCGATTTTCAGTCCCAACACCTTGTCGACTTCCTGTCCGCGCGCCGTGAGCATGATTATCGGCACGCTGTTTCCGCCGCCACGAATCTGCTTGCATACGTCGATGCCGCTCATCTCCGGCAGCATCACGTCGAGCAGGATGACGTCAGGCCGCTCTTCGGCGGCCATCCGCACCGCGGCGCGGCCGCTCGTGGCGACGAGCACCTCGTAGCCCTCGAACTCGAATCCGTCGCGAAGCGCGAAAGCGGTCGCTTCGTCGTCCTCGACGATGAGCACGCGGCCGGTCGTTGGTGACGTGTCGGATGCCAATCCGTGCGATGAGGTCCGAGCTGCGGTGGAGTCGATCATGCCGGAAGTCCCTCGATGGCGCCCGATTCGGCGGCGCCCGCCTCGTCAACGTCTGGAGTCGCCGGAAATTGCAGTGTGAACGTGCTGCCCCGTCCGACGTCGCTTGTGACTGTAATCGTTCCGCCGTGAGCCTCGACGATGTGTTTGACGAGAGAGAGCCCGAGCCCGCTTCCCTTGACGTCGTGGACGAGTCCCGTGCTGACACGGTGGAAACGCTCGAAAATCTTACGAAGTTCGTCGCCCGGAATGCCGACCCCGAAATCGGTGACCGAAACGAGCACCGATGCCATCTCGCGCCATACACGAATGCGGATCTGGCGCGAATTGCCCGAGTACTTGATTGCGTTGTCGATGAGGTTCGAGAGCGCCTGCGTGACCGCATCCGGATCGAGCGCGACAGGCGGAAGTGGCGCGGCCGGCAGATCCACGTCAACCGCAAAGCCGCGCTGCTGCAGGCGAACTTCGTAGACGCGGAGCGCCTCGTGGACGACGTCCTCGATCTGGCCCTCGCGGAACTCGTACGAGCGCTGCCCGGACTCGATCTTGGCGAAATCGAGAATGTTCGAGATGAGCTTCGCGAGCCGCGCGCTCTCGGTCTCGATGAACTCCCCGTACTTGCGCAGCTTCTCGGGCTCGATCTCGCGGCCCGAGCGCAGGAACTCGCCCAGCACGCGTATCGACGAAAGCGGTGTGCGAAGCTCGTGCGAGACGTTCGAGACGAAGTCGGACTTCATCTGCGAGATCTTCATCTCCTTCGAGGCAGCGCGCAGCGCGAAGCCGATGCCAAGGGCGAGCGCGAGCGTGTTGAAGATCGTGAGCGAAAAGTTCAGCGCGAAGTTCTGCGCTGCAAGCTGATCCTGCGGGAGGCCGAGGCTCTTCGCGCCCAGCCGCCACTTCGAGAAGGCGAGCTGCATTGGCACCCAGACGTCGGTACTGCCGTCAGCTTCCTTGCACGTCGAGGCAACGACCTCGTTGCGCTCGTTGAAGACGGCGAACGTCATCTCGTCGAGCTCGTCCTCGGTGAAGTGCTGGCGCAGGGCAACGGGCAACGCGTCCGGAAGTACGGACTTCTTGAAGTGCTTCGTGTCGACGATCATTCCGGCGACGCCGACGGCCCGCGAGGACGAATCGACGATCGGCATCGCAATGACGCGGTTGTCGGGGTCGTCCTCGCCAAAGACGAACTGCTGCGGATCGACGGAGGCGTCGCGCAGGATCAGGCTGAAGAACGCCGATGATGCCGAGAAGGCCGCCCAGTGGTCGGGCGTGCGCTCGTCGACCTTGGTTCGCGTGGCCGGGTCGTAGAGCGTGACCTTGACGACTCCGGGGCGCGAGCTGAACGGCGAGCTGAGGAAGTAGCGCTTGACGCCGTCCGCCGGGGCATCGCGGAAGGCGATCTCGACGGCATCGTCCATCTTCTCGGGGATGATTGTGGTCGGCGAGACGTTGAGCGTCGCGGCTGCCCGGTCGCGGTAGAAGTTCTGCAGGTCGGCGGCGACGTCGGATAGCCGGTTGCGCCAGGACGCCTGTCGGGCGAGCGGCGAAGTCGTCTGGAGCTCGGTCAGCGACCTGTACTGGGACCAGAGATTGAAGAGCAGAAGGGCGATAATCGCCGAGAGACCGACCCAGATGATGTAACGGCGGCGAAGCATGAAGGGACCCTGC
>CAZQBW010000285.1:0-6457 GCA_964591515.1 uncultured Clostridia bacterium
CGAGGATCCGGAACCGAGAGAACCACCGCCGTCTGGTCGGCGCGGAACCTTTTCAGCGCCTGGCGGAATGCAGAGTTGGCAGTACCGAGGATCGCCGTGGCGAGCAGCGCCGCGTTGATCGCTCCGGCCTTGCCGATCGCGAGCGTTCCGACCGGAATCCCGCCGGGCATCTGCACGATCGACAGCAGTGAATCCATTCCCTTGAGTCCCTTCGACTCCACAGGAACTCCGAGCACGGGCAGCACCGTCTTCGACGCCGTCATACCCGGCAGGTGCGCCGCGCCGCCGGCTCCGGCGATGATCACCGCCAGTCCGCGCTTCTCCGCTGTTGATGCGTATTCGAAGAGCAGGTCCGGCGTGCGATGCGCCGAGACCACGCGAACTTCGTGAGGGACGCCGAGTTTCTCGAGCACGTCGACCGCGTGCTTCATCGTTTCCCAGTCCGAGGTCGAGCCCATTATCACGCCCACGAGCGGCGCCAGGTCCGAAGTTTTCGACTTGCTCATGCCGCGATTTTGCACGTCCGGCGGACCCTCGCAAAGGGCCGAATCGTGCCCGGACCCGTTCGTTGACACCCCAAAGTGCGATTGGTAGACTCGGCGGCTCTTTTCACGGACCCTCGGATCGAGAATCCGCTCCTGTGTCCGTTACATCACGCGCGAGGTGGCGATGGCAGCGTTCAACGGTATAGAAGTCCCGTCCGATGGAGCGTCAATCTCCGTCGATTCCAGCAACAAGCTCGTCGTCCCCGACAATCCGATCGTCCCGTTCATTGAAGGTGACGGTACCGGACCGGACATCTGGCGCGCCTCGCAGCGGGTGTTCGACGCCGCAGTCACCAAGGCCTACGGCGGCGCTCGCCGGATCCACTGGTACGAGATCCTCGCCGGCGAGAAGGCCTTCGAACGGACAGGCGAGTGGCTGCCGGAAGACACCCTGCGCGCCATCGAGAGCTACGTCGTCGCGATCAAGGGACCGCTGACCACTCCGGTTGGCGGCGGTATCCGATCGCTCAACGTCACGCTTCGGCAGCGCCTCGACCTGTATGCGTGCGTGCGCCCGGTCCGGTACTTCACCGGCGTTCCGTCGCCGGTCAAGGCTCCCGAAAAGCTCAACATCATGATCTTCCGCGAGAACACCGAGGACATTTACCTCGGCGTCGAGTTCAAGGCTGAGACGGACGACGCAAATCGACTCATCAAGTTCATCAACTCCGAATTCGGAAAGAACATCCGCGAGGGCTCGGGCATAGGCATCAAGCCGATGTCGGCCTTTGGAACCAAGCGCCTCGTGCGCCGCGCGTTCGACTTCGCGATCGCGAACAAGCGCAAGAGCGTCACGCTCGTCCACAAGGGCAACATCATGAAGTTCACGGAAGGCGCATTCCGTGACTGGGGCTACGAGCTCGCGCGCGAGGAGTACGCCGACACCCTGATCAGCGAGCAGCAAGTCTGGGACGACCACGGAGGCGTTACGCCCGAGGGCAAGATCCTCGTCAAGGATCGCATCGCCGACTCGATGTTCCAGCAGCTGCTGCTCCGTCCGGACGAGTACGACGTCGTGGCGACGCCGAATCTGAACGGCGACTACATCTCGGACGCCGCTGCCGCGCAGGTCGGCGGGCTCGGACTCGCGCCAGGAGCCAACATCGGCGACCGCGCAGCGATCTTCGAAGCCACGCACGGCACGGCGCCGAAGTACGCCGGCAAGGACGTCATCAATCCGGGCTCCGTAATCCTGTCGGGCGTGATGATGCTCGACCACATGGGCTGGAAAGAAGCGGCGGACTCGATCATCGCCGCCGTCGGCGCGACGATCGGTCAGAAGCAGGTGACTTACGACCTCGAGCGGCAGATGCCGGGGGCGACGCGCCTGAAGACGAGCGAGTTCGCCGACGCAATCATAGGGAACCTGTAGGACCGGGAGGCCGACCGCCCGCTGAGTCATCGCGCGGCGGCGGCCATCCCAAATCACGAAGGAGGCACGCATGGGACGCAAGAAAGTCACCGTCGTCGGGGCGGGAAACGTTGGTGCAACGGCCGCACACCGGCTCGTCGACAAGGAACTGGCAGACGTCGTTCTCATCGACATCGTTGAAGGCATGCCGCAGGGCAAGGCGCTGGACCTCGCGGAGTCCGCGCCGATCCTCGGCTACGACTGCGCGCTGACGGGTTCGAACGGCTACAAGGAGTCCGCGGATTCCGACATCGTCGTCATCACGTCGGGAATTGCCCGCAAGCCGGGGATGAGCCGCGACGACCTGCTCAAGACCAACGCGGACATCGTCCGCAGCGTCACGAAGGAAGTCGTCCGGTACTCGCCGAACTGCATCCTAATCATCGTGTCGAACCCGCTCGATGCGATGTGCCAGGTTGCATTGCGCGAGTCGGGCTTCCCGAAGGAGCGGGTGATCGGCATGGCCGGCGTGCTCGATTCGGCGCGCATGGCGTGCTTCCTCGCCGAGGCGCTCAACTGCTCGGTCGAGAACATCAACGCGTTCGTGCTCGGTGGCCACGGCGACACGATGGTGCCGCTTCCCCGCTATTCGACGTGTGCCGGCATTCCGATCACGGAACTGCTGCCGGCGGACACGATCGACAAGATCAACGCGCGCACGGCGTCGGGCGGTGCCGAGATCGTCGCTCTGCTCAAGACGGGATCGGCGTACTACGCGCCGTCGGCGGCGACCGTCGACATGTGCGAGGCGATTCTCAAGGACAAGAAGAAGATCCTGCCGTGTGCGGCATATCTCGAGGGCGAATACGGAGTGAACGGACTGTTCGTCGGCGTGCCGGTGAAGCTCGGAGCAAAGGGCATCGAGCAGATCATCGAGGTAGGGCTGACGTCCGAGGAGCGCGCGGCGCTGCACAAGTCCGCGGCGGCCGTGCAGGAGCTCGTCGACCTGATGGGGCTGTAGCGCTTCTCGACGGAGAGGCGTGGCCGTACAGAGAGCACAGAGTCACAAAGTACACAGAGACAGGTGGTCTCCGTGCTCTTTGTGACTCTGTGCTCTCTGTACGGCGACGCCTCTCTTACGCCGACGATTCCCGCCAGGCGTAGTTCTTCTCGTAGTACTCGCGGTACGCGCCGGATCTCGCTCGCGCTATCCACTCGGCGTTGTCGCGATACCAGCCCACCGTCTTCGCAATCCCGCTCTCGAAACTCTCCTGCGGCGTCCATCCGAGATCCGTCTCTATCCGCACCGGGTCGATCGCGTAACGCCGGTCGTGTCCCGGACGGTCGGTGACGTAGGTGATCAGCGAATGCGGCGCGCCAACGGCGTCGAGAATCGTCCGCACGACGTTCAGGTTCGGCTGCTCGGATCGCGCACCGATGCAGTAGACCGAGCCCGTTGCCGCCCTGCGCATCACGGCATCGACCGCGCGGCAATGGTCGTCGACGAAGATCCAGTCGCGCACCTGCTGGCCGTCGCCATAGACCGGGATCGGCTTGCCGTCGATCGCGTTCGCGATGACGAGCGGGATGAGCTTCTCGGGAAACTGGTACGGGCCGTAGTTGTTCGAGCAGCGCGTGATGACGGCATCGAGGCCGTGCGTCTGGACTGCCGCACGCACGAAGTGCTCTGCGGCCGCCTTCGACGCCGCGTAGGGACTGTTCGGCGCCAGCGGAGTGTCTTCCGAGAAGAAGCCCCCGCCGTCGAGCGATCCCATCACTTCGTCAGTCGACACGTGGACGAATCGCGGGATCTTTCGCGCGCGCGCAGCGTCGAGAAGCACCTGCGTGCCGACGACATTCGTCCGCACGAAATCCGCCGCCGATTCGATCGAGCGGTCGACGTGCGACTCGGCTGCGAAGTGAACGATCGCGTCGAAGCCTTCCTCGAGCGCGTCCATCACGTCGCTTACAGCCGTGATGTCGCCACGGACGAACCGGTAACGCGGATCGGTTGCGACGTCGGTCAGGTTCTCGAGGTTTCCGGCGTAGGTCAGGGCGTCGAAGTTCACGATCGACACGTCCGGATCCGTCGCAAGAAGGAGCTTGATGTGGTTCGAGCCGATGAAGCCGGCTCCGCCTGTGATGAAGAGTTTCATTTCGACTCGCGTTGTTGACCGCGCATCGACCTGCGCCGGCGGTCTGTGTTTTTGTTACAGCAGGAATCGCCGCCGGATGAGGTCGAGCGCGATCTGCGATGCGCGCTCGCGGATCTCCTGCCGCGAACCGAAGAGATTGTATGGCTTGGCCTCGACCTGCACGTCGTCGGCAATTGCGATGTAGACGAGCCCGACGGGCTTCTCGTCCGTCGCGCCACCGGGACCGGCAATCCCGGTCGTCGAAACACCGATCGTCGCTCCCGAAACCGCCTTCACGCCGGTCGCCATGGCCTCGGCAACTTCCGCGCTGACTGCGCCGTGTTCGGCGATCAGCGCTTCCGGTACTCCAAGCAGCCGCGTCTTCGCCGCATTCGAATACGTAACGAGTCCCTCGAGAAAGTACTCCGAGCTGCCGGGAACGTCCGTGATCCGCTTCGCGATCAGCCCGCCAGTGCAGCTCTCGGCCGTCGCAATCGTGTAGCCCTTCACGGTAAGTCCGAGCCCGACGACCTCCTCGAGCGATTCACCGCGGTGCGAGTAGATGGAAGGAAACAGCTCGTCCTCGATCTTCTCGGCCAGCTCGTCGAGCAGGGCCACCGCACCAGCAGTAGTGTCGGACTTGGCCGTCAGGTGGATCTCGACCTCACCGGGCTTGGCCAGGATTGTCGTCGACGGATTCGAGTACTGGCCGTAGATCGGCGCGATCTTCTGGTCGAGCGCCGACTCTCCGAGTCCGGTCGTCTTCATCACGCGCTTGCAGATCCTGATTCCGTGCGAGAGCTTCTCGAGCCGCGGCAGGATCTGCTCGCCGAACATCGGCTTCATCTCGCGAGGTGGTCCGGGAAGGAGCACGATGAGCGCCCGTTCGTGCTGGATGAGCAATCCGGGCGCAGTCCCCCTCGAATTGGGAAGTACTTCGGCGTCGCGCAACACGAGCGCCTGGCGCTCGTTGTTCGACGTCATCGTCGCCCCTATGCGACGGAACTTGTTGCGGATGTCCTCGAGTATCGCGTCATCGAGAACCAGCGGCCGGCCGAGCACGCGGGCAAACACCTTGCGGGTGATGTCGTCCTCGGTCGGGCCAAGCCCTCCGGTCGAGATGACGACCTCCGACCGGCGAATCGCATCGCGCACCGCCTCTTCGAGCCTGAGGTCGTCGTCGCCGACGATGGTCTTCAGGCGAACCTCGATACCGATCGCGTTGAGCTTTTCGGTCAGCCAGAGCGAGTTCGTGTCGATTCGATCGGGCGTGAGCAGTTCCGATCCGATTGCGATGATCTCGGCGTTCATCGTGTAAGCCTCACAGGAGCATCGCAGCCGCGAGCATCACGCACGCGCCTACGATGCCGGCAAGAAAATCGTCGGCCATTATGCCGAGCCCGCCGTGCAGTTTCTGAAGGTCGTCGATCGGACCGGGTTTGACGATGTCGAGAGCGCGAAAGAGAAGGAATCCGACGACGAGCGCGATCTCGAACGACCAGCCAGTCCACGCCCGTCCTGCGAGCGGAAGAAGGGAGTAGGTAAGCAACTGGCCCACCACTTCGTCGATGACTACTTCGGACGGATCGTCGTCACCGAGCCGTGCTGCCACCCGATCTCCCGCCCAGACGCCGAGCCACGCCAATCCAAGCGCTGTCGCAAGCATTATCGGCCCGGCAGCCGGCTTCATCACGATGCCGGGAGCGGCGAGGTTCAGCAGCCACAGTCCACCCGTAACGATCCCCGATCCCCAGGTTCCCGGTGCGATTGGCAGGAAACCAGCGCCACCTCCTGACGAGACGAAGCGGGCAAACCGATCGAGGGCGCTTGGCGCCGATGGCGCTGCGTCAGCGGTCATACAAGTCGTCCGACGAGGTCGTATTCGTGCGCTTCGGTGATCTCGACGCGGACGATCTCGCCTTCGTCGGGGACGCGTTCGTCGTCGAGCAGCTCGTTGACGAGGACCACTCCGTCGATCTCGGGCGCCTGCGACCGCATTCGACCCTGAAGGAGCAGGTCCGTCTCTTCGGAACGCCCTTCCATGATCACGTCGACGACGCTTCCGACGTGCTGCTGATTCCGTTCGCGCGAGATCTCACGCTGGATCTCCATCAGGATGTCGCGGCGTTCGGCGGCGACAGCCGGGTCGACCTTTCCGTCGAGCAGGAAGGCACCTGTTCCCTCCTCGTCCGAGTATGTGAAGACGCCCATCCGGTCGAACTCGGCACCACGAACGAACCCGACGAGCTCGTCGAAATCGGCATCCGTTTCTCCGGGAAATCCGACGATGAACGTCGTTCGGATCGCTATGTCCGGGACGATCGATCGCGCGCGCTCGAGGAGCTTTTCGTAGTAGCCGCGGTCGCCCGGTCGCTTCATCCGTTTCAGGACGTCGCGCGAGGCGTGCTGCAGCGGAACGTCGAGAT
>CAZQBW010000286.1:0-6407 GCA_964591515.1 uncultured Clostridia bacterium
TGAAAAGGTTCCGCGCCGACCAGACGGCGGTGGTTCTCTCGGTTCCGGATCCTCGAGTGTGACCACAGATTTCACAGATTGAAACAGATCAACACAGATCTGAACTCTGATCTGTGTTGATCTGTTTCAATCTGTGAAATCTGTGGTCAGTTGCCGTCCCAGTCGCCCATCACGGGCATCGCGCCCGGCGGGCCGTAGTTGAACGCGAGGTCAGCCCCGCCGCCCGCATTCGAGTTGCGGAGGAAGAACGTACCGGTCGCAGGCAATGACAGGCCGATCGTATCTACTCCGTCACCATTCCAGTCGCCTGCGAGCGGCACTGCTCCCGCCGGGCCGTACGTAAAGACGAGGTCCGCCGCTCCCGGCGCATTCGCGTTTCGCAGGAAGAACGCCCCCGACGCCGCGTCATACAGCCCCACCGTGTCCACACCATCTCCGTTCCAGTCGCCGACGATCGGCGTCCAGCCCGAACCCGGAGGTCCGAAGCTCGCAACGATGTCCGCGCCTCCAGGCGCGTTCGTGTTCTTGAGGAAGAAGGTGGACGTCGACGGATCGAAGACGCCGAGCGTGTCGGCGCCGTCGCCGTTCCAGTCGCCGGCGACCGGAATGAGCCCGCCCGGTCCGTAGCTCGCCGTCACGTCGGCTGCGCCCGGCGTGTTGCTGTTGCGAAGGAACCATGCCCCAACGGACGGCAGATAGACTCCGGCCGTGTCGGCGCCCGCCGGCGCAAACGCACCAAGCCGCAGCCGCAGAGTCTTCGTCTGCCAGGGCAGCAGATTCACCGGGACCGGCAGCGGCAGCGCCATAGTCGGCGTCTCGAGCAGCGTGGCTTCCGAAGCCGAAACCACCACGAACGACGAGCGCAACACGCTCGACGTCGCGAGACCGTCGCGCTCGCGCACTCGCACGATCACGTCCGCCGGATCGCCGAAATCCGGATGCTTGACCGTCAGGATCTCGACGTTTGGCGCGGCGACCGAAAAGAAGCTCACGGACGAGGCGGCAATCGGTCCGGATTGCCCGCCCGGTACGATCGCCGTCTCGAGTGGCGTCATGACGCCCGAGCCGAAATCGCCGGTCGCCGACGCCGTCCGGACAGGTCCGGACGTGATCGAGAATCGCGACGTGTAGACCGAGTAGTTCACGGTTGGAGCGGATTCGAGCGGCTCGAGCACGAAATTCAGCTCGGGAAAGCCAGGGTCGTCGGTCTTCGTCCGATCCTGCTTAGCCATCGTCTGCCCGAGAAGCGTTGCCTCGGCGGGGTTGTACACGTAGCTGTTCAGATTGTTTCCGACCACGTACCAGAAGACCTCGGGACTGACGACGGAGATCTCGAACCCTGCGACGGCGTCACGCAGCGTCACGCCGCGCGACGGCGTGTTCGAGTTGTTCACTGCGGTCACAGTCGGTCCGGTCAGATAAGTCGCAGTAGGCGGACGAAGAGGACTCGCAGCGTTTCCGTCGATGTATGTCTGCAGGTTTGCGACCGGAATGGCGAACGGCATCGGAGCGTAGAAGTGCTCCGAATGATCATCGGTCGAGAGCGTATAGGTCAGCCGCGAGCGATCGTACGTGTTGACGACGTCGATCCGGTGCAGCCGGTCGAACAGCCGCACTTCGAACTTCGAGATCGGCGACGAGAGGTTCGCTCCCGGCGGCGGCGCATAGCTGACGGTCAGAGCGCCCGAAACGGTGCCGGAAGCACCAGTGACCGTCGCCGTCGAAGTGTTGAGCCTGGTCGGATTGCCTCCGAGAAAGTCGGCGGTGTTGCGGGCCTTGACCGTGCGGTTGAAGTCGAGAGTGCTCGCGGCATTGACGAGCTCGCGGTTGCCAGCCGCCTTGTCGACCATCGAGGTGATCTCTCCGGTCGTGGTGTTGAGCACGACCCGGTAGTGTGCGCTCTCGACGGTGGCGGTCGGCCCGCCGGTGGTCGTGGAGACGAGCGTGGGTGACCCGTCGCTCTGGCCCGCCAGGACGCGGTATCGCCGCAGTCCGAGCGCCGGAACGTTCTCCGCGACGAACTCGATCGAGGAATCCGGCCGGACCTGATAGGGAACCGCCGCTCCCGTCACGGCGTCGCGCAGCGCAAACGGCTGCGCGGCAGGTGCCGGCGCGACCGCGAGATCCGTCCGAGGCGACGACAGGCTGTTGAATACCACGATCTCTGGATTCGGACCCGTCGCAAGGCGCGCGGCGATCGACGTGGCGGCATTGTCCACCGCGCCACGAACGGCGTCGCGGTGCGCGAGCGACAGTTGCATCCAGTAGAGGTTGGTGGCGTTGCACTCCGCCAGCGTCATCTCGAGCGGCTGGGTGCCGCCGACTCCGCCTCCGTGATCGTCGTAGCGCATCAGGTCGCGGTACGCCGAATCGACGACAGTCGCCGGATAGGGCGCGCCGAACTGCGAACCCACCGTTCCGAGAGACTCGACTGCGGACAGGCCGTCGCGGATCTCGCGGAACCGGGCCTGGCAGATCATTCCGTAGGCCTTCGTTCGCTCCCACCTCTGCGCCCAGTTGCCGGAACGCACCGGAAACGCGCCGAGGCCGTACGTTGTGACCACGTGATCGAAGAACTCGTCGGGCGTCGCGAGCTTGATCTGAGGCGAGACGTGCGTTGCGTTCCACGTCAGGATGTCGCCGAGCAACGCTCCCGACGGATCGTAGTTCATCTTGTCGAAGGCGAGAATCGCGAGCGCGGCGTCGTAAGGATAGCCGTTCGACTCGAGTACTGCGGTCTGGGCGGCGATGCCTTGCGCCATTATCTGCTGGTTAGTCCAGCCCGCCCATTCCGGGTGGTCCGCGCCGTAGAAGAGTCGAGCGGCATTTGCGTCGATCTGCCAGGTGCCGAAACCCTCGGTGTAGGCGTCGCGGCTCACCCACGTCAGCGTCTCGCCGCCGCCAGGGCCACGCCACCGGAAGATCGACTCGCTGCGCGGAAGCGGAAACTCGTTCGCAAAGGCGGTGTTCGGGCCGCAGACGAGCCGGTCTACGCCGGAGCCGGCGAGCGCATCCGGCAAGGCCCACGAGTATCCGGGATTGTCGTCGACGATCGCGGCGCGGGAGGGAATCGAGTACTGGTCACGGAGCTTTCGCGCCCGGTAGATCCAGCGGTTCAACTCCTCGGCCGACATGATTCCGGAGTGCGGGCCGGTGTAGGCGCTGCTGAGTGCGATTCGGCCTGCGCGGATGAGCCCCATCAGGGTCTCGACCTGTTGAGGTGTCGCCACGGAGATGTAGTCCTCGAGCACCCACACTGATTCGATCGTGTAGCGATGGCGGGGATCGGACTGGACCTTGGCGACCATGTCGTCGATGTGAAGCTTGATGAGCGCGGGCAGATTCGCCGGCGGATCGGTGAACCCGTAGTCCCAGTGGCTCGTGTGGACGACGTAGATCGTCTGGATTCCGGGGACGGTTCCGCGGGACGTGGACACGCCCGGTGTCGACGCCGCCGTGGCAGTAAACATCAGGGCAATGCACAGCAGGGTGGTCGCAGCACGTCGCATTAGCGGAATCTCCGAAATTGGCAAGTGGGCGACGGGAGTATATCTCTGGCGTGCCGTTTCGTATTCCGCGTTTCAAATCCCGATTGGACTCTGTGACTCGGTGCCTCCGTGTCTCTGTGTGCGTAGCTCCCCATTTGGCTGAAGAGCTACGCACACAGAGACACGGAGGCACCGAGTCACAGAGCCGCCGCGTTGCCATTCCCGCCGATTCCTGATACTTGTCTCCCGGACACCATTGCCGGTGCCACCACGTCCCAAAACCGAGGAGACCGCGCCGTTGACCGCTTCTGGAGCGCCCGTGCGTCGCACGACGCCTGAACAAATGCAGGAGAACGCCAGACCGAAGGTGAACGGAGAAGACGTCTCGGACATCGATGCTTTCGAGCCGATTCCGGACGCCGGACCAACGACCGCGATGGACCGCGTGCGACTCGCGCGCCACCCGGATCGGCCGTACACGCTCGACTACATCGAGCGGATCTTCGACGACTTCTTCGAGATGCACGGCGACCGGAAGTTCGCCGACGATCCGGCTCTAGTGTGCGGCGTCGCGCTCTTTCGCGGGCAACCCGTGGTCGTCATCGGACACCAGAAGGGCCGCACGACGCGCGAGCGCCAGCACCGTAATTTTGGAATGCCGATGCCCGAGGGGTATCGGAAAGCCCTTCGGGTCATGCAGTTTGCCGAGAAGTTCGGGCTTCCGATCTTCACGTTCATCGACACCCCCGGCGCCTATCCGGGCATCGATGCGGAAGAACGCGGCCAGGCCGAGGCCATCGCTTTCAACCTGCGGGAAATGGCGAAGCTGCGCGTGCCGGTCATATGCACCGTCACGGGCGAAGGCGGTTCGGGCGGCGCACTTGCCATCGGGGTCGGAGACGTCGTCCAGATGATGGAAAACGCCGTGTACTCCGTCATCTCGCCGGAAGGCTGCGCGGCGATCCTCTGGAAGGACTCTGCGCAGGCGGCTCGTGCCGCCGAGGCGCTCAAGATCACGGCACCGGAGCTTCTCACGCTCGGCATCATCGACCGGGTCGTCCCGGAACCTGACGCAGGCGCACACGCTGACTTCGACGAGGCAGCGCGGCTACTCGGCGATTCGCTCGCCGAGGCGCTCGAATCGGTCGCGAACCTGCGACCCGAACAGCGGCTGCTCGCGCGCTACGAGAAGTTCCGGCGGATGGGTCGATTCACGGAATAGTCGCCCGACTCGTTCGGACCTCCGTGCCTCTGCGAAACCTCTGCGTCTCTGCGAGAAACTCGACTTTCGAGGGCGCTTTTCTCGCAGAGACGCAGAGGTCTCGCAGAGGCACCGAGTCACGGAGCTTTCGAACGCGGACCATTCTTGGTGGCTTTCGCGGCCCGGTGGTATAGTGCGCGGTCTTTCGCGGGCCGAGGGTTCGCGTCCGTCGTGACATCACCCAGTTGAGGAGGCCCAGGTGGCAGTTCTCGTCGACAAGAATACGCGGTTGGTCGTTCAGGGATTGACCGGCAAGGAAGGCAGCTTCCACGCCCGGCAGATGGTGGAGTACGGAACGAACGTCGTCGGAGGCGTGACGCCCGGCAAGGGCGGACAGACGCATGAAGGCATTCCGGTGTTCAACACCGTGTCCGACGCCGTCAGCGAAGCCGGCGCCAACGTGAGCGTAATTTATGTTCCGCCGCCATTTGCCGCCGACGCGATCATGGAGGCGGCGGATGCAGGTATCCGGCTCGTCGTCTGCATCACCGAGGGCATCCCGGCGCGCGACATGGTCGGCGTGCATGCCTACCTCGCGACGCGAGAAACGCGGCTCGTCGGGCCGAACTGTCCGGGCGTCATAAGTCCGGGCAAGTGCAAGGTCGGCATCATGCCGGGGCACATCCACAAGGAAGGCTCGATCGGCGTGGTTTCACGCTCGGGCACGCTCACGTACGAGGCCGTGCACCAGCTCACCGAGCTCGGACTCGGCCAGTCGACGTGCATCGGCATCGGCGGCGACCCGATCATCGGAACCGATCACATCGACGCGCTCGCGCTCTTCGAGGACGACCCCGACACCGAGGCCGTCGTCATGATCGGCGAGATCGGCGGTACTGCCGAAGAAGCAGCGGCCGAGTTCGTGAAGGCGAAGATGACAAAGCCGGTCGTCGGGTTCATCGCCGGACAGACCGCGCCGCCGGGACGGCGTATGGGCCACGCAGGCGCGATCATCGCGGGTGGGAAGGGAACGGCGGCTGAAAAGATGGCCGCGATGCGCGATGCGGGTATTCACGTCGTCGAGAGCCCGGCCGATCTTGGATCGATGATGTTGAAGGTCCTGGGACGGTAGAGAACGAATGAAACGGGCGGCCACGTACCGCCCTCCCGATCGCGATAGCGACGGGAAATCGAGAGAGGAGACACACCGTGGCAGAGCACACACTTGGAATCGTCAAACCCGACGCTGTGGCGACGGGAAAGACCGGAGAGATCCTCCGGCGTTACGAAGCGGCCGGATTCACTATCCGGGCGCTGAAAATGGTCCAGCTGAGCAAGGCGGACGCCGAGCGGTTCTATGCCGTTCATCGCGAGCGTCCGTTCTTCTCGAGCCTGACCGACTTCATGTCGAGCGGTCCGTGCGTCCCGGTCTGCCTCGAGGGCGAGAACGCAGTTCCGCGCCTGCGCGAGCTCATGGGCGCGACGAACCCGGAGAACGCCGCCGAAGGCACGATCCGCAAGGACCTCGCCGAGTCGATCGAGCGGAACGCCGTCCATGGGTCGGACTCGCCGGAGAATGCGCAGATCGAACTCGCGTTCTTCTTCAGCGGCCTCGAAACGGTCTCTTCGTAGTCAAGATTTGCGCGAAGCGCCTTGGAGTGCGGCGTGAAGCGCCGCTTTGGAGTCATTCCAAAGCGGCGCTTCACGCCGCACTCCAA
>CAZQBW010000287.1:0-6406 GCA_964591515.1 uncultured Clostridia bacterium
CCTACAGCGAGCTCGGACACCTCTTCGCCGACTTCCTCGACCGTGGCATGCAGATCTACGGCGGACGCGACGGTCGCACTGCGCGCGGCGAGGGCCGCAGACCGACCGTCGTCGTCACGGGCGCGGCCATCGGGCTGCCCGGCACCGAGCGGATCTTCGACGATTCGAACGTCAGCCGGATCCTCCACGGCCAGCAGTTCATCGACCTCATCCCGAACCGCTTCCGCCGTGCGATGCTCGACAAGCACATCACGCGCCTGGTGAAGCGAGAGAACGGCGGGGCGACGTTCGACACCATCGAGGACCCCAGCGAAGTCATCAAGCTCGCCGCTCGCGGCGGCGAATTCGACCTCGGCGCCGAGTTCGGCGTTGCGGCCGACCGGCTCCCGGCCCTCGACGTCGTGACGCGGCTCGCCATCGGCGCGGGAATCGATGCGCTGCGCGATGCTGGCATCCCGCTCGTCCTTCGCTACAAGACGACGACGAAGAATACCCAGCTTCCTGACGGCTGGGGTCTTCCCGCGACGATGCGCGACGACACGGGCGTCATCTTCGCGTCTGCGTTCCCGGGCATGGACTCGTTCGCCGAGTACCTGACCGGCTACCACGAGGATCACGCACGGCGGCAGCGGCTCGAAGACCTCGAAGCGCTACGACCTCACGCCGGGCACGACACGAACGCACTGCTCGAAATCGATCGTCGCATTGCCGAGCTCAGGGAAGAGATCGCGGAGAAGGCCTTCACTTTCGATCGCCGGTTTCTGTTCCGGGTACTGGCGATGGGCCACTCGCAGTTCGCCGAGCTCATCGGCGCGCGCGGCCCGAACACCCAGATCAATGCGGCCTGCGCGAGTACGACGATGGCCATGGGTCTCGCCGAGGACTGGATTCGGGCCGGACGCTGCCGGCGGGTCGTCATCGTCTCGGCCGACGACGTCACGGGCGACAACCTGATGGAGTGGATCGGGGCCGGCTTTCTTGCCTCAGGCGCAGCGGCGACGGATGACGTCGTCGAAAACGCGGCGACGCCGTTCGATCGGCGGCGCCACGGCATGATCCTCGGCATGGGCGCGGCCGCCCTCGTCGTCGAGGATGCCGAGTCGGCCCGCGAGCGCGGCATCCGGCCGATCTGCGAACTGCTCGGCGCTGTCACGGCCAACAGCGCGTTCCACGGAACCCGGCTCGACGTGAACCACATTAGCGACCTCATGGAACGGCTCGTCGCCGACGCCGAGGCCCGATGGGGACTCAACCGCGCCGAGATCGCGCCGAGGATGGTTTTCGTTTCCCACGAAACCTACACGCCGGCGCGCGGCGGCAGCGCCGCAGCCGAAGTCCACGCCCTGCGCCGCGTCTTCGGGGACCGCGCCGACGATATCGTCGTCGCGAACACGAAGGGCTTTACGGGCCATCCAATGGGCGTCGGCATCGAGGACGTCGTCGCCGTGAAGGTGCTCGAGACGGGCATCGTTCCGCCGGTCGCGAACTTCAAGGAGATCGATCCGGAGCTCGGAGCGCTGAACCTCTCGAAGGGCGGCGCCTATCCGGTCGAATACGCACTGCGCCTCGGCGCGGGGTTCGGCTCTCAGATCAGCATGTCGCTCGAGCGGCTGGTGCCGAGCCCGTCCGGTGACCGTCCGAGGCCGGAAAACCTCGGCTTCGCGAATCGCGTCGCGAACGAGTCGGTCTGGACTGGATGGCTCGAGGCCGTCTCGGGTTATGACCAACCGGACCTCGAGGTCGTTCAACGGACGCTGCGAATCAAGGATCAGGGTGCGCCGGCACGCGCCATTGCACCGCCCTCTCGCACCGTCGCATCGGTTGTCGAGCAAGCACGTGTGCCTGCAATGGCCACTCCGGCACGGCCCGCCGCGTCGATGCCGGCGCCCGCGGCGCCGCCGACGGTCGCACCTGCACCCACGCCGGCTGCCGGCATCCCAATCGGCGCCTCCGCGGCCGTCGACGAGGTGCGCAATCGCGTGCTGGCGCTCGTGGTCGAGAAAACAGGGTACCCCGAGGACATGCTCGACCTCGAGCTCGATCTCGAGGCCGACCTCGGCGTCGACACCGTCAAGCAGGCCGAATTGTTCGCCGCGATCCGCGCGGAATACGACATCCCGCGCGACGAGAACCTGAAGCTGCGCGACTTTCCCACGATCGCTCACGCTATCCAGTTCGTCTACGACCGACGGCCGGACCTGGCCGCCGCGAAGGGTACGTCTCGAGTGGACGTCGCCGCACCGGCGGCGCAGTCCGTATCTGTTGACGAGACAGATGCGGTCCGGGAAAGAGTCCTCGGGCTCGTCGTCGAGAAGACCGGCTATCCGAAGGACATGCTCGACCTGGACCTCGACCTCGAAGCCGACCTCGGCGTCGACACGGTCAAGCAGGCGGAGCTGTTCGCCGCGATCCGCGGCGAATACGACATCCCGCGCGACGAGAACCTGAAGCTGCGCGACTTCCCCACGATCGCGCACGCCATCCAGTTCGTCTACGACCGCAGGCCCGACCTGGCTGCCGCGAAAGGCACGGCTCCAATCGGGGCGTCCGCCGCCGCCGCACCGGCGACGCCAATGCAGTCCGGGTCGCCCGTTCAGACGGATGCGGTTCGGGAGAAGGTCCTCGAGCTCGTCGTCGAGAAGACCGGCTACCCTAAGGACATGCTCGACCTCGACCTCGACCTCGAAGCCGACCTCGGCGTCGACACGGTCAAGCAGGCGGAGCTGTTCGCCGCCATTCGTGGCGAATACGACATCCCGCGCGACGAAAACCTCAAGCTGCGCGACTTCCCCACGATCTCGCACGCCATCCAGTTCGTCTACGACCGAAGGCCGGACCTGAAAACCGCGACTCCCGCGGTGCCAGCCACTGCCGCCCAACCCGTTGCCGCACCCGCCGTCGACACCGTCCATGCCAGCGTGCTGGGCCTGGTCGCCGAGAAGACCGGCTACCCGCAGGACATGCTCGCTCTCGATCTCGACCTCGAGGCCGACCTGGGCATCGATACCGTCAAGCAGGCGGAGATCTTTGCGGCGGCGCGAGGACTCTACGGAATTCCGCGCGACGAGAACCTGAAACTGCGTGACTTCCCGACGCTCGCACACGTCATCCAGTTCGTTCGCGATCGCATGCCGGCGGCGACTGCACCGGCGGCCGCGGCAGAAACAGCAGCGGGAATCGATGAGGCCTCCGCCCCGGCCGTCACCGTTCCGCGGCGCGTCCCGGTGCCGGTCCTCAGGCCAGCACTCGACCTGTGCGTCGCGACCGGCATCACGCTCGGTGCCGGTGCGCGAGTCGTCGTGATGCCGGACGAGGGCGGAGTCGGCGACGTGCTCGTGCAGAAGCTGCTCGAGATGGGCGTCGAGACGCTCGTCATCGTCAACGCTCCAGACGCCGGTGCGCTCGAGGAGCAGATCGCCGCGTGGCTCGCCGAGGGGCCAATCAACGGCGTCTACTGGCTGCCCGCCCTCAACGACGAAGGTCCGATCGGCGAAATGGACCTGGCCGCCTGGCGCGAGGCGCTTCGCGTGCGCGTGAAGCTGCTTTCGACGACGATGCGGGCGCTGTACGAAACCATCGACGGGCCGGCTACCTTCCTCGTTTCCGGCACGCGACTCGGCGGCAAACACGGCTACGATGCCGCCGGCGCGACGGCCCCGCTTGGGGGCGCAGTGACCGGGTTCACGAAGAGCTACAAGCGCGAACGCCCCGAAACGCTCGTGAAGGCGGTTGACTTTACCGTCGATCGCCCAACCGACGAGATCGCGACGCTGCTGGTCGGCGAGACGCTCTCAGATCCCGGTGCGGTCGAGATCGGTTACAGCGACGGACTGCGGTGGACCGTCGGGCTCGCCGAGAAACCGGTCGTAGACGGTCAACCTGGTATGCAGCTCTCGAAGGATTCCGTCTTCGTCGTGACGGGCGCAGCCGGCAGCATCGTCTCGGCCATAACTGCGGACCTCGCCGAGCACTCGGGTGGTACGTTCTATCTGCTCGACCTCGTTCCACAGCCCGATCCGAACGACCCGGACATCCAGAAGTTCGCCGTGGACAGGGACGGCCTTCGGCACGACATCTTCGAGCGCCGCAAGGCGACTGGCGAGCGCGTCACCCCGGCAATGGTCGAACGCGACATTGCCGGACTCGAGCGCGCGCACGCGGCACTCACCGCCATCCAGGCAGTCGAGAAGGCCGGCGGCGTCGCGCACTACATCAGCGCGAACCTGCTCGATGCAGATGCCGTGGCCAGGGCCATCGACACGGTCCGTGCCGACCACGGTCGCATCGACGTGCTCCTGCACGCCGGCGGCCTCGAGATCAGCAAGCGGTTGCGCGACAAGGACGCTGCCGAGTACGACCTCGTTTTCGACGTGAAGAGCGACGGCTGGCTTAACCTGCTCCGGGCAATCGGCGACATGCCGCTCGGCGCGACGGTGGCGTTCAGCTCGATCGCCGGCCGGTTCGGCAACGCGGGGCAGACCGACTACAGTGCGGCAAACGACCTGCTCTGCAAGATGACGTCCAGCTTCCGGACCACGAGGCCCGAAACACGCGGAATCGTCATCGACTGGACGGCGTGGGACAAGATCGGCATGGCGAGCCGCGGCTCGATCCCGGCGATAATGGCCAAGGCCGGCATCGACATGCTCGATCCGGAGACCGGCGTTCCGTTCATTCGGCACGAACTGACAGACGGCGGAACACGCGGCGAGGTCGTCGTCGCCGGACGGCTCGGCGGAATGATTGCCGAGTTTCACGAAACCGGCGGCATCGACTGTGAACGGGCGTCCGGCAACGTTGCGGGACCGATGCTCGGCCGCGTCGCGTCGATGGGAATCTACAGCGGTCTGACCGTCGAGACGACGCTCGATCCCAAGGTTCAGCCGTTTCTCTTCGATCACCAGATCGAAGCCTTCGCCGTGCTGCCCGGGGTGATGGGGCTCGAGGGGTTCGCAGAGCTTGCGAGACTCATTGTCCCGGATTGGAGCGTCACGGCGATCGAGGACGTCGAATTCCTCGCGCCGTTCAAGTTCTACCGAAGCGAGCCGCGCACGGTGATCCTCTCGGCGCAACTCATGGAGGCCGGCGGCGGACTCGAAGCCAGGTGTCGGCTCGTCGGGCATCGGACCCTTCCTGGTCAGCCGGAACCCCAGGCGACGACGCACTTCACCGCGCGTGTCGTGATGTCACGCACGCCCAACGCATTCAAGGCAGAGCCAGTCGGGTCGCCGGAAGGCTCGGTCGTTTCGGCGGAGGACATCTACCGAATCTACTTCCACGGGCCGGCGTACAAGGTCCTCGACGCCGCATGGCGGCGAGGCACGACTGTCCTGGGTCGATACGCGGAGAATCTGCCCGTAAACCACGTACCACCGGAGCTCGAGCTAGTCGCCGCGCCGCGGCTCGTCGAGCTCTGCTTCCAGACTGCCGGCATTCACGAGATCGGTTCCACCGGCTCGATGGGACTGCCGAACCGCATCGAAACGATCGAGGTCTTCCCGTCGGGAGCGCCCATCGGACGGCTTTGTGCAGTCGTCACCAACAGGAGCGACGGAACCTATGACGCTCACGTCGTCGATGAGGCCGGCACGGTGTACCTGCGGCTGACCGGCTACCGGACGATCGCGCTCGGTGACGTCCCCGAAGATCGCGCGCGGCCACTCGCTGCCGTGATGGCGTCGTCGTCCGCTGCCTGAGACACGACCCGGCGCGCGCGGACGCGCGTCGGGTCCACGGCATTCACGAGAGCTGGATCACACGTTCGGAGGAATCATGCAGCGCCACTTTGAAAGGCTCGCGATCGTCAACCGCGGAGAAGCCGCCATGCGGCTCATCCACGCAGTCCGCGAATACAACCTGATGCACGGATTGTCGATCCGGACGATCGCCCTGTTCACGGAACCCGACCGCAACTCGATGTTCGTCCGCGAAGCGGACGAATCCGTGTGCCTGGGCTCGGCGATGTTCGTCGATCCGCGCGACTCGCACCGGAAGAGCCGGTACTTCGACTACGAACGGATCGAACGGGCCTTCAGTGAGTCGCGTGTCGACGCCGCGTGGGTGGGATGGGGTTTCGTGGCGGAACAGGCCGACTTTGCCGATCTATGCGATCGCCTGGGCGTCGTGTTCATCGGGCCGACCGGCGACACCATTCGACTGCTCGGCGACAAGATAACTGCAAAGCGCCTGGCCGAATCGGTCGACGTCGAAGTGGCTCCGTGGAGCAACGGCCCCGTTGAGACGATCGAAGAGGCCTGCTCGCACGCCGAGCGGCTCGGCTTCCCCGTCCTGATCAAGGCTTCGGCCGGCGGCGGCGGACGCGGCATTCGCCAGGTCCGTACGATAGAGGAGGTCCCCGACGCCTTCGCCCGCGCCAGATCCGAATCGCTCAAGGCCTTCGGTGACG
>CAZQBW010000288.1:0-6399 GCA_964591515.1 uncultured Clostridia bacterium
GCTTGCGTCTGCGGCGGGAATGGCGTCGTGGGACGTCCTCGATCTGCTCGAGCGCCTCGTCGACAAGTCACTGGTGGCTGTCGAAACCCGCGACGACACGACGCGCTACCGAATGCTCGAGTCGATCCGGCAATTCGGGCGGCGGCAGCTCGATGGCGTGCACGAGACCGAACGCTGGATCAGCTGGCATGGAGCGTGGGCGACCGAGACAGCCGAGCGCGGTGAACGTGCGTTGCTGGGACCCGAGTCGCGAGTCTGGCTGGATCGGCTCGAGGCCGATCACGACAACATGCGGGCCGCGCTTCGCGGCTTTCGAGACGGTGGCGACCCGGCGGCATTCGTTCGACTCGCGACGGCGCTCGGAGTGTTCTGGCGCGTCCACGGCTACTTCTCTGAGGGACGCGCCTGGCTCGGCGACGCGATCGCATGCGCAGGTTCGGTCCCGGATGAGCTTCGTGCGCGAGCGCACAATGCGCTCGGGGTTCTCGCATACTACCAGGGTGACTTTGGCGAGGCTCGCACGCACCTCGAGGCCAGCGTCGCGCTTCACCGAGCGTCCGACGATCGCCTGGCACTTGGCCGGATGCTCTTCAACCTCGGCGCAATCCTGAATGGACTCGGCGAGTACGTGAGGGCCACAGAGCTCTATCGTGAGTGCCTCGAGATCTTCGAAACCGCCGATCTGCCGACCGGGGTAGCGCGAGCGATCAACGGCCTCGGTCTCGTCGCCATGGATTGCGGGCGCAATGGCGAGGCGAGGTCGCTGTTCGAACGGTCTATCGAGGTGTCGCGGGCGGCGGGCGACCAGCGAAGCGTGGCTGGAACGCTGCTGAATCTCGGTACCGTCTCGCGGCGTGACGGCGCGCTCGACGAGGCCGAGCGATTGACGGACGAAAGCCTGCGAATGGCGCGCGATCTGGATGATCGGCAGCTCATTGCGAACGCCGTGCACGGTATTGCATTCGTGCTGCTGGATCGGAAGGACGGCAGCCGCTCGAGGGCGCGCTTCCGGGACGCGATGTCGATGAGCGAGCAGCTCGGCGGGGCAGACGGCATCGCGCAGGCACTGGATGGGCTGGCCGGCGTGGCGATGCTTGTTGGAGACGCTCCACGGGCGCTCCAGCTGCTCGGAGCTGCTGACTCGCTCAGGACCTCGAAGTCGATCATCCTCCATCCGGCAGAGCGGCAGGAGCGCGACCGCCTCCGCGCGACAGCAACGGCTCTGATTGGCGATGCGGATGCGTCCGTTGCGCTCGAAACCGGCAGGCGGCTCGATCCGGCCGAGGCTGCGACGCTTGCGCTTTCGCGCGAGGCTGGTGTGGCCGGAACCGCATCTCTCGCCGACGCCGGCTGACGTACCAGTTGGCGGCTGGTACACTCCGCGTTTGCGAGTGAACGGGATGCGACGCCACTTTTCTCCAGAGCAGCTCAACGTCGGCGATTCGTGCGTCGTGGCGGGTGCCGGATCATGAGCACTCCCGATCCCGGACGCGCCTCTGAACTGCTCGCGCGCCTCAATCCGCAGCAGCAGGAGGCTGTTCGTCACACCGACGGGCCGCTATTGATCGTCGCCGGCGCCGGATCCGGCAAGACGCGGGTGATCACGCACCGCATCGCGTACCTCGTGGATGTGAAGGGCGTAAGGCCCGAGAACATCCTGGCCGTGACCTTCACGAACAAGGCGGCGCAGGAAATGCGCACCCGCGTCGACGGACTGCTGGCGGGAAAGGTCCGCACCGGGCGGCCGCTCGTCTCTACGTTCCATAGCCTGTGCGTGCGAATCCTGCGGCGCGACGTCGAGCGGCTCGGCGAGGGGTTCTCGCGAAACTTCACTATCTACGATTCCGACGACTCGGCGCGCGTCGTGAAAGGCTGCATGACAGACCTTCACGTCGACGAGAAGGTGCTGCCCGTCCGTGCGGCGCACTCGGCGATCAGCAGCGCCAAGAATCGCGGCATCGGCGCGTCCGAGTACGCTGCACAGGCCGGAGGCGGCTTCGGTCCCGGCGCGGAGCAGCGGCGCGAGGCCATCGCGCGCGTTTACGCAATGTACGAGACGCGCAAGAAGTCGGCGAACGCGCTCGACTTCGACGACCTTCTGCTCTGCACGGTTCGGCTGCTGAGGAAAGACCGCGATACGCGAGATCACTACAACGAGCGGTTTCGCTACGTGATGGTGGACGAGTACCAGGACACGAACAAGCCGCAGTTCTCTCTGATCCATCTTCTGACCGAGAAGACCCAGAACCTGTGCGTGGTGGGCGACGACGACCAGGGCATCTACGCCTGGCGGGGTGCCGACATCGGCAACATCCTGAGCTTCGAGAAGCACTACGCCGGAGCGAGCGTCATCCGCCTCGAGCAGAACTACCGATCGACGCAGAACATCCTCGATGCGGCGGGCGCAGTCATCAAGAACAACCGGGCACGCAAGGGCAAGAAGCTATGGACCGACAACTCCGCTGGCGAGAAGGTGGGTTACTACCAGGCGATCGACGGCGACGACGAAGCGCGCTGGGTGGCCGCCCGCGCCAGCGAAGCGCTTGCAAGCGACCCCGACGCGCGTGTGGCAGTGCTCTACCGGATGAACGCGCAGTCACGGTTGTTCGAGGAGGCCTGCCGGCGAGCGGGACTGCGTTACAACATCGTCGGCGGCTTCTCGTTCTACGACCGGGCCGAGATCAAGGACACGGTCGCGTACCTGAAGCTCGCGCTCAACCGCGACGACGTCGTGGCGTTTGGCCGCGTCGTGAATACGCCTCGGCGCGGAATTGGCAAGACGACGCTCGAGGCCATCGATCGGGACATGAAGGCTGGCGGGGCCGGTCTGTGGCAGACGCTTGCGACCATGCTCGAGAAACGGACGCTGCCGCAGCGCGCGGCGCAGGCTCTTGCCGGTTTCGTCTCGACGATCGAGGGGCTTGCCAAGAAGGCGGACGAGCTCAGCGTTTCGGAGGTGGTGCACGCGGCAATCGTCGACTCGGGGATAGAAGCGTCTCTCGTTCAGGAGTCGACCGAGGAAGCGGAGGGGCGGCTTCTGAACCTCGAGGAACTCGTCAACGCCGCTGCGGAGTCCGAGGAGCAGGGCGAGACGCTGCGCGACTTCATCGACCATGCGGCGCTCGCATCGGACACGGACCAGTACGACGAGAAGGCGCAGGTCACGCTGATGACCATGCACTCGGCGAAGGGTCTCGAGTTCCCGGTCGTCTTCATAGTCGGCTTCGAGGACGGGCTCTGTCCGCATGCGCGCTCGCAGGACGACGCCTCGCAGATGGAAGAGGAGCGCCGGCTGGTCTATGTGGCGATCACGCGAGCCGAGCAACGGCTTTCGATCACCCACGCGATGCGGCGCCGGCTCTACGGGAACGAGGTGCCCGCCGTACCTTCTCCGTTCCTCAACGAGCTGCCGATCGAGTTGCTCAAGGACCAGTCGATGGGCTCGAGCTGGCTGAGCTTTGCCGGCAGCCCTTCTACGCGCCACAACCGCGACGCCGTTTCCGCACTTACACGGGACCGGACGGAGGCGCCGAAGAGGACGTCGAACTACGCCGGCAAGACGTTCAACAGCGCGGACTCGATCAAGGAGTTCTTCGCGAAGCGGGACGGGGGAGGGAAGTCCGCGGCAGGCTCGCCTTCGACGTCCGACCGTCCTGCTGTACCGCCGGCCTCGAGGCCACCGTCGGGACCGCCGGGATCCTCGGTATCGACGAGACGCGATGCGCCGGTGTCGGGCCCGGCCGGATATCCTCCGGGTACTCGGGTCAAGCACGCCAAGTACGGAATCGGGCTGCTCTTGCGGCGCGAAGGTACCGGTGACGACGCGAAGCTGACGGTTTCGTTCCCCGGTTACGGCGCGAAGAAGTTCATCGCGAAGTTCGCGCAGCTCGAGAAGGTGTAGATGGTCGCAGGGCCTCCGTGCCCTCTGTGACTTCGTGCTCTCCGTATGCCAACGGCAATCCGTAGGAATACAGAGCGCACAGAGTCACGGAGTACACGGAGGCCTATGTTCCTCCTATCACCGAATCCGATAGACTATCGCGAATGAATAGTTCGGCCCAATTTACTGCCGTGCTACCTTCGGAACCGGTTGGTCAGCATTCGGTGGCGGGGGACTCCGGCATGAGCTACATACCAGCTTCTGACAAGGCCAAGGTGACGGCACCGTCGATCCAGGCCCGCAAGGGCGGTGAGCCGATAGTCGCCTTGACCGCCTACGACTATCCGTCGGCGCGCCTCGTGGACGAGGCAGGAGTGGACCTGCTCCTCGTCGGCGACAGCGTGGCGAACGTCATGCTCGGCTACGAGTCGACGATACCGGTGACGCTCGACGAGATGCTCCTCGTTTCGCGCGCCGTGCGGCGTGCGGTCTCGTCGGCGCTCGTCGTCGGTGACCTGCCGTTCGGCACGTACCACGAGAGCATCGAGCAGGCCATCCGCTCGTCCGTCCGCTTCGTGAAGGAAGGCGGCGTCGAAGCCGTCAAGCTCGAGGGCGGCCGCAAGCGCGCCGAGACGGTGCGCGCCATCGTCGACGCCGAGATCCCCGTGCTCGGGCACATCGGGTTGACGCCGCAATCAGTGCACCGGCTCGGCGGCTACCGCGTTCAAGGGAAGACCATCGATGCTGCGAGAGCGCTCATCGACGATGCCCTCGCGCTCGAAGACGCTGGCGCATTCGCGATCGTGCTCGAGGCGGTTCCGGCGGAGATCGCCCGCCTCGTCACCAGGCGTCTCGCGATTCCGACGATCGGCATCGGCGCCGGCCCGCATTGCGACGGGCAGATTATCGTGTATACCGACCTCATCGGATTGTCTTTCGGCCATACGCCAAAGTTCGTGCGGCAGTACGCCGATGTGAAGTCGGTTATCGCAGGCGCGATCGGCCGTTACGCCTCGGACGTCCGTTCGCGTGCCTTCCCGACGGATGCGGAGAGCTACGCCGTCGCGGAGGGTGTATCGGATCGGCTGCTCGAAATGGATGGCGAGGCGCTTCCCGACGCCGGCGAACGAACCGCATAGGAGCCGTCGATGGAGATCATCAAGCGCACGCCGCAGATGAAAGCGCTCTCGGAGCGTCTGCGCGACGAAGGCCAGCGAATCGGCTTCGTTCCGACGATGGGTGCGCTCCACGCCGGACACATGAGTCTCATGCAGCGGGCTCGGCAGATGAGCGACATCGTCGTCGTCTCGATCTTCATCAATCCGATCCAGTTCGGAGCTGGCGAGGATCTCGATCGTTATCCGCGCGATCTCGCCCAGGACGCCGAGATGTGCATGTCGCGGGGGGTCGACTACATCTTTGCTCCGCTCATCGATGAGGTGTATCCGGAGAACTTCTCGAGTTACGTGATCGTCGAGGGTCTGTCGGACCGTCTGTGTGGCGCGAGCCGTGAAGGCCATTTCCGCGGCGTGACGACCGTCGTTTCGAAGCTGTTCAACATCGTGAAGCCGCACTTCGCGTTTTTCGGCCGGAAGGATGCCCAGCAGGCGGTCATCATCAAGCGGATGGTCTCGGATCTCTGCATGGATCCCGAGATCGTGGTTTGTCCGATCGTGCGCGACGAGGACGGCCTTGCGCTGTCGTCGCGAAACGTCTACCTCTCGAGCGAGGAGCGACAGGCGGCAACGGTGCTGCACCGCGCGCTCGAAAAGGTCCAGGTCCTCTACGGAGCCGGGACGCGCGAGACGGCAACCCTGCAGGCGGCGATGGAAGAGCTCATCGCGACCGAGCCGCTCGTGCGGATCGACTACATCGAAATCGTGGACACCCGCGACCTCGAGCCAGTCATGGCGATCGAGGACGGCCGTCCAATTCTCATCGCACTGGCTGCGTTCGTCGGAAAGACGCGGCTGATCGACAATGTCGTCCTCAACGGGGAGATCTGAACCAACTGTGGAGCGCATACTTCTCAAATCGAAACTGCATCGCGCCGAAGTCACGGACGCTGACCTGCATTACGAAGGATCGGTGACGATTGACGCGGACTTGATGGAGGCTGCGGACTTCGTCGAGCACGAGCAGGTCCAGATCTACAACGTGACCAACGGCAACCGGTTCACGACCTACACGCTGCGCGGGCCGCGCGGGTCCGGGTGCATCAAGGTCAATGGTGCGGCTGCGCACCTCGTGACGAAGGGAGACCTCGTGATTATCGCGTCGTATGCGAACTACCACGAATCGGAGATCGACGGGCACGTGCCGACGGTCGTTCTGCTCGGCGAGGAGAACCGGATCAAGCAGCTGGTGACTGAGTAGGACAGGCAAGTCGGGGCGTCAGCTCACCTCACCTCTTGCGCGAAGCGCCCTGGAGTGCGGCGCGAAGCGCCGCTTTGGATCACAATCCAAAGCGGCGCTTCACGCCGCACTCCAGGGCGCTTCGCGCAAGAGGTGAGGCCGTC
>CAZQBW010000289.1:0-6381 GCA_964591515.1 uncultured Clostridia bacterium
GCACCCACGTGACTGCAATGCCAGAGCCGCGGACGATCCACGACTTCGGCGGCTTCCCGCCCGAGCTGTTTGCGGTCCAGTACCCCGCACCCGGCGACCCGGCGTTGTCGCATCGCGTCCGCGAGCTGCTCACGCCGGAACCGGTTGGCCTCGACGAAAGCGAGTGGGGGCTCGACCACGGCGCGTGGTCGGTGCTGGTACACGTCTTCCCGGCGGCCGACGTTCCGGTCGTCCAGCTCAGCATCGACCGGACGCTTCCCGCGGCGGCGCACCTCGAGCTCGCGCGGCGGCTCGCGCCCCTTCGCGAGGAGGGCGTGCTGGTGGTGGGGAGCGGCAACATCGTCCACAACCTGCGAAGGATGGACTGGGGGCTCGGCGACGGCGAGGGATTCGACTGGGCGATTCGGTTCGACGCACGAGTGCGATCGCTCCTCGAGGCGGGTGACGAGTCGGGGCTTGCGGCATACGAGAACCTAGGCGCAGACGCGGCCCTTTCGATCCCGACGCCGGAGCACTACCTGCCCTTGCTCTACGTCTGCGCACTTCGGCGACCGGGCGAGACACCGACGTTTCCGGTTGAAGGTTTCACCGGCGGCTCGATCTCGATGACCACGGTGCGCTTCGGGTGAGCGCCTTTGCGCCTTTGCGCCTTTGCGAGTCCTTGGCGTCTTTGCGAGAAACGCGTCCTCACGACAGGTTCTCGCAAAGACGCCAAGGACAGACGCAAAGGCGCAAAGCCAGGAGGACGAGGGCCTCGGCACTTCGGTTACCGGCTTCCCCGCTCGAGCGCTCTTCGCAATTCCGTCGCCGCCCTTGACGCTCCCGGATCCGCCTCGACCCGCACGACGCCATCCGCGGCTTCCGTCATCCGCAATCCGACCCTCGCGAACGCGTCGCCGACCGGCAGCGGCTCGGTCCCGTGGATGTACCGTTGCTCGAACGCCTTCCAGTCGCCCGGCGCGACGCTCTCGAGCGCGGCCTGGATGTCCTCCCACGCGTAGGGCCGTGCGCCGGCGTCGGTGTTGCGAAGCAGCGCGCGCATCACGTCCCCGAACCCGCGCTTCCCGCCCGTCGCCGCGCGGATCTTCGTGTCCCAGATGAACGCGACGAGCGCGCCGCCGCTGTAGCGCGGCTGGCCCTTGCGTGTGCCCGGAGCATCGAGCGGCGTCGCGAGCTTCCGGTACTTCATCACGTGCCCGGCGAGCCTCTCGTGAAACTGCTCGGGCCGGCTCAGCTCCGACGACACGAGTGCGAGGTTGGCGGCGTATTCGGTGAACCCTTCCTGGAACCACTGCGAGCTCGGGTAGTCGGCGCCCTTCAGCCGCCAGCCGTTCCAGTAGTGGAAGACTTCGTGGGCGACCAGGTTTCCCCACGTTTCGATGTTGGCGCGCGAGGCGGACTCCTCGAGCGTGAGTGCGAAGCTCGCGCGGAACGACTCGCCGCCGGATTCGGCGTGCGGCAGCAGGACGAGCACGTAGTCGGCGCGGTCGCGGGATCCAACCGTCGCCACGAGCCGCGGCAGAACGGCGCCGACGACACGCCGCACCTCGGCTCGCGCCGACTGCCAGTGGCCGAACGAGACGACGTTTAGCCGGAAGCCGCCGGCGACCACGACGTCGGGTGCGACGCGAGAAAACGCGATGAGGTTCTCGGCAAGGTCTTCGGTGGAAGCGACGAGAGCGGACCCGGACGCGCCGCCCGGCGAACGCCAGGGGACGACCGGCTGCCATCCGTCCGGCAGCGTAAACCGCACACGGCTCTCGCGCTGCGCCGGGGTGAAGATGAACAGTGCGCGGCCGATCAGCGTCACGTGGTCGGGATCGGCGTATGCAGCTTCGCGTGGCGCAGGCCAGCCGCGGGCGGCCAGTGGCGCGAGGTCGATCTCGTAGTCGAGCGTGAGCTTGCCGCGAATCGCACTCGCTAGCGTCCAACCCTTCGGGCCCGCCGGCGTGACGTGCACCTCGCTCCCGTCTGCATCGACGACGCGCAAATTACGGATTAGTCCCGGCCACCCGGCCTCGGCAACTTCCGGTATGTCCCCCGGCCAGGACTGCGCCATCCGCAGTTCGGCGCCGGCGCTCGGCAGCGTCGCGGTCACAAACAGGCGCGGAGGACCCGTCTCGACGACGCGGACGACATAACTCGCGCTCTCTGTCACTGGCTCTTCCGGCGCCGCCCTCTCCGAATCGGCGGCTCGCGCCGCCGTCGGAGCAGCGGACGCTGCAATCGCGAGCAAGGCGGCGACGCAGACGACGCGGATTGCGGGCAGCAGCCGATCTGCCAACGGAAAGCCGACGCTTGAGTTCTTCACACTGAGAACTACCTCAACTGAAACGGAATCGTTGGGAATCCGTCGCGCTCGAAACCCCGTCACCCGATGCCGGCTCGGCACCGGAGCCACCTGCGGCTCCCCCACCGATTTCCTGGGGATTGGTACGTAGTTTGCAATTCCTTATATATGTGCCCAACGGCTCCACGCCTTGGCGCCTCTGCGTCTGCCCTCCGCGTCTCTGTGCGAAACCCCTCCTCGCAAACCAACCCCCTCCCGTCGTACACTCACCCCCGTCCGATCCGCGCCCCTCCCGGCGCCTTGAACCGACACAAGCAACGTACCTCCGTATCCGGAGCCGGCTGAGGGGACTGGCTGGGCCGACTCCTGCCTAGGTCACCTCAGAATGGCAAAAACCCGCACCCGCAAACCCTCCACCGCCGCCAACCTAGGCTTCGAAGCCCAGCTCTGGCAGATGGCCGACGCCCTGCGCGGCTCGATGGACGCCGCCGAGTACAAACACGTCACGCTCGGCCTGCTCTTCCTCAAGTACATCTCCGACGCCTTCGAGGAGCACCACGCCGCGCTCCTCTCCGAGCAATCCCTCGGCGCAGACCCCGAAGACCCCGACGAATACCGCGCGAACAACATCTTCTGGGTGCCGCCCGAGGCCCGCTGGCCACACCTGAAGTCCCAGGCGAAGCAGCCGACGATCGGCGAGCTCGTGGATGCCGCGATGGCGGGCATCGAGCGCGACAACCCGGCGCTCTCGGGCGTGCTGCCGAAGGACTACGCCCGGCCGGCGCTCGACAAGGAGCGGCTCGGCCAGCTCATCGACATGGTCAACAACATCCGCGTCGGCGACGAAGAGAGCCGGTCGAAGGACGTGCTCGGCCGCGTCTACGAGTACTTCCTGTCGCAGTTTGCGAACGCGGAGGGGAAGAAGGGCGGCGAGTTCTACACGCCTCGGTGCGTCGTCAAGGTGCTCGTCGAGATGCTCGAGCCCTACAGCGGCCGGGTGTACGACCCGTGCTGCGGCTCGTCGGGGATGTTCGTGCAGTCGGTGGAGTTCATCCGCGCGCACGCGAAAGGCAACGGCAACGGAGGCCGGGCAAAGGCGGACATTTCGATCTACGGGCAGGAGTCGAATTACACGACCTGGCGGTTGGCGCGGATGAACCTGGCGATCCGCGGCATCGACGGGCAGATCGGGCACGGCGACACGTTCCACAACGACCGCCATCCGGACCTGAAGGCGGACTTCATCCTGGCGAATCCACCGTTCAACGTGTCGGACTGGGGCGGCGAGCGGCTGCGCGAGGACAAGCGCTGGGCCTACGGCGTGCCGCCGGCGGGCAACGCGAACTACGCTTGGGTGCAGCACATCGTGTTTCACCTTGCGCCGAAGGGTGTGGCGGGGTTCGTGCTGGCGAACGGCTCGATGTCGTCGAACCAGTCAGGCGAGGGCGACATCCGCAAGAACCTCGTCGAAGCGGATCTGGTGGACTGCATGGTGGCGCTGCCCGGCCAGCTCTTCTACTCGACGCAGATCCCGGCGTGTTTGTGGTTCTTGAGCCGAGACAAGAAGAACCACGGCTTCCGCGACCGCCGCGGCGAAGTGCTCTTCATCGACGCGCGCAAGCTCGGGCAGCTGGTGGACCGCACGCACCGCGAGTTGACGGACGAGGACGTCGCGCGAATCGCAGGGACGTACCACGCCTGGCGTGGAGAGAAGGAAGCGGGGGAATACGCCGACATCGCGGGCTTCTGCAAGAATGCAAGCCTCGAGGAGGTCCGCAAGCACGGCCACGTCCTCACACCCGGCCGCTACGTCGGTGCAGAAGCGCTGGACGACGACGGAGAACCCTTTGCTGACAAGATGCGGCGTCTGACAGCGCTACTTCGCGAGCAGCAGACCGAGGCCGCGCGGCTCGATGCCGTGATCGCACAGAAGCTCGAGGAGTTGGGTTATGGGCGGTGAAGCTGCAGCTCTTCACATCCCATCACTTTCGAAGCCACTTCCTTCGAACTGGCAGTGGATGAGACTTGATTCCGTCTGTTCCGGAATTTTCGACTGTCCGCACTCCACGCCTGTTCTTACCGAAACAGGGCCGCTCATTGCACGATCCCAAGATATACGTAGCCGAACATTTCGAATTGAGGACGCCGCTCATGTTTCGGAGGAGACGTACCTCGATCGCGTGACACGGGCGGAACCGAGCCACGGCGACATTCTCTACAGTCGCGAAGGCACGTATTTCGGTATCGCTGCAGAAGTACCTCTGGATGTGAAGGTCTGCCTTGGCCAGAGAATGGTCCTTCTTCGTCCAGACAAGCAGCAGATTGTCCCACGGTATCTGCTGTACTGGCTTAACTCGCCTCTTCTTCAGTCCCACGTTCACGGACAGCGAGACGGAACTGTCGCGGAGAGGCTGAACATGCCGACAATCCGGGCACTTCCCGTCGCACTGCCTTCGGTCGCCGAGCAAGAGATTATCGCGGCAATGCTCGGATCACTCGACGACAAGATCGAATTGAACGGTCGGATGAGCGAAACCCTGGAGGCGCTGGCGCGAGCGATCTTCAAGTCGTGGTTCGTCGACTTCGACCCCGTCCGCGCCAAAGCCGAAGGTCGCGACCCCGGTCTCCCTAAGCACCTCGCCGACCTCTTCCCCTCCCGCCTCGTCGACTCCGAACTCGGCGAGATTCCTGAAGGCTGGGAGGTAGGAACGCTCTCGGATGTTTCGGCATTGAACCCTGAAGTGTGGTCGAAGCTCACCCGACCTGCTGAGATCGCCTACGTCGATCTCTCGAATACCAAGTGGGGACGAATCGATGCTATTGCGAAGTACAAGGCAGGTGAGGCGCCAAGCCGGGCTCAAAGGGTGTTGCGGCCGGGGGATACGATTGTCGGGACGGTGCGGCCAGGAAACGGCTCGTACACGTACATCTCAGAAGACGGTCTAACGGGCAGTACCGGCTTCGCTGTCCTTCGACCGGTGACGCCACCGCACGCAGCGTTCGTCTATCTTGCGGCCACTGCGCCCGACAATATCGACGCGCTAGCCCATCTCGCTGATGGTGGAGCGTACCCAGCAATTCGTCCAGAAATCGTTGCGGCTACCCCGATCGTCCTTCCCAAGGACGAGATCCTCGCCAGGTTTTCCATTTCTGCTGCCTCACTGCTCTTTAGGATTGCCGAATGTGAAAAGGAGTCTCGTAGCCTTGCAGGCGTGCGCGACACGTTGCTGCCGGGACTCGTTTCAGGCGAAGTTCGAGTTCCCGACTGTAAAACCACTGGAGTCGCTTGAAGAACGACTCATCAGGCGAACAATGAGGTAGCGCTGTGGCTCATGACAGGTCTACGTCTATTACCGAACACCTCCTGCAGGCGGCACTTCGCTACGTGGAGTGCCAGAACTTCGACGCGCTTCGCGGACTCCTACAAGACGAGATTGCCGTTGCCACCGCGCGCAGCGCTCGCGACGGTATGGGCGCAATACATGCTGCTGCCGAGACTGGTTCCGTTGAGCTACTTACATTGCTTCTTGAATTCGGGGCGCAGCCAAACATGGTGGAAGGCCCCCTGCGCGACCAATCCGACGACTCAGAGATCGAACCGGGATACGTTCCGCTTCATTACGCATCGCGGTCCGGATCTCTGGAAGCTGTTGAGCTGCTCCTTTCACATGGAGCCAACCCAAAAGCCAGGACTACGTGGGCCCATACGCCTCTTCATGAGGCAAGAACAGGGCCCATCGTCGAGGCCTTGCTCAGATCTGGTGCGGATCCTGATGCAGTGAGCTACGAGCGCTACTTTGACGAAGAAACTCTCGGCTGGTACTTCGCTGTCACCAGGCTCTTTGGCGCTGCCATACAGGGTGACATCGGAATGACTCGGCTTCTCGTAGAACGTGGCGCTACTGTCGACTTTGCGGATCACGTGACCGGGCGAACCGCTCTTCACTATGCCGCCGCTTGCGGTCGTGCCGAAGCCGCGCAGGCGCTACTCGACATGGGAGCCGATCCCAATCCCGTCGGTTCATGGATCGACTATGGCCACGAAATCCGCAAGACACCCCTTCACTATGCTGCCGTCGGCGGACACGAGG
>CAZQBW010000290.1:0-6334 GCA_964591515.1 uncultured Clostridia bacterium
CGCTGCGCTCGCCCGCGCGCGACCCACGGCTATTTCCTTCGACCGCTCCGCGGTCGTTCAGCAGGCCAAACTCCAGTCCCACGGCTTACGCCGTGGGCTCAGGTTCTTTCGCGCCTGCGGCGCTCTTCGGAACCGAGAACCGTACCGCGCACGCGTCTCACCGTTTCCGTGTGTCGGTGAACCGGACGACCTATCCAAGCTAACGTGCACGGTTCTGAAGCGGGGATAGACCTCTTCGGCAGACCATCCATCCGGCCGCTGAGGCGGCGGCAACGCAGAAAGCGCTCACCATCAGGAAACGGACCGGAGCCAGAACTCGGCTCGGCGAACCAAACCAGGCGTGGAACAGCACCAGTCCGATCGACAACAGCAGCGGAATGAGCGCTGCCCGCATTTGCGGGTAGCGTCGCCCCAACCACAGGGCCGATGCCAGCAGGACCGGAAGCGAGATCGGCCCGAGAAGATCAAAGGCGAGCTCCGACGGCAGGCGTTCGAGTCGCGCGATGAAGTTCCGCACGAACAGCATCGGCTCCTGAGCCAGCGTGTCGACGTATTGGCGGGTGAGGACGGCATCCGCTTCGAACGAGACATACTCGATTCCCCGAGCTTCCAGTGCGCCTCCAATCCACTCGTCCGAGTATTCGATCCCCCAGGGATTGGGAAATTCGCCGACCGGCTCAACGAGGTTCTGGCCAGATTGAAGCCGGAACGGGACGAAGTGTCCGTGGATGGCCACGTTCGCAAACCCGTATGCGATCGGAACCAGAATGAGCACTGTTGCCGCGACCAGTGCCGGTCGCGTCTCTCCGACTCGGTGGAGCAAAGCCCGTTTCGGCTTCTCGTTCAAGGACTCCGATTCCAGACGCATGAATCGGAACTGCCAGATCGCAATGGCAGCTATCGCGAGCAGGAACGAAAAAACCAGCTCGCCCCGGATCATGGTGAAGAGTCCGAGCACCAGCCCGACGTGCATCGGCACACAGGGATTGATCCAATCGGCGCTCTCGATCCGTTCAGAGAGAAGGACGAGAAGGGGAACCGCCAGGAGTGCCGCCGGTGCGGCAAGCGCGCTGTCGAGGATGCCATCGATGAGCCATCTGCTCTCGAAAGGCTGAACACCGACGAAACCCGTGAACACGATGGTGTACACGACCGCGGCGGCCCTGCGATGCTCATGTCGAGTTGACACTACCGTTGCGATTAGCGGAGCGAGAAGCCCGAAGACCAGGGCGCACTGTTGGAATCGCACGACGGACCACCAATCGAATACGAGCTCCGAGCTGAACAGACTGCGAATCGCCGTGAACGCACCAAGGACAAAGTCATACCCGATGCTGCGATGCGGCAGTGTGGTCTCGTCACCGAATTCGACGATCTCGTCGCGCGGAATCCTCACCTCGTTCGGCACGACACCTTCGGCAGTCCGCGCCAGTCCGTTCGGCACTCTCAGTCGCCACCACGGTCGGCCCAGCGCGAACCCGGACATGACGGATGTCGAAGTTCGACCGATTCCCCATGTGCGCTCCGCAAGAACCACGTCTGGCGATCGAAAGGGTGTAAACCGCGTGGCAGCCGAAATGACGACCACCATCGCTCCGAGGACGACGCCAACGTGAAGCACGGTCCTCTTGCGTCGAATCACTCCGGGCCTTCGGGGAGCCCATTCGATGTGCTTCAAAAGCGGTCCGGAGACCTTCTCAGGGATCGGAGGATGGTCGACGTTGGTTGCGGCCGTTGCTTCCTGAGGTTCAGGGTTCCCGTGGGCCGTTCCTGATCTGGTATCCGCAACTGCGACATCGAGTGTTGGCTTTCGATTCAAGCGAATGACTCCCCAATCGAGAGTTGGCGGCAGAGCGCGCGGTCCACCTACTCATCAACCGTCGCATCTGTTGCTTCCACGACACTTCCGGTCGCCTTCCGTTTCGCTTCGTTCCGTCTTCCGTTTCGCTTCCCGCCGTTGACGCGCCGGATTTCGGAGGCGAGAATCGGCTGTCACGACGTTGAGTCCGGCCGTCGTCGCTACCGGGAGGTTTCCGATGTCCACTCCAGAGGCCGTTCGGTCCAAGGCAACCATCCGGCTGCTCGGGCGGTTCGAGGTCGTCGTCGACTGCACTCCGGTCGACGACTCGGCGTGGCGCGGACGCAAGGCGCAACAGCTCGTGAAGCTCCTCGCGGTGGCGGCTGGCCGTTCGCTCCATCGCGAGCAGATTGCCGACGCACTGTGGCCGGACCTGGACGCCGAGTCCGCCGAACGGCAGCTTCACAAGGCCATTCACGCGGCGCGACGCGCCCTCGAGCCCGAGCTTGGATCGGGAGTGGATTCCGCCTGGATCATCACGCAGGATCGGACAGTGTCATTGTCAGAATCCGTCCTTGTTGACGCAGACCAGGCCGAGACCGCGGCCGAGGCGGCGCTAGCGTCGCGAGATGTTGCCGCGTGCGACGCAGCGTTGGAGCCGTTTCAAGGACCACTCTTGCCGGGCGACCTCTACGACGTCTGGGCGGATTCGCGGCGAGCCCGCCTGGCGGCGCTCCATGCGCGACTTCTTGCCGCGGTCGCCGAGGGTTCCTTTGCGGCTGGCCGAACGGAGCGCGCGGTCGATGCGGCAAATCGGCTGCTTTCGATCGACGCTGCGGACGAGCGCGCTCACCGCGTCCTGATGCTGGCGGCAGCGGGCGCGGGCGACCGGTCGGCGGTCGTCCGCCAGTTCCGCGCCTGTGAAGCGGCGCTCGACTCCGAGCTTGGTGTCGAGCCATCGGACGCGACCCGGGCGCTCTTCGAGGAACTCATCGAGCGGACGACGGGGCCGGACGTCAGACTTCCGACTGCGAAGCCGGAACCGATCGTTCCGTCGCCCGGGGCGCCGGGTTCCATTGATCTGTTGACCGAGGCCGCCACGCCGGCCAACGAGTCAGTCTCGGACGAGGTCGGTACGCGCACCGGATCACTCCGACGAATAGGGGCCGGTGGCCGGGTCGCCCTCGTCGTTTCGACGCTGATCGTTGCGTGTGCTGGGGTTTTCCTGGCCGTGCCCCGATGGCGCGCGATGGTCTGGGAAAGCGCGCCCGTCGCCGCGCCGGTCGGTTCGCTCTCGGGTAACCTGCCAATGGCGTTTGTCCGAGTCTCGTTGCCGTCCTCGCCCTCGGGGTGGTCGTCCTTCACGGACGCCGAAGGGAGATTCGTTATCCGGGACGCCGGACTTCGTGAGGGCGATGCGGTATCGCTCGTTGTCGAGAGTGGCGCTTCCGAACGGCGCGAGGTAGTCGTACGGGTGCCGGCGGGCGACGACTCCGGCCGGGCCGAGCTCGGAGCCATCGATGCATCGGCAATGGCTGTCGTTGACGACAAGATGCGCCGGTTCGACGAGCGCTCCCTTCCGTTCGATCGGGCCAATCTCGAGTGGTATCGCGGCGTGGCCTCCGCAGTCACTGCCGGGTCGTTGACCGACCACGACCGCGTCAACGCGATTTGCGCTTTCGTCGCTCGGCGTTACGCCCGACCGTCCGACAACGGACCGACGGATACTCCTCGCCGGACCATCGAGGCCGGGACGCTGTTCAGCGGTCCCTTGCCACTCGCAATGGCGACGCTGACGCAGGCGGCGGGGTACGAAACCAGGCTCGTGACGGTTTCTGCTCCGCGCCCGGTCGTCATCGAGCACACCGTGGTTGAAGTCTTCTATGGCGGCCGCTGGCACCTGTACGATCCAGCGTTCGGAGTAGTGGCCGTGAATGACCTTGGTGAGATCGCGAACCTCGAAGACCTGGTTCGCCATCCGGCCCTGATCGACCGGATGGCCTACGCGACCGCAGACCGGCCGGGCTGGCTGGCCGCCGAGATTCCGGGGCTTCTGCGATCCGGAGTGCATCGCATCTCGCTGCTCGGCGGAACCGCTCGCTGATCAAAGCGCTTCGCACAAGAGGGAACGAGCCTCGCTACCGTTCCGCGTGGAATCGGTGCAGGAACCTGTGGACGACCGGCGCGAACGTGATTCCAGTCGTTGCCACGACCGCCAGTCCGCTGTAGAGCGCATAGAGACCCGCGAAGAGCTTCCCGCCTGTTGTATGCGGCTGCGCGAGCGGCCCCATTCCGGAGAGGATCATAGAGGCATTCGCGAATGCATCGATCCAGGACATCGACTCGGTGGCGTGGTATCCCCACATTCCAACGCCGAGCGACACCACCGTGATCCCGAGCCCGATCGACGCCGAAACCACCATGCGGCGCACGAACGTGTCTTTCGAGACCACACGCTGCGAACGATGTTCGAAACGGAGCACGCTTCGTAGATACCACAGACCTTCGACTTGCCCGTATTCGAATCCGGTGACGCGGAGATCGCCGGTCGGAGCCGCCGCGGTCGGAAATGCTGCCCAACATGCGCGTCGGGGGGCTTCTGGGCGATACTGGCCGCAATGGCCGGGGATCGTAACTCGAACAACGCCGACGACACCGAGCGTGTCGGCGAAATCACCGAGGCGCCCGATGGCGCCTATCCGATGCCACCGGAACAGCGCGCAAGTCTCGCTGCCCGTTCGAACCGCATCGAGACCGGTACGGTCATCGACGGGAAGTATCGTGTCGAGTCGTTTCTCGGTGAAGGTGGAATGGGATCCGTCCTGCGCGCAACGCAGATCGCGCTCCGACGTCCGGTCGCCATCAAGCTGATGCGACGCGACAAGACACTCGCGTCCAATGCGGTAGAGAGGTTTCGCCGCGAGGCAATCGCGCTGGCACGCCTGAAGCACCCCCACATCGTCACCATTCACGACATCACCGACTCGCCAGAGCTCGGAACCTACATCGTGATGGAGTACGTCGAGGGCGATTCGCTGCAGACGGTCATCTCGCGCGAACACCGGATCGAGCCATCCCGCGCCGTGGCGATAATCCGCCAGGCGTGCGAAGCCATCGAAGCCGCGCATCGCGCCGGCGTGCTGCACCGAGACATCAAGCCGGCAAACATCGTTCTCGAGAAGGACGGCGATCGTGAAGTCGCGAAGGTGCTCGACTTCGGAATCGCGGACCTTCGAGGTGACGACGACGGCGGACTCCGGCTTCCGGAGGGCATCGTCGGTACGCCCCACTACATGGCGCCGGAACAGTGCGAGGGGCTCGCGGCGGATGCGCGAACCGACGTCTACGCCCTCGGATGCACGCTCTACGCGATGGTCGTCGGCCTTCCGCCGTTCGCGGACTCGGCCGGGGGCGTGACCGACGTGTTCTTCTGCCAGCGCAACGTGGTGCCGGTACGCCCGACCGACCGAGTGTCGGGACTGCTTCCCGCGCTCGAATCCGCAATCCTCAAGGCACTCGCGAAGCGGCCGGACGACCGGTTCCAGAGCGCCGCGGAATTCTCGGCGGCGCTCGCGTCGCTCGCGACTCCGACGAATCTCCCGCGCCCGCTCACCGCCTTCGTCGGGCGCGAAGCCGTCGTCGCCGGCGCAGTGACTTCGGTCGAGACGTCGCGTCTGGTCACCCTCTTCGGGCCCGGAGGAATCGGCAAGACGCGACTTGCCATTGAGGTCGCGAGCAGGATGGGAGAGCGCTTTCCGGACGGCGTCTGGATGGCGGCTCTCGAGACGATCCGCGACGGATCGCTCGTTCCCTTCGAGATCGCACGCGCCGCGGGCGTTCGCGATCGCGCCGACGCGAGCCCCATCGACACGCTGCGCGAAGCTTTCGCTTCCCGACGGGTGCTGCTCGTCGTCGACAACTGCGAGCACGTAGTCGACGCCGTCAACCGCCTTGCATCCGATCTGCTCGAGTCGGCGCCTGGAGTGCACATGCTCGCCACGAGTCGCGAAGCGCTGGGCATTCGCGGAGAAGCGGTGTACGCCGTGCCGGTCCTCGACCTGCCGGATGCGGGCGGCCGAATGCCACTCGACGACCTTGCCCGTGTCGAATCGGTGAGGCTCTTCGTGGAACGCGCGAAACAAAGCCGGCCGGACTTCGCACTGACGGCCGAGAACGCCTCGACGGTCGTCGACTTGTGCCGCGATCTGGATGGACTCCCCCTTGCCATCGAACTGGCGGCTTCGCGCGCACGATCGATGAGCACGGCGCAGATTCGCGAACGTCTGTCGGATCGGTTCAGACTGCTCGGTTCGGCAAAGGCGTCCGGTCGCCAGAGTACGCTCGAGGCCGCCATCGACTGGAGCCACGAGCTGCTGACGCAGGACGAACGAGCGCTCTTCCGACGACTCTCGGTCTTCGAAGGCGGCTGGACGCTGGAGGCTGCTGAAGCGCTTGCGTCTGCGGCGGGAATGGCGTCGTGGGACGTCCTCGATCTGCTCGAGCGGCTCGTCGACACGCCACTGGTGGCTGTCGAAA
>CAZQBW010000291.1:0-6311 GCA_964591515.1 uncultured Clostridia bacterium
CCGCCCAAATAATCACGGAAACCCATCAGTTTCGACCGGGAAACCAACCCACCCTATCTGAATAGATAGTTGTCCGACGCTACCGCCCGGACTATCCATTCTGCAGCGGGCGAGCGCCGACCGCTGGCGCCCGCGCGCTCACGGACGGTGATGATCGGGACTTACGGAGGAGCGCAATGACGCTCACTCGGCTCACGACATCGGCGCGAAGACGGGCGGCCCAGCTTCGCGAATGGTCACGCGACGAGGACGGACTCGAGGCCGTCGAGTGGGTACTCCTGCTCGCCGGCGGGGTGGTCCCGCTCGCGACGATCATGTTCAAGCTGATGAACGCTGTCGTCTTCTACTACGAAGTGACGAGCTGGGGAGTGTCGCTTCCGTTTCCATGATCCATCCCGTTCGTGAAGCGCCATTGATTCTGGGAACGAGGAGTGCCTTCACAATGAACGCGATCAACAGACATCTCTCGGAAATCTACTGCTCGTTTTCGAACCGGTTCCGCGCAGCCCGCGACTCGTTCGAGTCCGACGAGGCCGGCCTGAGCACGGTCGAAATGCTGCTGCTCCTGTTCATCGGCGTCGTGATCATCATCGCGATCATCGCCTACTTCTGGAGCTACATCTGGCCGACGATCCAGAACATCATCAACGACCTGTTCGCTCAGAACACGAACTAGCAGTCGGGGCGACTCACGATGCACGCACAGACGATCGTATTGATCGCCGTCACGTTTACGGCTGCGGTCACCGACGCGACGCGAGGCAAGGTCTACAACTGGCTCACGTATCCGGCGGCCGTCGCCGGTCTGTTCCTCAGCGTCGTCGCGGCTCCGCCGTCGCCGCGCGAGAGCGTCGTCGGACTCGGGCTCGGACTTCTTCTCTTCGGCGTGCTTCGCCGGATCGGCAAGATGGGCGCTGGCGACGTGAAGCTCATGGCCGCCGTCGGCGCACTCAAGGGGCCGGTCTTTCTCGTGTTCGCGAGCTTCTACGTCATCGTCGCTGCGGGGCTCGCCGCAATTCTCGTGCTGGCAATGAAGCGACGGCTCATTCCGACCCTGCGCTGGGCCGCGACGCTGATGGTCTCGGCCGTCGTGCCCGGCTTTCCGGCGCAGCAACTCGGGGTCGAACAGACGGACATGCCGTTCGCGCCGGCAATTTTCCTGGGCGTCGCATACGCCGCAATGCTCGAAATGATGCACGGGCCGTTCTCGTTTTGAAGTGAACACCATGTCGTTGTCCGAAGGACATCATTCAACCGGAAGCCGGCGGGTTCGGATGGCGTTCGGCGTTGCCGCAACAATTGCGGTCGTGGCGGCGCTCGATCCGCGCGCATTCCTCTCGTTTATCGCGCGAACCACGCCGCCGTCGCTTCCCGAATACGCCGGATCGAGCATTCACCAATACACGCCGTTCACTGGCTCCCTCGCGCTCTCCATCGGTCCGTGGCTGCTGGCCGCCACGGCGCTCGTCTTGCTCGTGGTGCGGTTCTCCGGTCGCCTTCGCACCGCGTGGGAACCGGCGCCGCAGCAGGCAGGAGAGACGTTGGTCGCCGGCGAGAACGGACGGAGCGCGATCGAGTTCCTCCTCCTGCTTCCGATCATCCTGTCGATACTGCTGCTCATTCTCGAAACCGCGCTGATGGTCCAGGCAAAGTTCGTCGTCAACTACGCGGCGTTCTGTGCCGTGAGGTCGGCGATCGTATGGATTCCGGCGGATGCGCCCGGCGGAGAAGCTCGCAACCACATCGACCGGACCGACCCGGACTCGGACAAGATGCAGAAGATCTGGCGCGCGGCGGCGTTCGCGTGCGTATCGATATCGCCGCACTACTCCTCGTCGCTCGTCGATCGGACGGGCATTTCGGACGCGAGTGACGATCAGAAGGACGCCGTGGAACGCATCGCGGCGTTCTTCCCGAGCGACGGGGACGGCAATGTCGCCGAGTCGTTCAAGAACCGCCTGGCCTATGCCTTCGACAGCGCAAACACGACGATCGAGATTGCCGCGGAGAGCAGCGGATCCCACGACCAGAGCTCCGGCGACTACGGAGATCACGATCCGGTTACCGTGAAGGTCACACATCGGTTCTACCTGGGGATTCCGCTCGCGAGCCGGCTAATGGGCACGTCATTCGGCGCCGGCCCGGGCTCCGGTTTCTACTATCCGATTTCCGAGCAGTACACGCTGCTCAACGAAGGCGAGCCGTTGGGTTCATAGGTCGAACAGACACGCCGACCCCGGGACGGAGACTCATGAACGACGTAGTCCAGGCAGAGGAACAGCCGAAGGGAACGGCCACCGGCGACCCGATCGCGGAAGAGTCCCTGCACAGGGACGAGCGCGGCGTCGTAAGCGTCTTCTTCGTCTTCGGACTTCTCGCACTCGTCCTGCTCTTCGGCGTTCTCTTCGACACGGCGAAACAGACGACGCGCAAGGTGGAGATGCAGGGTGCGGCCGATGCCTCGGCCGTCACGGGCGGCGCCTACGTCGCGCGCGGCATGAACCTCATCGTGTTCAACAACTGTGGCATGGCTGACATCCTGGCGGTCCAGGTCACGATTCACGCGTACCTGATGGCGCTCAACTACTCGAACGTCATCATCAAGGCCATCTGCACCGGCCTCAAGTCGAATCCGTACACCGCCGCGTTCGGCGCGCTTTGGGAAGGTTTATGGGAGGCCTACTACAATGTCGCCCATCCCATCGCCGATGAAGTGGACGAGTTCCTCTCCGGCTCGTCGGGAGTCGGATGGAAGACCCAACGAGCCATAGACGTCATCAATCAGGGCCTGAAACCCGCGATCGGGCCCCTTGCGGCCCTTCACGCCTTCGAATTCGCTACCGACAACGGAGCTGACCGGCAGTTCCTGCTCCCGCAGGAATCAGACCTGGTTCCTACGATCCCGTCGCTCCCTATCGACCGCGGCCCGCAACAGCGCATCGCCGACCGCGCCGAGGACTGCCCTGCCCCGGCGCTGAGCAACATCCTGAGAATCACCATGCTCGGCGCGACGATATCGGCACCGATCATGCTCGCGAACTACGAGGCGATGCTCGCATGGAACTGGAGCAGCCTGCAGTCGGACGACGGCAGCGCCACCGGCTCGGGCCCGGACCGGGACGAAATGATCGAGATGGGACTCAATCAGGCGCTACAGGACGTGCACGACCATCCGCAGAAGGCGGTCGACTATCTCGACGAGGATCTGATTCTGGGCGGGTCTCGCACCACGGCTTACATGAACAATCACACGAATCTCAGGGATCAGTACGGTTCGCCCGACGACAGTTTCGATCGCGACGGTTTCGCCGCGTACCTCCTGGGCAATCCGGACGCGGCCGAACAGTACGTCAAGGAAACGCGCTCCGACGAGATCCGCAACACGGTCGAGTCCGGGTTTCCCGGCGGCGTCGGCGGAAGCGGGACGGGCGCCGGCAGCGGGAGCGACTGGGAGCCGCTCAGCTGGCCCGACGATCCGCCAAAGCCGATGGTGCTCGACGTCGACAGCGACGAAGACAACGTCGACGCCGATCACGAAAAAGTCGCGAAGTATCTTCGTTATCTGAGCGTCGCGTGGGCCGAGATGCGACCGAGTCCCATCGGTCCGGATCGCCTTCGGAACCGGGCGCCTTACGGCTGGATGACCTACGGACAATCGCACGTCTACAACCCGACCAAATGGGACATGTTCAGCCAGGACTGGCGCGTCAAGCTCGTCCCGGCCGAGATCCTTGACGAGAAGTTCGACGAGCTGCGCATCGCGAGCGGCGTCGTGTTCGGCCAGAACATGATGGCCGCGAGCGATCCCGGAGGCGACTGGACGTACGTCAACAACCACTGAGCCGGAGGGCCCAATGACGTCGACAGTGAAACGGCAGTGCGGGTCGCGGGAACAGCGGGGCGCTTCATCGCTCGAGATGGTTTTGCTGTTGCCGTTCATCACGATGACGTTCCTGATCCTCGTGGGCCTCGGCTACGTGCTGGCGACGAAGCAGCACGCGCTCGTCGCCGCGCGTTATGCCAGCACGTACCGCGTGGCGAAGGGCGGTGATCCCACTCCGGCAGCGGTGGCACATGCGGCCTTCAACGGCGTGGAGCAGTGGCAGACGACGATCGACATCGACTCGCCGCCGTCATTCGTCCCGTTCCTGTCTTCGTTCGACAGCAGCGGCACGGCAACGGGCGTTGCCGGATCGACACCGACGCGCGGCATCGTCCCGAAGCTCTATCCGGCGATTCCAGCTGCATCCGCCAAGTTCCAGATACCCACGACGACATCGACCTGTCGTGAAATCGGAGGATCGAGCTACCTCACGTTCATTCTGAATCAGGGTGGCGTGGGTGACATCCTCGGGACAGACGACGAGGACTGCTGCAACTGCTACACCGCGGACTGATCATGAATCGAGGGGACCCAAAGAAATTCGAGAGTCGCGGCGCCGAGCGTGTCGCGGGCGTCGTGCTAGCGATCGTGCTTGCGATCGCCGGCGCCGCACTCGCGTATCGCTACGGTCCCAGGCCCGAAGCGCACGCCGACACGGCACGCTCCACGTCCGCCGAGGCGCCCCTCCCGGCGCCCACTTCGTCCGGCACGAATGGTGCAGCGCTGTTCGAGAGCCTCGGACTCCCGACGAATCGAACGGCGAGCGGCCAATCCGATCTCGACGTCGACGCGGTCCTGGACGCCGTCGAGCGGACCTATGTCCTGCGCGGCTTCATCAGTGGCAACGCGCCCGGTGCGACCGTTGCAGCCAATGGAAAGGCGGGCCCGCCGCGCATTCCTCGCGAGCTCTATTTCCGATCGGATTGCCCGGTTGGAATGATCGTTGGCGTCGGCCGCAATTCCAATCCTTCCGCAGAACCGGACCCCGAGACCACGGACTTCGTCGCCTACGTCACGCTTGCCTCGCCGCTTCCGGGAGGAGGCTCGGCGTGGGCGACTCACCGATACGACCAGGCCGCCGTCGAGGCGCTTTCGAAGATCCGACTGGTGGACGGCAACGGTGACTTCCCGGGTGCCGATCCTCCCGGCGTGTCCCGCATTCCCGGTTCGCGGCGGATGCTCGCAGTACCGCGGCTCAGCGGATCGGGCGCGCTTACGTTCTACGAGGTCGGCGGCTCGGTCGCCGACGTTCGGACATACGCAACAGCCGCGATGGAACGCGCCGGTTGGCGGCTCGATCCCTACCAGATGCTCCAGGTCGCTGGCACGGGCGCCCTCATCTACACGATGGGCGACGCGACTTGCACGTTGTGGATTCAACAGAACGGCGTAGACGCTGATCGCGTCGGAATCGTCGTCGTGTCTCAGTAGCGTTCATGTCAGAGGAACCACTGAGTCCTTGAAATCAGGATTTGCAGGGCCGCGCCGCCGACAGGAGGACGAATCGTGAAAAACAGGATTGTGATCATCGCAGCCATCGCGCTCGGCCTTCTCGCAGCGGCCATCAACTGGGCCTACGTCGCGAGCGTCCGGGGATCGGGAATGACCGTCCTTCGGGTGAAGGAAGGAAAGCGGATTCAGGCCGGTCAGAAGGTGACCGGCGACTTCTTCGAGCCCGTAACGCTCTACGGCGACGTCGCGCAACTACGGCGTCTCGCCGTCGCATCTTCCGAGATCGGAGGCTTCAAGGACAACCCGGTTACCTCCCCGCTCGAGCCGGGTGACCTGCTCCTGCTGACGTCGTTCCAACTTCGCGGAGATGCCGGCCTTCGGCGCGAGATCGGTCAGGGTGAGCGGGCGATAACGGTTTCCGTCGTCGATGAATCGAAGGCCGTGGGGTTTTTCGTGCGGCCCGGGGATGTGGTGGACGTCTGGGGTGTCATCGCCGAGCGCAGCTACCTGCTGAAGGACCACGCGAAGGTCGCCGCCGTCGGTGACGTCTACCAGCTTGCCGGCGAGAGCAGCTCGAGCGACGGCCAGAAGAAATACCGGAGCGTGACGCTCGTGGTGAGCGCAATCGACGTCGAGGCGCTCGTGCACAACGTGGCCGCGGCCGGCAACAAGGTGACCCTTGCGCTCATCGGCGAAGCCGATGCAGGTGCTCCGGCAGGTCCGGCACTGGAGCCGGTGTTCGCGAAGCCGCCGCCGACCGCCACGAAGCCAGCGGCCCAACCGGCGCCGGCCGTCGCCAGGCCGGTAGCGCCACCCGCCGGTGTGCCGCCCAGTCCGGCTGCGGGCGGCCAGTAGGAAACAAAGGAGCCTTCGTGGATCTCTCCGAGAGCCAACAGAATCCGACGCGGACCAGCCGCAACTCGGGAGCGGTGGCGTCCGCCCTCCGGCGAAAGCTCCACGAGCTCGAAGCCGACAT
>CAZQBW010000292.1:0-6286 GCA_964591515.1 uncultured Clostridia bacterium
GAGCAGCAGACAGAGCGACTGTCCGCCAACGACCAGCACACCGATGCTGCGATTCGTCGCCGAGCCCGGGCCGGTGCCCGCGACGAGCGGGATCATGCCGACGACGAGCGCGAGCGTCGTCATCAGGATCGGCCGCAGCCGGTCCTTGTTGGCCTGAAGGATGGCCTCGAGACGCGGCATTCCCCTGACGCGCAGCCCGTTCGTATGGTCGATCTGCAGAATGGCGTTCTTCTTGACGATGCCGAACAGCAGCAGCAGGCCGAGGCCCGAGAAGATGTTCACCGTCTGTCCGGCGACGAGCAGCGACACGATGCCGAACGGCACGGCGAGCGGAAGCGTCAGGAGAATGGTGATCGGATGGATGAAGCTCTCGAACTGCGCCGCGAGCACCATGTACATGAATATGAACGACAGCGAGATGGCGAGCATGAAGTAGTACCCGGCGCGACCCAGCTCCTTGGCTCGGCCGGCGAGTCCCGTCGAGTAACCCGCGTCGATGTTGAGCTCCTTCACGTATGCCTGGAGCTCGGCGATAACCGCGCTCTGCGATCCACCCGGCTTCACGTTCGACGTGAGCGTGACCTGGCGCTGCCGGTTGAGCCGGTCGATGGCTGACGGACCGGTCGCCCGTTCGTATGTCACGACGTTCTCGAGGCCAACAGGACCCCGCGTTGATGGAACCGAGAGCCGGCGGACTTCTTCCGGGCTTGCCCGGAACTCGCTTGCCGCGCGCAGCCGCACGTCGTACTGGTCGGTGCCCTCGTTGAAGGTCGTGACGACAGTGCCTCCGACGAGCGTGTTGAGCGCCGTCGCGATGTCGGCAACCCTCACTCCGAGATCGGCGGCCTTCTGCCGGTTGATCTCGATGCGCAGCTCGGGCTTCCCGGTAACGAGAGAGGTGTCGGCGTCGACGACGTCCTTGATCGTCTTGAGCTTCGCGACGAGCTTGTCGGAGTAGTCCGTCAGCTTGGCGAGATCCGGACCGCCGATCACGAACTGGATGTCGGCATTCCGGAATCCGCCGCCCGAGATCGCCGCGACCGGCTGGACCGAAGTGCGCAGCTCGGACGGATGATTTGCGAGCAGCGCGCGAGCCTTCGACATGATGGCGAACTGGTCGAGATTCCGGTTCTCGATCGGCACGAGCTTGACGAATATCGTTCCGCTGTTGACGAGCTGCTGCTGGCCACCGCCGAGCGTCGTCAGCGTCAGCTCGACGCCCGGCAGCTCGCGCACTTCGCGGGCGATACGCTCCATCGTGAGCGACGTGGCAGTAACGGTCGAGCCTTCGGGAGCGCGAACCGTCACCTCGAACTGGGCCTGATCGTCCGACGGCAGGAAGTTCTTTCCGACGTACCAGAACAGCGGGTAGATGCTGACGATGACGAGAACGCACGCGAGGACGACGACCCATCGATGGCGCATCGACCAGCGGAGCATGACCATGTAGGTCGCTTCGATCGGATGGTAGAAGTGCGAGTGCTTCGAGTCGTGGTCGCCGTGCTTCACCTGATTCGGCTTGATCCATCGCGCCGCCAGCATCGGCGTCAGCGTGAAACTGACGAGCAGCGAGACCGCGATGGCAAACGCGGCAGTGAGTCCGAAGCTGGACATGAAGCGGCCGACGATGCCTGCCATGAATCCGACCGGCACGAACACCGCGAGCAGCGAAAGCGTGGTGGCCATGACGGCCGGGCCGATCTCGCGCGTTCCCTCGATGGCGGCGTCGAAAGGAGCCATTCCCTTCTCTTCGATGAATCGGAAGATGTTCTCGAGGACCACGATCGCATCGTCGATGACGATACCGACCATGAGCGTCAACGAGAGCATCGTCATCGAGTTGAGCGTGTAGCCCATCACGTTCATCAGCGCGAACGTGGCGATGATCGACGTCGGAATCGCAAGCGCCGAGATGACTGTCGAGCGGAAATTCCAGAGGAACAGGAACACGACGGCCGCGGCGAAGAGAGCGCCCAGAATGAGGTGCTCGTTGATGCGGTTGATCGCCGCCCGGATGAACACCGACTGGTCGCGGACGACTTCCGCCGTGACGCCTTTCGGAAGAAACGGCGTGATCTCGGCCAGCCTTTCCTTGACGCCGTCGGCTACGGCAACCGTGTTGCTGCCGGACTGCTTGGTGACCAGGAGCGTGACCGCGGGCACTCCGTTCAGTACCGAAACGGTCCGCTGCTCTACGGCGCCGTCGACGACCTCGGCGACGTCGCCGACCTTCACGTTATATGCGCCGCGCGTGGCAACTATGATGTTCCTGAACTCGTTCGGATCCGTGACGCGACCGGCGGTCCGGACCGTCATCTCGCTCGGACCGAGGTCGACACGCCCGCCCGGAACCTCGACGTTCTGGGTGCGCAACGCGTTCGCGACGTCGTTGATCGAGAGCTTGTAGGCGCGCAGCCGGTCGGGGTTCGCCATGACCTGGATCTCGCGCTCCTGTCCGCCGATGATCTGGACTTCGCCGACGCCGTTGACCGTTTCGAGCCGCTCCTTGAGCTTCTTGTCTGCGATTGTGGTCAACTCGCGCATCGGCATGTCGGCCGACACGACTATGGCGACGATAGGCTGGGCGTCGGTATCGAGCTTCTGGACCGTCGGTGTTTCGGCCGTCTCGGGAAGGTCCGGGACGATGAGATTGACCTTGTCGCGGACTTCCTGCGCCGCGATGTCGGGATTCTTTTCGAGCAGGAAGGTGATGAAGACCTGCGAGACGCCCTCGACCGAGGTTGAGCGCATCTCGTCGATACCCGAGATCGTGTTCACGGCCGCTTCTACACGATCGGTGACCTCGGTTTCGATTTCCTGCGGAGACGCGCCCGGATTGACGGTCGTGACCGTGATGGTCGGGAGATCGATTTTCGGAAACAGGTCTACGCCGAGCGCTCCGTAAGAGAAAACGCCGACGACGACGAGCGCCGCGATGAGCATCGTGGCAAAGACCGGCCTGCGAACGCAGATTTCAGCGAGCTTTTGCATGGTCCGTTCGTCCTATCGAGCTGCAGGCACGATCGCCGCGCCGTCAGAGAGCGCACCGGCGCCCGAGGTAACGACGTCGACGCCTTCGTCGAGTCCCGAGACGATGTGGACCACTCCGTCGAGTCCCTGGCCTACCTGTACTGTGTGCGCCACGGCACGATCGCCGGCGACGACGTAAACGACGCTCGCACCGGACGGCGTCCGGACGATCGCTTCACGCGGAACTACGACACCCCGAACCACACCTGCCGATTCGAGCACCTTTGCGGTGCCGAACATGCCCGGCTTGAGCAGACCTTCCTTGTTGGGAACAACGATGACCGCGATGAGCGCGCGTGCAGTCGGATCGAGTGCGGGGATGATCGTGGCGACCGTACCCGTGAAGTCGCGATCCGGATATGCGTCGACCTTTACCGCGGCCGACATACCCGTGGAGACGCGCGAAGCATCCGATTCCGAGACCTGGAGCAGCAGCTTGAGTCGATCGTTCTGGACGATGGTCGCGATGCGCGACGACGTCGTGACCCACTCGCCCACGGCGGTAGGCCTTTCGGCCACGTATCCGTCGAGCGGCGCGACGATGACCGTGTCTGTAAGGGCCTTGCGGGCGATGTCGCGGGAAGCGGACGCCGAGGCGAGCGCGCTCAGTTGGACATCGATCGAAGCCCAGCCGGACTTCGCCTTTGCGAGCGCGGCGTCGTAGGCGGAGCGCGCAGTGTCGGCGCGGGCCTTGAATTCGTCGTACTGAGCCTGCGAGACGTCGCCGGACTTCAGGAGATTCGCGTACCGGCGCTCGTTCACTTCGGCGAGCTTCCACGTCGCGCGAGCCGACTCGACTTCGGCCACCAGCGTCGGATCCGAGGCTCCGGCCGACATTCCGAGCGTTTCCTTCGCCTGCTTGACCGCGGCTTCGGCCTGCTTCACCGCCGCGTCGGCCTGCTGGAGGCGCAGCTTCGCATCGCGATCGTCCATTCGGGCCAGAACATCACCGCGACGGACGAAGCGACCCTCGTTCACGGGCGTCTCGGTGATCTTGCCTGGGACGAGCGGAGCCACGTCGGCCGTTTCGAAAGCAATCAGGGAGCCGCTGGCCTCGATATAGGAGGGAATCTCTCGCGTCGCCGACCTGGCGGTCGACACGGCGACCGGAGCGACAGCCGCGACGCCCTCGTTGGCGGCCAGTGCCGGGCTGGCCGACCGGCCGCGAATGGCGAAAACGTAGATCGCGGAGATGATCATCAGGCCGAGCGCGGCAGCGATCAGGACTTTCCGGGTCCGCGGAGACGAAGCCGGCGGCGCTATCGGCTGAGGTTCCACTCCGAGGTTGCTGTCGAGGCGTGGAGGTTCTTCCATGACGGCGTTTGACACGATTCTTATCCTTCCGAGTGAGCGACCGGAGCCCGGAGGCCGTCGAGCGCAAGCCGTACGAAGGTGTCGACGGCTTCATCGTCGCTGACCTGCAGCATGGTGCAGTGAAAGAGGTTGTTTACGATGGAGTGGTAGAAAGGGGTTCCGAAAATGGCTCGGACAACGGTTCCGGGATCGAGCGACCTGAAAGCGCCTTCTTCCTGTCTAATCGCGATGTAGTCGCGCAGGAATTCGTAGACGGGCCGAACCTGACTCTCGCGGAAACTCTCGGCGAGCTCGTGGTTCTCGAGCACGGCGAAGAACATCAGCCTGAGGAAATCGACGTTCTCGCGGTGAAACGCGAGGAGATTCGAGGTAACGGCGCGTATGATGCCCTCGTCGTCGCGCCGGTCGGCGAGCGGTTGGAGAATCTCACGCCAGTTCGTGGTCCCGGACTGTTCGACGCGCCACCTAAGGATGGCGTCGTAGAGCGCATCCTTCGTCGGAAAATGACGAAAGATGAGTGCCTCGGTGACACCCGCGGCTGCCGCGATCTCCTTTGTCGTGGTTCCCGAGAAGCCCTTTCTCGAAAACAGTGCGACGGCGACGCCGATCAGCTGCTCCCGCCGGGCGTCGGCCCGCATCCGCGGCGCACACTCTTCGTGATGTTGAATCGGTAACGTCACTCGGCTCCTTCATCTCATCGATTAAGTAAGTAAGTACTGACAAACGGACGGTAGCACGGGCCGCAAAAGCCGGTCAAGAATTTTGTATATGCAGAAATGGACGATTAGGACGAATTCGTCACGGGAGAAGGGCCACGGACAATACGGATCTGACGGATGTCGACGGATCTGAACGTCGGCTCAAATCCGTCGACATCCGTCAGATCCGTATTGTCCTTGGCCCTTCTTCTCTCTCGAGAATCCGATTCATTCGTGACCGGCGTAGGGAGATTCGAATCTCGGCCCTCAGGCTATTCGAGTTGACTAAAGGGATGGGTGTGTTTCATGGGTTTGCGGGTAGGCAAGCAAGTTGAGCGGCGAGTGTTTGCGCGATTGCGCCTCCTGACGGCTTCGATCTGTTTCGCGCTGTTCGTCCCGCTGATGGCGTCGACGGCGATTGCCCATCCGCTGGGCAACTTCACTATCAACCAGTTCTGCGAAGTCACGGTCCGTCCATCCGGATTCACCATTCGCCACATCGCGGACCTGGCTGAAATTCCGACGCTGCAGGAAACGCCCGCCATCGATGCGGACGCCGACGGTGTCTTCTCGGCGGTCGAGCTTCAGACGTACGCTGATGGATTGGCGCATTCCATCGCGGCGAATCTGTCGCTGACGGTCGACGGCGTCTCGATTCCTGTCGAGGTCGTTCGCTCCCGCGCCGAGATGCTGCCTGGCGCGGGAGGTCTCGGCACCTTGCGCGTCGAGTCCGAGTTCGCGGCACCGGCCACCGGCGGAACCGCGCCGGACGGCCGGAAGATCCAGTTTGCAAATTCGGCCTTTGCCGACCGCATCGGGTGGCGCGAGATCGTCATCCGGCCGACGTCCGGAATCGAAGTGTTCGCCACGGAGTCGTTCGGCAGCAGCCTGTCCAACGAGCTCCGAGCCTATCCCGGGAACCTGCTGGCATCGCCGCTCGACGAGCGCACGGCGACCTTCTCGACGACCGTTGGAGCCCGTCCCGACGGCGCTTCTTCTCTCCGAAATCGTGATGGAGTCGCTGTTTCAGCTTCCCGGGATCGGCTCGCGGAGCTGATTGTCGTTCCGGAAGTCACGCCCTGGGTAATGCTGCTCGGACTGTTGATCGCGGCGGGTCTCGGGGCCGTCCACGCCATGTCGCCCGGACACGGAAAGACGGTGGTCGGTGCCTACCTCGTCGGCTCGCGCGGAACGCTGCGACACGCTCTATTCCTTGGTCTGACGGTCACGGTGACGCATACCGC
>CAZQBW010000293.1:0-6282 GCA_964591515.1 uncultured Clostridia bacterium
ACAGGCTGAAGACGGCGGATTCGGGTGCGAGCGGCTCGGCGAGGAGGGCGGCGTTCTCGCGGACATGCCGGGTGTGGCTCATGCCGACGAGCGCCGTCGCGACGCCCGGGGTCGAGCGCACGAACTGTAGCGCTCGCTGCGCATCCGTCCCGACTGCGAAAGCCGCCGTGACCTCGGGCGGAAGATCCTGTGCGAGCCGTGACTGCAACAGCGAAGCGCTCGCCACGACCGAGATACCGAGCCGGGCAGCCGCCTCGAGCGCCGTCGAAACCTTCTCGCCAACTGGCTGATTGAAGAACCCGAAGGCCTCGGTCATTGCCAGGTTGTACGGCAACTGGATCACCTTGAAATGGTGGCCGTCGCCGCCTGCGTCCCGGGCGATCCGGAGGATCCGCTCGAGGGGCAGAAAGTCCTTCGAGCCGGGCTCGGAACGGAAGCCGTTCCACGTCGCCAGGCCGTACCGTCCGATCTTTCCTTCATCCACCTTCGACTCGAGCAACGCGAACGCGTCGTGGAGCCGATGTTCGAAGGTCTCGCGGCCAACCTCGGCGATCTGGCCTTCGACGTTGTGCAGGTAGTAGACGTCGAGAGTCTCGACTCCCAGGTTTTCGCGGCTCCGGTCGATCTGGTGCGACAGGTAACCGGGTGCCATGCAGTGCCGGTACTGGTTGGCGAAGTCCGCCGCCTTGCAGACGCCGGGCGACAGGAACTCGCGGCTCACGTATTCGCGCGCGGCGCCCGGTCCGGATGGCGCCTCGCCGTCGTAAGGCACGTAGCCGCCTTTCGTTGCGATGACGATCTCGGAGCGGTCGACGACACCGGCGGCGAAGACCCTGCGAAGCGATTCACCGATCGCGCGCTCGCTGCGCTGGAATCGGTAGTTGATGGCCGAGTCGATGTGGTTGATGCCGAGTCCGATGGCCTCGACGATTGCCTCCGTGTAGAGGACGTCGGTCACGTCATCGGGGTCGCCGAGGTACGTCCCCACGCCGATCGTCGAGACCGTCAGGCCATCGAGCGATCGGAACGAGGCTTCACTGCGTCCGGCGTCGGCCACCTGCCGGTCCGCGAAGCGGCGAGTGCCGTCCGCGGTCGCGTGTCCGGCGATCGGTGAGGTCACGACGGGCCCGCCCTAGGCTTCGGGAACCGGTTTGCCGAGGCTCTTGTAGATGCTCTCGATCATGGCGATCGAGTCCGAAGCCTGGGCGTTCGACGGATCGAGCGCGAGGACCTCGCGATAGCCCTTGAGAGCCTTCGGGTACTTCTGGTTCGGCGGGAGCGGCGACTTGTACATGTAGAACTGCGCGTTCTGCAGCGTCACCTCGACGAGGGCCTTCTTCGCGGCCGCGTCGCTAGGGTTCTTGTCGTAGGCGGCTCGCGCTTCGGCAACCTTGTCGTCCATCGGCTGGTCAGGCGCGTCGGGTTTCATCGCGCCCCCTCCCGGCATCGAGCCTCCCGGCTTTTCCGGTGACGGTCCCTTCTGTGCGGTTGAGCCCGGACCCGAGGCAGGCTCGATCGGCTTCGGGCCTCCGGCGTTCGAGCACGCGGAGATGAGAACGACGGCAGCGAGCAGGACAGCGAAACGCATTGCAATGGCCTCCGGGCAGATCGGCGATCATGAAGACGGACGTTTCTACCACAGCGACTCGGCACCGGCAACGAGGGAGTCAGTGACAGTCCCCGGCCTCGCCGGTTATTCTTCGCCCTCCGAATGCTCAAGCGCGTCACCCTGATCATAATCGGCTGCGTCGCGGCCTTCCTGCTGTACTTCTGGGCTACCTACCCGAACGTCGCGAAGCTCCGCGACCAGAATCCGGAGTCGACCGCGATGATCGACAACCGCGCCGCCGAGGCCTTGAGCGAAGGACGCCAGCCGAAGCGCGTCCAGACGTGGGTCTCAATCGACCGCATCTCGCCGAATCTCATCCGCGCCGTGCTCGCCGGAGAGGACACGCGTTTCTTCGAGCACGACGGCTTCGACTACGAGGCGATTCGCGATGCCGCCGAGGAAAACTGGGAGCAGAAGAAGATCGTTCGAGGCGCGAGCACGATCACTCAGCAGCTCGCAAAGAACCTCTATCTATCCGAGTCGCGTGACCCCTTCCGCAAGATCCGCGAGGCCATGATTACGAGATCTCTCGAATCGAACCTGACGAAGTGGCGGATTCTCGAGATCTACCTGAACGTGATCGAATGGGGCGACGGCATCTACGGTGCCGAGGCCGCGGCACAGACCTACTTCGGTACGTCGGCGGCCAGGCTGAGCGCATCGCAGGCCGCGTATCTTTCGGCGATGATCCCGAATCCGCGAACGGTCTACAACCCGACGAAGAACCCGCGAAACGTCGCGCGCCGCCAGCGCATCATCGCGCGGTACATGCGCGGCGTGCGACTTCCGAAGCGGTAGCCGCGGACGCATCCCCGTCAGCGTCCGCGGCCATCGCCGGGATTTCAGAGCGACGGACAGCCCGGCATCGGATCCTTCTTCGCATCGATGTGCGGAGACTTGGGCGCCATTTCCTCATTGAGCTTCGTGTAGCTCGCCCACTCGTCGGGCACGTCCTCGGCGGCGAAGATCGCTTCAACGGGGCACTCGGGAACGCAGGCTCCGCAGTCGATGCACTCGTCAGCGTGAATGTAGAGGATGTCCTCCCCTTCGTAGAAACACTCGACCGGGCACACTTCAACGCAGTCCGTGAACTTACACCCCTTGCACGGCTCGGCAACAACGTACGTCATCAGGATCTCCTTTTCCGGAATCGCAAGAGTCTCACCCACCCACTGGGCTCTCCAAACAACCGAAGACGCAGGCGCCTGAGCTTAGGATCTGGAGGGCGCGTGTCTGTTTGGAGTTGGGCATCATAAACATAGGTCGGAAGCGCGGGCAATAGGATGTCTTCGCATCGCGGCGTTCACCCGAAACGGGCATTGGCGCGAGGGTTCCGGTTGGGTATGATGCCCGGGCGATCACGTCCAAACCGCTGAAGACAGAACGGATGCGGTTCGGGGGCGTTCGCGGCCAGACGCACATGGATTCGCATCCCGCCACGACCGACGCTTCGTTCCTCTCCGCGGCGACCCTTTTCTCTCCGCTGCCGGTTCCGGTGCTCGAGAAGATCTTCGCGTCCGGCGAGCTGCGGCGCTACGCCAACGGCGACGTCGTCTTCCGGAAGGGTGACCTCACAGAGGAGATGTACGTCGTCAAGACGGGCGTGATCGAGATCTGTCGTGTCGACCCGGATACCGGTGGCGACAAGGTGGTCGCCTACATCGGCGAGGGCGATGCGATCGGAGAGATGGTGCTCTTCACGGGCTCGCCTCGCAGTTCGATGGCGAGGGTTCCCGAGGAAGCCGAAGTCTTCGTAATCACGCGCGCCGGTGTCATCGAGCTCTGCCGGCAGGAGCCGGATCTCGCGCTCTATTTTGCCCGAGTCTTTGCAAGCCGGCTCGAGTCATGGGTCAAGAAGGGACGACGGCAAGACACGCAGCGCCAGCTCGCCGGGAACCTGCGGTTCTTCGATCTCGCGACGGTCATGCAGACGCTCGGCGATTCGCAATCGTCGGGAACGCTCGTAGTCCGTACCGACCTGGGACGCGTGCACGCCGAGCTGGACTTTGTGGACGGCAAGCTCGTCCAGGCACGCCTCGGGCATCTGACGGCGGAGCAGGCGTGTTACCAGCTCTTCCAGCCGCCTCCGGAGGGGACGTTCCTTTTCCAGGGCGGACTGCACCTCGATTCGGACGCAGGCCCCCGGGTGAATGCGAACGTGATGAGCGTGCTGATGGAGGCAATGCGGCTGCAGGACGAGTGGACGAACGTGCGCGATCGGTTTACCGACGAGGGCAGGGTGTTCACGCCGGCGCCGGGGGACCTCGAGTGGGAGGACGACGACTCGCTCGTCGCGGCCTTCAACATCTGGTCGTTGCTGCATCGCGGGTTGCCGCTCGGATTGCTGCTGTCCGAGTCGCCGTACTGCTCGGCCGTCGTTCTCGCTGTCCTCGACCGCCTCGTCAAGACGAAGCAGGTGTCGTAGCGGCTCGGCGAGTGGACAGGATGAACAGGATCAGAAGAGAGGATTGACAGGAGTCTGTCTTCCGTCCTGTTGTCCACTCACCCCTCTCTTGACGATTTCTTCGCGTCGAGGCTACGGTTTCGGACTCGTCGTGCCGATAGGCATGTCGAACTCTGGAGGTTAATCGATGATCGAGTCCATGTCTGGCGCCACGCGCCTTCTCACGTCGGCCGCGCTTCTGCTCGCGGTCGCCTCCGCAGGCTGCCAGACCGCACAGACCGTCGCCGACAGCTCGGTCGCGCCCGGAGCATCGGCTCCGAAGCCCGCGAAGCCCGCCAAGACGGCCGCGGCGCCAGTCGCCGGCTCCCTCGGTGAGCCCGCGTTCGACTTCGAGCTCAAGGACTCGACCGGGAAGACCGTCCGACTCTCGGATTTCAAGGGCAAGATCGTCGTGCTCGACTTCTGGGCGACGTGGTGTCCGCCGTGCCGGAAAGAGATCCCGGGCTTCGTCTCGCTCCACAACAACTACAAGGAGCGCGGCGTGGAGGTCATCGGCGTCTCACTCGACACCAGCTGGTCACCGGTCAAGACGTTCATGCAGGAGTACCGCATCACCTACACGATCGTTCTCGGCGATCAGAAGCTGACCGAGATGTACGGCGGATTCACGGGGATTCCGACGACGTTCGTGATCGACAGGAACGGCGTCATCCGGGACAAGCACACGGGGTACATGCCGGAGGAGACTTTCGAGGAAGCGGTGAAGCTGCTGCTCTGATGGCGTCAGGACTTGCCGTTGGCGTACAGAGAGCACAGAGACTCAGAGGGCACGGAGCATCCGAAGGTCTGAGATCTCTGTGGCTTTGTGTTCTCTGTATGCGAAGCCCACTCTCAACGGAAGCGCTCTCTACCGGTGACTGCCCCGCCGGATGTCGCTCTTCATGACTTCCTTTATCCCGAAGTCCTTCGCCTTCTGACGATCGGCGAGTTCCTCGTCGCGCTCGCTCAGGCCCGTGGCGCGCCTGAGCAGGCTGAGCGCGCGGTCCTTCACTCGATGAATCTCCTTGCCGCCATCCTCGAACTGGATCTCGACGGCGGCCTGGTCCCCGGCGCCTATCACCCGGACGACGCTGCCGTAACGCATGCCCTTGCCCATCGCGTATGCGATGTCGTCACCAGCTGCGAAGATCGGCGGACCGCTGCGGTGCTTGTTGTTCCCCTGCGTCACGTGTGACCTCCCACTGGACTATTTCTGCCAGAACGGCCCGAGTTTCTTCTTCACCGGCGTGCGAAGCGCTTCCGGATTCGGCACACGCTCGGCGACTTTCGCGGCGACGGGCTCGATCGCTTCCTTCTGTATGGCGTCGTAGATGATCGTGAACATCCGCTGTGCAGCGTCGAGCGGCACTCCCGACGACGTGGCGCGCTCGATCATATCGACCGCAGGTCCCGAAAGCCCGAGGTCCTTCAGGTAATAGTCTCCCGCACCGTAACCCTCGATGCCGCTGTGCCTGTCTATCCAGTCCTCGGCGTCCGGAAACGGCACCCTGAGCATCTGGAAAGTGCGCAGTCCGACGCGCTCCTTGATGACACTGAAGATCGCACCCGCGCCCTGTTCCGCGGCGTCGCGCTCGACTTTCACGTCATTCATGATCCTGCCGATCAGGTCTGACATATCGCTCCTTGCGCCGAAAAGTGAACGACATCTATAGCACCGGCAATTCGAGCGCGGCAAGGATCGGCAGCTTGTCCGGATGGTGAAAAGCCGCTAGCCTCGTCCAGAGAAAGGAGATCGGCCATGATCCCGACCGAAGGCGTCTACATCGAGCTGCGAAGCGACGAGCCCGAGCGACTCGCGGCCTTCTACGAGCGGCTTTTCGGTCTCGAGCGCGAGACCGGAGCCGGCGTCGTGCTCTCCAGTCCGCGGCTCACGCTCGCGATCAAGCCGAGCCTTGGCGAAGCGCCCGAGGAAGGCGGAGTCGTCTTCGGATTCCGTGTTCCGGACGGTTCCGATCCGTCCTCGCTCCGGGCCTCGGCAATTGCCGACGGCGCGGTCATGCTCAGCGAGTCGAAGCGCGACAACCTGGCGACGTTGAGTTGCCAGGATCCCGACGGTAACGTGTTCGTCCTGGTAGCCGTGCAGCCGTCCGTGGGCGCCGAGGCGGCGCCGGCTGTGCGCGTCGTCTCGCCGCCGGTGATCGACGCCCCTGTCGCGGCGCGTCCCGCGGCGCCTTCCGTGACGCCGGCGCCGAGTCCACCTCCATCTGCA
>CAZQBW010000294.1:0-6262 GCA_964591515.1 uncultured Clostridia bacterium
GGTTGCCCAGTCGCCGCAACGCAGACGGGCCGCGGCGATTGCCGCGGCCCGTTGCTGGAGTGTCTTTGGCGAGCTTCGGAAGCTCGAGCCTAGTATGCGGTCATGGAGTCGTTCGACGCGATGACGATGGTGCTCTTCGACGCGTCGGCGCTGACACGGCGCGGGCGTGTACCCTCGGCCGCTGTCGACTTGGCGTCGGAGATCGGCTTGACGGTTCCACCAGGGACCGGCTCGTCGTCCTCATCCTTCGTGAACGGGTTGCCGTTCACGTACACCTGACCGTCGGTGAAGGAGATCAGCGAAGCAGGATTGACGGGCTCGCCGTTGATGCGCACCTCGTAATGAAGGTGCGGCCCGGAAGACCGGCCCGTGACGCCGATGGCGCCAATGACCTGACCTGGCGTGATTGCCTGGCCGACCGAAACCCACATCGCCGAAAGGTGCGCGTAGTAGGTCGAGACCCCGTTTCCGTGGTCGAGAACGATCACGTTGCCGTAACCGCGCTTGACGCCCGCGAAGGCAACCACGCCGGACATCGAGGCTCCGACGCTGTCGCCATACGAGGCCTGAAAGTCGACGCCCGTGTGGCGGCGGCCACCGCGCCAGCCGAAGTTGCTGTTGATGCGCAGGCTCGTCGCGGCGGCGGGCTTCATCGCATATGGCGATGTGCTCGTCACGCTCCCGCCGCGGATCGAGATCGATCCGGGACCACCGGTCACGATGCGGGGCGACGGCGGCACGACGAGCGCGATCGTCGGAATCGCAATATGCGTTCCTTCGCCTTCAACGACAGGCGAGACGTTCGGGCTGTCCTGCGATTGGGGAACTTCCCTGGAAAGGGAGGGAACGTCAGCGGAAGGCTTGCTGGAAACCTGGGCCGAAACAGCTGTTGCGCCAGAGGCGCCAAGGACGAGAAGTGCGGAAACCGAGACCGAAATGCGTGCGTTCAATCGCATGCAACCTCCGAGATGGTGATTTCGCGTATGAACCGAGCGCTGCAGGAGCGCAACCGACATACAAAACCCGCAAAACTATGGGACTTGGTGATGATTGATGACACAGGGACTGGCGTCTGAGGCAGAGGGCCACCTGCCCTCTCTACGAATTTCAAAATCAGCTTGTTGTTTTGGAGACGCCCGAGTGTACCGACCGGGTCACAGTGTGTCAACTTCGAATTCACTTGAAATCGGTTCACCGGCGAACCATCTCGCGCCGGAGCGCATCGCAGGCGTTCCGGTCACCTGTACAATGCCAGACATGAATCCTCTCGATTCGCGCACGCGTCGGGTAGCGGCAATCGTCGCTCTTCTGCTGGCACTGATGGTGGCGCCCGGATCCGCCCCGGCAAACGCCCAGAGCGGTCGAAGGCCAATCCCCAAGGCTGCGCCGGTGCCGCCCGGACAGGATCCGGACGCCGACGTTCGTCTCGGTACGCAGGAGGTACTTCTGAACGTCACGGTTCGTGACGCGAACGGCCGGCCGGTAAAGGGCCTGACCGGGGAGGACTTCATCGTTGCGGAGGACCGCGTGAAGCAGGAGTTGGCCTCATGTCGCGAGGCAATGCTCCCGGTGAACGTCGTGCTGGTCCTCGATGCCAGCGGCAGCGTGTTCTCGGAGCGCGTGTCGATTCGCAGGGCAGCCGGCGCCTTCGCGAGCAAGCTCGGCCCCGAGGACCGCGTGTCGGTCATCCAGTTCGCCGACAAGGTCGAGTTGCTGCAGGACTGGACGACCGATCGTGAGGCCATCCAGCACGCGCTCGACTGGCGATACCGCGGTGGTGAGGCGACCGCGTTCTGGGACGGACTCTATCTTGCAGCCGAGGATCAACTCTCGAAGGTCGAGGGCCGCCGCGCGATCATCCTCCTGTCGGACGGCGTCGACACGTCGAGCAAGATCTCTGAGGACTACGTGCGAGCGGCGCTCGACCGATGCGGCGCGTCGGTTTACGTAGTCAGCAAGGCGCAGGCGCTCATCGAGCGAATCAAGCCCCAAGCTGGAAAAGCTGGAGTGATTGCCGGATCGGCCAAACTGGCGCGCGCGGCCATCGGCGAGCTCATCGCAGCAGAAGAGAGAATGAAGAGGCTGGCGGACCGGTATGGCGGGCGGCTTTACGCTCCTGTGACGGACATGGAACTGGACCGCGCGTACGAGGACGTCGCGCTCGAACTGAAGCAGCAGTATGTACTGACCTATGTGTCGGCGAACGAGGTGCGGGACGGGCGGTGGCGGGCCATTGAGATCTTTCCGACGCGACCGGGGATGACTGTTCGGACGCGGAAGGGGTACGCGGCGCAGTAGCGATGGAGTGACTTTGCGTCTTTGCGAGACCTTGGCGTCTTTACGAGAAACGCTCCCGTCAGTGGAAGTTTCTCGCAAAGACGCCAAGGTCTCGCAAAGACGCAAAGGTTGGCGGACCTTTCGATCCGCTACTCGCCGGCCTTGTGCCGGCGCTCGTCGCGCTGCCACGCTTTGGCGAGGATCACGACGGCCTGCTCTCCCGGAAACACAATCTTCAAGTTGCTCGAGTTCTTCCTGATCTCGGTTCCCGGGAAGAACGGCGGCGCGAAGTTCCCGCCCTCGAGCCGCGGATCGTAGTAGATCTGCCGGTTCCTGTACTTGATGTTGGCGATGTTCGACTGAATCCGTGCGCCAATGATCTTCAGCCGCGAGCCCGAACCCGGCGATCCTTCGCCGTATACGATCGCCCCCTCGAGCTTCCCGCCGTCGTTCGACTTGTTTGAGTTGAACGCCGCGATCGACGCGTCGATCTCCATGCTCGTGCCCTCGCCGTCCGTCCGAGTTCCGTCCGGCTGGAGCACGACGTTTCCGTCGTTCGTGAAGATTCCCAGGACCGACTTGACCTGATTGGCGCGCGGCAATGCATTGCCGTCGGATCCTACGATGGGTTCCGAGTACTTGATGTCTCCCGTCACCGTGATGTTCCGCTGCGCGGTAATGGTCATCGCCGTCTGCGGCGCAATCGCCGGTCCGGTCTGGCCTTCCTGCGCCCTCGGACCCGACAAGGACGTTATCGAGCCGTCCACGAAGAGCGAGATGCCCGGCGATGCATTCGACTCGCCAAGCGACGAGTCCATCGGCACTCCCGTGAACACGCGGGACGTCCCACCGGAACTGAACGTCGTGGTATTCGATCCGAAGTCGATCGTCACGGTTGAGACCGTCGAGCCCTGCGTAACCTGCACCGTCTGGGACGTGCCGTTCGTCGTCAACTCGACGCGAGCGTCGCCGTTGACGTAGATGCCGCCGCCGGTAATCGAAGATCCATCATTCGAAGAGACATACACGCCGTTCGGAATGTCACCGCCGCTTACCTGTGGAAGGCTGCCGCGCGCGTCCGAAAGGCCCGAGGCAAGCGTCGCCGGAGTCACGCGTCCCTGTCCGTCAACCGTGCCCTGCTCGGTCGAGCCGTTGTAGCCATTTCCGTTGATGACGGCCAACTCCTGCACGAAGTTGTTCTGCGGCGGCGCGACCTTGTCCTTCCGCGCGTACGTCCCGGCACTGACGACCACTCCTTGCTTGCCGTCCACAGGCACTGGCTCTGACTTGCCGTCATAGATGACGTAGTCGTCCGCCTGAGACACGGTCCCGCGAAACACGACCGTGTTGCGCGACGAGAAGTTGAAGTGCGAGTTCGTATGCACCGGACCCGTGAACTCGCCACTGACGAGCACGAGACCGCCCTCGGGGTCACCCTTGTCGAAGAACGTGCCGTACGCCGTGAAAGGACGTCGCGACACGCTGATCGATGCCGACAGGTGTGTCTGCAATTCGCCGCGCTCGACGACTTCGGCGCGAGCGCCATACGAACTGCGTCCGGTCGACCGGATCTCGTAGCGGTAGATGTAGTTCTCGAGACCGTTTGCCTCGTTGCGGATCGGCGTCGTGGATGGGCCTCCCTCGATCGAGAGAATCTCGATCTGATACTGGGCGTCGTTCGTGAAGCTGCTCCTGGCCTCGCTGTTCGCAAACTCGGCCGCGCGTGAACGGATCGCCGCGAAGAAAGGCGACTCCGGAGCCGAAGCCGAGTCCGGGAGGATCTGCGATTCGGGCCGGAACGCCGGGGCCTTGTTCTGGGCAATGAGCGTAATCTGCTCTGCTACGGCTTTGGCCACGGCCCGCCGACCCATCGAGATGCCGGCGTCGGCAGCGAAGAAGGCTTCCTCCGAGGCGCGGTAGCTAGCGGTAATGAGCGTGTCGGTCGTAGTCGACAGCAGCAACGCCAGCGCCAGGGCGTACAGCAGCGTCATGCAGAGGAGCGCCGTGATGAGCGCCGCTCCGCGCTGCCTGCGACGCTGCAGCGGTTTGCGGCGGGAGCTTGGTCTCAGTCGGTAGAACGTGATCATTAAATGGCTCGGGTTTACTGCTGGGGCCGACTAGGACGGCCCGGCATCCTCTCCGGCAGGACGCCGCAAGCGAACGTTGCGGGGGGTGATCTCGATGCGTTCTGAGGTCTCGCGGTAATTGTCCGAATCGGGCTCCGAGTCGATGGTTCGGGCCCTGAGCGTGACGACGAGCGACCGGACCGTATCGCGCTCGGTCGGAGGGTCGTCGAGCGGCTCGCCGAGCGTCTGATCGGCCTTGAGAACGCGATACCGCGTCTGAAATCCGATGATGCCGTGCGCCACCGCGACGAATCCGTCCTCTGTCTCCTTCCGCTCGAGCGTCTCGGTCTCCTTGTTGTACCGATAGGTCACGATGCCGTCGAGCTTTGCGAACAGAGCACCGTTGCTGTCGGCCGATGTGCGGAACCGGTAGTCACCGAACTTCGGACGCGGATTCGACTTGTCGACCGTAAAGCTCACGAGGATGTCGCCCCCCGTCGTGACCGATGCCGACGAGACACGCACCACGACGAAGCGGGCGCCGTTGTAGAGAACGTATCTGTCGCCGGGCTGGTACAGCGAGCGGACCTTCTTCCGGTCGTCGAGGTACTGGGGCGCGTTTGCCGGTCCGGTCGTTCCTGCCGGCGGGATGAGAGCAACCTGCGTGTCACCGGACGGATATGGCGAGTTGGAGCGGACTTCCGCGATCGGCGCATTGGGGTCGCCAATCAAAAGGACGAGCCGGTCGCCAACATCACCCTCGCCGTCGACGCCGAGAATGGGTGCCGTCATTCCCCGCAGCCCTGTCCCGGCGGCCTGGACCTCACGCGTCAGGAGGTCGACAGCGGCCCGTACGTTCTCGTTCATCGACGTGACGCCGGTCTCGGTCGTGAAGATCGACTGATTCTGCCGCATCATCGTGAAGACGATCACCATCAACGCGAGCGTGACAAGCATCGCGAACATGAGCTCCGGCAGCGAGAAGCCCGCCTGCACCGGCATTCTTGTCGTCGTGCGGTCGGCCATTCGTGAAGTGTCGAAATCCGGGTCTGCAAGACCCAACCGGGATGCGGAGGCGTCCGCAACTATAGCAAAGATCAACGGATATTCGAATACGGTCGTCGAAACAGGAAGGCGGAACTATCGACTTGGGGCCGCGGCCGGGTATTCGCAAGGTGGCTGAAGTGAGTCGGTCGACTTCGACCGGCGGTTCGACTTCGCGATCACTGTGGAGCCCCGGCCTTCAGCGGACGTACACTCACGGCATGCCCGAGCTCGGCTACGGATTCTCGTATACGGATTTTGCCGACTTCCGGCTGATTCGGACCGTGACGCCGCCCGTCGTGACGGAAGAGCGTCTCTCGATCGCCGTATGGCGGTTCTTCGCGATGTACGAGACGGACCTCCCGTTCGCGGTCATCAGCGACTACAGCGGTGTCGAGAGCTTCGCCGACGGGGCTATCCCCGTCCTCAAGGCCGTCATCGACAAGAGCTATGCCGACGGACGACTGCTTGGCGCCTCCTGGGTGGTTGGCGACAACCTCCCTATGCGCGAGTTGCTGCGTTCAATCCTCGTGTCCTCCCACAAGGATCCGGACCTCGTCGTCGCAACGGACGCTGAAGCTGTGGCGATACTGAGAGCCGCCGGTGTAGCCGTGCCGGAGGGCGCGTGAAAAACGGCAGACCGCGGAGCGGTCGAAGGGAATAGCCGTGGGTCGCGCGCGGGCGAGCGCAGCGAGCCTTCGCGCGACCCGCGGTACCTCCACCCAGAGCGCGCCGACCGCGGAGCGGTCGCATTGTCTCCAGAATGGTAAGCAACACGACGACGGGCACGACATCGCCCACGACGCACGTTATCTATGGAACTGACGATGCGACCGCTCCGCGGTCGGACCTAGGTGGGCGGCGGTACCGCGGGT
>CAZQBW010000295.1:0-6216 GCA_964591515.1 uncultured Clostridia bacterium
TCAACCCTTCCTGAGGTACTGGTACAGAGTCTCCCGACTGATACCCAGATCACGGGCGATAGCGGCCTTGGGCTCGCCGGCTCCGGCACGCAGCTGCAGATCGGTCACCTGCTCGACAGACAGGGCCTTCTTTCGGCCCCGGTATGCGCCGCGCTGCTTTGCGAGCGCGATGCCCTCCCTCTGACGTTCACGGATGAGGGACCTTTCGAATTCAGCAAAAGCCCCCATCACCGAGAGGAGAAGGATCGACATCGGAGCGTCCTCGCCAGAGAACGTGAGGTGCTCCTTCACGAACTCAACCCGCACACCACGACCAGTCAGAGTCTTCACAAGTCGACGAAGGTCGTCGAGATTGCGGGCCAGCCGATCCATACTGTGGACCACGACCGTGTCGCCATCGCGGACGAATTCGAGCAACTGCTCGAGCTCAGGACGGAGGATGTCCTTGCCAGAGGCCTTGTCGGTGAAAACCTTGTCGACATCGACCCCGTCGAGCTGTCGCTCGGGGTTCTGGTCGAAGCTGCTTACGCGGACGTAGCCAACCCGTTGTCCGTTCACGAGCCCTCGCTTGGGGGAGAGTGTCAGGCTGGAATCTATGAGCCGCGGCCCGCGGTGTCAAGAAAGACGAAATGTCAGCCTATTCTGACGGGACTGGCGTCCGGACCGGACATCAGGATGGGGTCTACCCCAAACTGACGGCAGGATTGAATGAGAATGGGCTTCAAGACTGTCGGCCAAGTCTGGGCCGAGATTTTCAACAAGCCGATCGGCAGACCTGCGAGTCAATGTCGTCTGGTTCTAGATGATACCGACGGAAGCGAGATCGCGCTGGCGATTGACTGTGCATGTGATCGATGACGCCCGGTGGACGCGCTGCCCGGCAAAGGCCAAGGCCATGAACCGTCTGCGGCGGTTCGTCGCGGTAGGCTTCCGCCATCAGCCATGTCGCGGACGGGTGAAATGAAGCGCGCGCGTCGAAAGTGAGTTGCAAGGGAGGCCAACGGAGCCGCGCCCAGATCGAGGGTAACGGGATTCCACGTGCTATCCGGTCACTCAATATTTTTGCGTTCGCTGACGTCTCCTCCCCTCTCGCGGGCCGGATACGGCGAGGGTGAGTTTGAAGGAAACCGAATCGTGAACGTGCTGCCACGCCCGTGCTCACTTCGAAGCGACACGGAGCCGCCGTGGGCCTCGACGGCCCAGCGGACAATCGAGAGACCGAGGCCCGCACTGCCGTCCGACCGTGAGCGCGCCTTGTCGACGCGATAGAAGCGCTCGAATATGCGTTCGGCATCCTCGGGAAGGACTCCGACGCCTGTGTCCGTGACGTCTACCCTAATGCCGTCGCCATCGCGAATCACGCCGACGCGGACACTCCCGTCTGAGTCCGTGTATTTCACGGCGTTGTCGAGCAGATTCAATACCGCCCGGCGAAGGAGCACCTCGTCGCCAACGACCTCGATCTCGCCATCGACCGGCACAACCGTGAGGGCAACGCCACGCGCTTCAGCCAAAGGTCGGACGATGCGACAACACTCGACGACGAGCTCGTCGAGATAAACGGGTGCGTGGTCTACCATTCGCTCGCCGGCGTCCGCGCGAGCGAGCATAAAGAGATCTTCCACGATCCGGGACATGTGCCTGGCTTCGTCGTGGATGATGTCAAGTGATTCGCGGTATTCGGCCTCGTCGCGGGGACGCTTGAGCGCAACCTGTACCTCGCCGCGAACGGCCGCCAGCGGTGACCTGAGCTCGTGCGAGGCGTCTGCGATGAACTGTCGCATCTGGCTGTAGGCCTTTTCGAGCTGGCCGAACGCGCGCTCGAGCCGGTCGAGCAGCTCGTTGAAGACGAGAGCGAGCTCGCCGAGCTCGTCTCGTTCGTCCGCGACGGGCAGCCTCGCATCGAGATTCGTCTCGCCGATCGTCCGGGCGCGTTCCGACATCGCGGCGATCGGTGCGAGGCTGCGCTCGGCGAGAAACCAGCCGGCCACGAACGCAACGATGAGGAAAAACGGGACGGCGACGGCGAGCGCATTCCGGAGCAGCGCGATCGTCGCCCCGACGTCCGCATTCGACTCTTCCGCCACAATCACGTACCTGCTGCCGGACGTCGAACCGAATCCCTCAAGACAGATCCGCACCGCGCCGTGTTCCGTTTCGCGCGTGAGGAAGACGGCCCTGCCCGTGCTTTCTTTGAGACCCTGCTCGCGGACGAGCTCAACGATCTCGGACTCTGAAAGATCGACTTCGGGCCCGTGTGCATGGTGCGGGTCGTCGGGTTTCGTGCGCTCGCGCGGGAAGGGCTTGCCGTCGAGCGTGTACACGCCAATCTTGCGGCTCGGAAATCTGAGCTCGTTGAGCATGTGGTGCGCCGCTTCGAGCTCGTCGCCTTTCTCGACCCTGATGCCGGTTTCGAACGCGGTCGCGACCGTGTCGACCGTCGCCTCGAGTCCCGCGTCGTGACGTTGCCAGAGCGAATACGAGAACACGGCGTACGAGAAGGAGCCGAAGAGTGCGAGAGATACGGCGAGCACGCTGACGCTGAGCGCGACGAGGCGCCCTCGAATGGTGCCGAAGAGACCGGCGCGACGCGACGTCACGCCTCTTCCGCCTCGCCGCGTGGCTCGAGCACGTAGCCAACTCCGCGTCGGGTGTGGATGAGTTTCACGACGGACTCTCCGTCGATCTTCTTTCGAAGCCGCGCAATGTAGACTTCGATCGTGTTGGAGAACGGATCGAATGACTCATCCCACACGTTTTCGGCGATCTCGATGCGACTTATCGGCCTCCCCGGATGACGCAGGAAGTACTCGATCAGGGCAAACTCCTTGGCGGTAAGCGCAATCTCGCGTCCCGCGCGCCGAACTCCGTGCGTTGTCGTATCGAGATCGAGGTCGGCGACCGAGACCATCGGCGGCCGGTACTCGCGAGACCCTCGGCGCAGCAGGGCGCGCAATCGCGCAAGCAACTCGTCGAAATCGAATGGCTTCGTGAGGTAGTCATCCGCTCCCGTATCGAGTCCCTCAATTCGTGAGCTCAGGTCGTCTCGAGCCGTGAGCATCAGGATCGGCGTTTCCGAGCCACGCGCGCGAAGGCGCCGGCAGACTTCGAAGCCGTCAATCTTCGGAAGCATGAGGTCGAGGATGATGAGGTCGTAGTGGGAGCCATCAGCCATGGCGAACCCTTCTTCGCCGTCCCTGGCGACGTCGACAGCGTAGGCCTGCTCGCGCAGACCCTTTGCGAGAAAGCGAGCGACGTTCTTCTGGTCTTCGACAACGAGAACTCGCATCCGTGCCATCCTCCCCGCGGTCGACTCAACCTCGAGTCGCGGATCAGTCTACTGCCGATTTGATCAATTGCCGGAACTTCGCCGATTGACTCCGCTACGGAAAGGCGACTCGGCACGTCCGCTCGCGGGGCGTTCCGTTCCGTGGGGAGAATGACTCAATCAGACGCGGACTATTTCCTAAGTTTATCTTGCGTTTAGATTTGCGAGTTTATCCTGATTTTATGTTCGTCTGATATTCCTTCAGCCCGACGCTTAGTATGGCGGAATCGAGCGTGGCACGTGTCGAGCTCCTGACGCCATTTCAGCCTTCGTGTGCAGCAGCGTTCGGTCGGTAGGCCCGACGCGGCGACCTGCTCGTTTCACCAACGAGAGGCCAAATCCAATTCGCGGTACGGCGATTGCCCAGTGAGCGTCGCACGCATGTCGCTGGCGACCTCGGGGCTATCGACCGGGCTCGCTCGAAGGAGATCGGCCAATGAACCGACTCGACCGTTTCCTCTCCGTCGTGGCCATGATGACCGTGGTTCTCCCGCACGGCAGTGTCTTCGCGCAAAGCGGCATGGAGCCGGTGCCCGGAACTCCGGCCCCGACACTCGCAGAGGCGTCGCGCGGCTCGGCGCCGTACAGTCCTCCTTCGCTTCAGCTTGATGACGTCATCGCCGAGGCACTCGAGCACAACCCCGACATCGCCGCGATGGCGCGCAACTTCGACGTCATGACGGCACGCGTCCCGCAGGCAAAGGCCTGGCCCGAGCCGATGCTCGAGGTCGGGTCGATGGGCAGCATCGTCCCGTTCGACGTCCAGAACGGCGATCCTTCGAGCGGCCGCATCGTGACCGTTACGCAAGAGATCATGTGGCCCGGCAAGCTCGCGCTGATGGGAAAGATGGCCGGCTCCGAGGCCGAGGCCGAGTGGTGGGCATTCGAGCAGTCACGCCGAATGGTCGTCGCCGACGTCAAGGCCGTCTATTTCGACCTCGCCTACCTGGCGAAAGCCATCGAGACCGTCACGAAGAACCGGTTGTTGATGGAGCGAGTGACGAAAATCGCCGAGGCACGCTATGTCGTCGGCAAGGGCGTGCAGCAGGACCTGCTCAAGGCGCAGCTCGAGGTCACGCGGATGACTGAGATGCTCACGATGCTCGAGCAGCGCCAGGCGTCAGCCGCGGCCCGACTCAACGTGTTGATGTACCGCAACCCGGACTCGCCGCTCGGTGCGCCGGCGGACATCGTCCGGCGGCCGATCGACTTCACGCTCGATCTGCTCAACGAAATGGCTCAGGCGAGCCCGATCCTCAAGCAGCAGAGAAGCCGGATCGACAAGGAACAGTACGCCCTGCGGCTCGCCGAGAAGCAGTTCTACCCGGACATGTCCGTCGCCTACACCTACGTCAACCGGCCCGGCATGCCCGAAATGCACGGCGTGATGTTCGGCGTGAAGCTCCCTCTCTACTTCTGGCAGAAGCAGCGCCCGGCAGTCGCCGAGGCCTCGTCGGCGATGGCAGCCGAGCGAAAGCGGCTCGAGAGCGCCCAGGCGTTGCTCTTCTTCAAGATCAAGGACGCCTATCTGATGGCGCTCACGTCCGAGAAGCTCGCGGATCTTTACGCGTCGGCCACGATTCCGCAGGCGACGCTCACGCTCGAGTCCGGGATTGCCGCGTACGAAACCGGTGGCATCGACTTCCTGATGCTGCTCGATGATCTGAAGACCCTCTTTACATACGAGCTCGGCTACTACGAACAGCTGGCAAATCTCGAGAAGGCCATCGCCATGCTCGAGCCGCTCGTCGGAAGGCCACTCCGATGAAGGATTCCCGAATGTCTCAGAAGATCGACCGAACAATCCTCGCACTCGTGGCCATCGTGTTCGCGTTCGGCCCGGAGGCGGGCGCGTGGCAGGCACCGTCCCCGGAGCCCGCCACCGATCCGGTATCGCGAGCCATGTCGCTGATCGAGAGCTCGATCGAGACAAGCGCTCGAACCGCGGAGCGGGTGATCGAAGCGTCGCGCCATGTCTCCGAGGGCTTTGTGGCCCGAAAACGCGGAGATCTGGTCGCGGCCAGCGCTTCGATTGCATTTGCGGAGAACATTGCCGCCGAGCTCGGTCCTGCTCGCGACGACGGCCTCGCCGGGGAACTTGCGAAAGCGATCGCCATCGAACGTGAGGCGCTGTCGCCCACGCCGGCTGCCAAGCGGTTCGTGTTTCCGGACGCCCGCCCACTGCCCCGGGCGCTTCACACGCGACTCGCCGCCGCGCGGGTGTCGCTCGGCCCGATCCTCGCCGAGGAGCGAGTGCCGCTTGCCCTGCTCTCGGTCGCGTATGTCGAAAGCGGGTTGAACCCGATGGCGCTCTCGCCGAAGGGCGCTCGCGGTGTGTGGCAGTTCATGCCGGCGACGGCGCGTCGATACGGGCTCTCGGTGGACGGTGCGGTCGATCACCGGACCCACACCGCGCTCGCGACGCGTGCTGCAGCCCGGTATCTGCGAGACCTCCACGGCCAGTTCGGCGACTGGAAGCTGGCGCTCGCGGCCTACAACGCAGGCGAGGGAAGGGTCTGGAGCGTCATTCGCCGGACCGGGGTCCGGGACTTCGACGAGATGTCGCGGCGACGGCTCCTGCCGGCCGAAACGCGGGCGTACGTCCCGTCCGTTCTCGCGATCTGGTCGCGAATGGATGCGGAGCCACACCCGGGCAGTAAGGAATAGTCGGATCGGGAGGCGCACGATGCTCCGCGAAATCATCACGACAAGGTTCATCCTGGTGCTCGCGACGTGTGCGCTTCTGTATGCGTCGTTGCCGACGACGGTGAGAGCGGACGGTCCGGCCGGGCAGGAGTTCACGTTCACCGTACGTCACGGTCGGATGCTCGGCGACCGTGACGGCACGCTGAAGCTTACCGCCGAAAAGGTCGAGTTTCGATCGAAGG
>CAZQBW010000296.1:0-6203 GCA_964591515.1 uncultured Clostridia bacterium
TCGACGGACCGCCCCGTGTCGATGGTCTCTTCGGGATCGCCCTCGATCTCGGACGAGAAGACCTCGACGTGGGTCACGCTGGCCATTCGCTGGAGGAACAGGAACGCCGCAAGCACCACGCCGACCTGAACCGCCACGGTCAGGTCGATTAGCACCGTGAGCAGAAACGTAGTCAGCATGACCGCAACGTCGCTCTTCGGGCTCTTGAGCAGGCGAGCGAACGTCCGCCACTCGCTCATGTTGTACGCGACGACGACGAGGATGGCCGCAAGCGCAGGCATTGGAATCAACGACGCCCACTGGCCCGCAAAAAGCACGATGACGAGCAGCGTCAGCGCGTGCACAATCGCCGCGACGGGCGTTCGTCCGCCGCTCTTCACGTTCGTGGCCGTCCGGGCTATGGCCCCCGTCGCCGGAATGCCTCCGAAGAGCGGCGACACCATGTTCCCGATGCCCTGTGCGATCAGTTCCTGATTCGGCCGGTGCCGAGTTCCGATCATGCCGTCGGCGACCACTGCCGACAGCAGCGACTCGAGCGCCGCGAGCAACGCGATCGTGATCGCCGGCGAGAAAACCTGCCGGATGAGGGAGAGACTGAGGGTCGGAAGGTGCGGCTCCGGGAAGCTCGTCGGCACGGTGCCGAACCGGCTCGCGATCGTCTCGACCGGCAGCTGGAACCACGCGACGACGACGGTTGCAACGACGATGGCGACAAGCGGCCCCGGAATGGTCGTCGAAATCCGCGGCCATAGGATGAGGATCGCGAGCGACAGCGCCGAGATGCCTGCCGCCGCGAGGCTGATCGTTCCGAAGTGTCCGACATACGCACCGAGCTGCTCTACGAACTGCGCCGGCAGCTTCTCGATCGAAAGGCCAAGCAGGTCGCGCAGCTGACCGAAGAAGATGATCACCGCTATGCCGCCGGTGAAGCCCACAACGACCGGATACGGGACGTACCTGAGCAGCGCGCCCATTCGGGCAAAACCCATCAGGATGAGCAAGAATCCGGCGATGAACGTCGCCGTGGCGAGGCCTTCGTAGCCGAACTGCTGCACGATGCCGAAGACGACGACGATGAACGCGCCCGTCGGTCCGCTCACCTGGGTTCGGCTGCCGCCGAGCGCGGCGATCACGAATCCGGCGATGATCGCCGTGTAGAGACCCTGCTCGGGTTTCACGCCCGACGCTACGGCGAAGGCGATGGCGAGGGGGAGCGAGACGAGTCCGACGATGACACCGGCGACGACGTCCTTCGCGAAAAGGCGACGCGAGTACCCGGCAAGAAGGACGTGAAGCAGCTTCGGCTCGAAGTCACGTGACATGAGCGACTGAGCCTACGCCTCACAGGGCGATGCCTCAAGGATGCGTGTCGACTCACTCGAAGAGGAAGAGCAACGCGGATCAGGCGGATGTAGCGGATACAGCGGCTCAGAGTCAGATCCGCTGAATCCGCAAGATCAGCCTGATCCGCGTTGCTCTTCCTCTTCGGTCGTCATATGCGAGCCCCTCCGGCGTCGACTGAGCCTGCGACCTCGCTCAAGGAGACACAATGCAACGACTCGCACTCTTCGCCCTGATCCTGGCATTCCTCTGCCCGGCCGCATCCGCTGCAACCCCGCCTCGCGTGGAAACACGATGGCCGGGCGTCCACGTCGTCTGGTACGACGATCTGAACCTGAAGTCCGTCGTCGCCGAATTCGACACGTTTCTCGCGGTCGTCGAAGTCCCTCACGACGACGCGACGGTGCGCGCGCTTCTCGCGTTCCTGCGTGAGAAGTTCCCCGCGAAACCCGTCCGCTTCGCGTTTCACACCCACCACCACGATCACTCGATCGGCGCGCTCGATCCGCTGGCCGCCGCCGGTGTGACGGTCGTCACCACGGCGTGGAACCTAGACCAGATTCGAGGTCTCGCCGGCAATCCAGCCGGGGCCGACGCGAACGTGCTCGAGATCGGAGGCTCGTTCGAGATCTCGGACGGAACGAACACGCTGCGGGCGCACGTGCTGAAGAAGGATCGCTACGAGATCCCGACCGACGAGTACATCGTCGTCGAGTTCCCCGGACCGAAGGCGCTCGTCAGCGGCTGCCTCTTCAACAAGCCGCTCACGTATTTCGAGGTCGTCAACACGCGCAAGACGTCGCTCGCTGCGTTTCTCGCGGACCGGAAACTCGACGTCGCATGGCTCGTGCCGACCAATTCGACAAAGGGCTCGGGATTCGAAGACGTCTGTTCACGCGAGATGCTCGCCGAAACGCTCGAGAAGGGAATGAAGCCCGCCGAGGTCGCCGACCGCTTCGCAGCGCGAACGGTCGACGAGCTTCGCGCCGATCTCCCCGCACTCGCAATCGAGTTCGGAAAGCGGACGCCGCGATCCTACGACCTGCTCGTCTGCGGCAATTTCATGCGAATGAAGCGCAAGGACGCGGCCCGGGCCGTCGTGATGTTCGAGCTCGCGACCAGACTCTTCCCGAAGGAAATGGACACATGGTACTGGCTCGGCGAGGGACGATCGGAGGCCGGTGACCCGGCGGGCGCCCGTATCGCGTGGACCGAGGCGCTCAAGTTCGCGACCGCGGACGATGACCGTAAGGAGATACAGGCCCGAATCGACCACAGATGAACACAGATGAAACAGATCAACACGGATCAGATCTGTATTGATCCGTGTTTATCTGTGGACTGATTTCATCAATGGACCACTCTCGTGAACTCGATGTTCCGCATGCGTCCGGCCCCGGCGCGGAAGCCTTTCACGGATCCGTCCGGAGCGCGTTCGAAGCGCACCGACACCGGTCCCGAGAACCAGTCGCCCGACACGTGAACGAGCGGCACGGCCCCAGGTTGCAGCGGCAGTGACATGGTAAGTCGGTCGCCCTCGACCGCGATCCGCAAGCGGACATCGACTTCGGCGCTGTCGTATTCTCCAGCCAATCCCGCGAGCTTGTCCTTTCCCATCGGCTCTGTGTCGAGCGCCTCGAAGACGGATGGCTCGCCGCCGTCGACCGTTATCGTGAAACGTTTCGGCTTCCCGTTCTCGGCTGGCGCGAACGCGAGCTCGACGACCTGGGGAACGCCGGCGAGTCGAAGGGAGCGCTCCCCGGTTGCCACCATCGGGGAGGAAGCGCCGGGGCTGTCGACGATTCCGCGGATGTACTTCGGCTTTCCTTCCGTCACGGCGATCCGGCGCAATCGATCGGTCTTCGCCTCCCAGTACAGGCCCGCGAACAGCTTCGCCTGCGACTCGGTCAGCTTGTCGGATCCACCGGCAGCTGCCTCGTTCGACGCGGCCGCGGCCGGCAGCGGCTTCAGGTCCTTCTCGAGGACGATATCGGCGACAGCGTTGGCAAGGGCGCTCGGATTCGTGTCACCGAGATTCGCGAGGACGATCACCGATGTGCGCTGGTCCGGGAAACGCAACATCTCGGCCCGGTAGCCGGCCCACGCGCCTCCGTGCCGGATCGTTCGAAGGCCGCGGTACATCGGCACGGTCAGTCCCGAGGCATAGTCCAGCGTCGTTCCGTTGTTCAACTTACCCGGAACGAGCATGCCGTCGATGAGTGCCTTTCCGCCCGCGAGCGGCGAGTCGTAGAAGACGCGGTCCCATTTCGCGAGATCCTCGACCGTCGTGTAGACGCCGCCGTCGCCGACGACGTGGAACAGCGAGATGTCCATCGCGTAGCCGCCGGACTCGTTGCGCGAGTAGCCGAGCGCGCGGTTCTTCACCACCTCGAGCGGATCATCGTGGAAGTGCGTGCTCTTCATGCCGAGCGGCTCGAAGATGTTCTTCGCGGCGTACTGGCGCATCGATACGCCGGCGGCGCGCTGGACGATCGCGGATAGCAGAAAGAAGCCGGAGTTGCTGTAAAGGTGCTCGTCGCCCGGAACGAAATTGAGCTCGCGTTGCCTGGCGATAAGCGCAATGACCTCGGCGTCGCTGTAGTCGTTCATCACGTTGCGGCCGCCGAGCTGCATCAGCCCGAGGTAGTCGCGGATGCCGCTCGTGTGGTGGAGCAGGTGCCGGATGGTGATCGGCTTGCCGTAGTCACGCATCTCGGGCATCCACTTCCGGATGTCGTCGTCGAGCGAGAGCTTGCCTTCGCGCGCGAGCATGTGGACGCACATTGCCGAGAACTGTTTCGAGGTCGAGCCGATGTCGAAGACCGTCTGCGGCGTGATCGGATTCGCGTGCTCGAGGCTCGCCATTCCGTAGCCACGCGCGTAGATAATCTGGCCGTCGCGCACGATGGCCAGTGAGCAGCCCGGCGAGTCCGGCTTGTCGAATTCGGCAAAGACCTTGTCGACGCGTTCGCGAACGTCGGTCTGGATCGACCCGGCCGGCGCGGCTCCTGCGGCCGACTGCGCTCGAGCCGCCCCGGCACCGAGCAACGCGATCATCACCATGCACACAGCCATTCGCCGTCGTTCGAACATGCCTCGTCCTCCGTCGATCCGATCTTGAGTTCAGTATTCGTTGAGGATACGGGAGCGAAGCGAATGAGTTCAGACATTGGCGGCGCTGTCCTTTGCTCGGCCGCGTGAACACACCGCGCTTCCCTCACCCGCTCGTCCTGCTCGTCGGTTGCATTCTCGTCGCCGCCGCGCTCACGTACCTGCCGCGGTCGGATCGTCGTTCAGTCCGGTCAATCCGTTCCAGGTGCTCATCGCCCAGCACGTCGCCGAGTTGCCGCAGGGATCGGCGGCCGGCTTCAGCGTCGTTCCTCGCCATTGCGCTGACCGTCTGGATCGCGGGGACCTGCTGGCGATTCCGCGACAGGCGAAGGTGCTCGCGTATCAGTACGGCGCGGGACTGACCGAGCTGATCACGCCAACGAACGGCGCGCTGATGGCGATTCTGGCCGCGGCGGGAGTGCGCTTCGAGCACTGGATCAAGTTCACGCTGCCGCTCTTCGCAATCCTGTTCGCGCTCGGGTTCGTTGCCGTCGCGATCGCAATCGGAATCGGGCTGCAGTAGAAGAGGCATCGCCGCGATGCCTCTTCCTGTCTTCTTGATCGATCAACCGCAAGGAACCGTCAATTCACCCCAGTCGGCCGAAAACGAGCCTCGCTCTCGCCGGCCTCCCTTGAACACGAAGTCAAACGAGCCGGTCGCGGGCTTCCCCGTCACGAACCGATCGAACCTCACCGTGCCGGATTCGACGGGCTCGCAGTCCTGCTCGCTTCTGCAGTGCGTTGCCGCGCCAACGTGGCCTGACGCGTCCGGAAACCGGAACGTGCCGCCGGAAACCTCCTCACGCGACTGCCAGACCGAGACGACGATCCACGGCGCAACTGGTTCCTTCGCTTTCGGGGGCGAGGGAGAGAGTCGGAGCTCGATCGCAGCACCGTCCCACGGCGCGCACGAGCCCTGAATGACGGCGTGGCGGGCGTACCGCGATTGTTCGTTCGCGGCGTTCACGACGATGCCGGGGGCGGATGCCGACGGCGCAGCTTCCGGCGCGGCTTCCGGCGCGCCCCCGGCGAGGCAGCCGGCCAGGCCGAAGAGAATTAGAAGAAGAGGTAGTGCTTTCACGGGGAGATCCTCCAGACATCGGTTGTGAACCGAGTCGTCCTCTCAGACGGCGATTGCCCGGATTGGTTCCCGCGACCTGCCCCGATTCCCCATTCCAACCGCCCAGGGCCGCTACGCCGGCGGACGCGTCGGGACGATCACCCGCGCCGTGAAGAGCTGCACGATGTCGTCGTTCTGGTTTCGTGTCTCGTTGCGGAGGAGGACGATGCCGCGGTCGGGGCGCGAGCGCGACGGGCGGATCTCGACGATCTCGCTCTGGACGTGCAGGACGTCGCCGGGACGAACGGGTCGCGGCCACGTGATTTCGCCGCCTGCTCCGGGGACGCCCCACCCGAACGGCGGACCGCTGGTGACAAGGAGGTTCATCGTGATCGCCGCGGTGTGCCATCCGCTTGCGGCGAGCCCGCCGAAAAAGGACTTCTCCGCGGCGTCGTTGTCAAGATGGAACGGCTGCGGATCGAACTGGAGGGCAAAGGCCTTGATCGAGGCCTCGTCGATCGCGTGCTCGGCCGTCGTGAATCGCTGCCCGACCTCGAGGTCTTCGAGATAGAGGAGAGCTCCGCGCTCGGCTGCATGCGTTGAATCCGACATGGTGAGCCTTCTTTCTCCGGGTTTCCCACGACGTCGTGGCCTCGCCAAGTGCCGCATTGTAGCGGACGGTCCGCGTCGG
>CAZQBW010000297.1:0-6166 GCA_964591515.1 uncultured Clostridia bacterium
AGGTTTACCGTGTTCACCTGGTCGTCGAAGAGATCGAAGAACAGCGAAGTCTCGAGTCGGCCGCCGTCGAGCCGACCGGCAAGCGGCGCCTCGACATAGAGCCACACGACGTCCACCGACGCCTCCTTTCCGATCCACCGGAGCGTCAAGGGCTCGCCGTCCGGCGCGACCAGCTTCAGCGTCGACGCCACGTAGGCCAGCGCGAGCTCGTCGAAATCGGAGGCCGTCTCGAGTCGGACGCGATGCCCGGACCGGCGCGTCAGCGCCTCCTCGAGGTCATCGGCGAAGACCCGGATCGCCACTTCTACGGTCTTCGCCGTCGAATTGACCTCGATCTGCGTCAACGACGCGTGAAACTTGTGCGCTGCGTCGACACGCGGCGGCGTCACGACCGACACGATGGACAAGGTCACTACCGCGACTGCCTGCACGACACCACGGAAGCGGGAATGACGGTCCGTCACGGCTTTGCCGGCGGCGCGCCCGGACCGGCCTCGGGCTTGCGCTCGAGCATCTGCATTGGATTCGGCTGTCTATCGTCCTGCTTGAACAGCTGGAATCGCGACTTCACCGGCTTTCGGGGAAAGGCGTTGTTCTCGAGGTCCGTATCCGCCGTTTCGAGGTTCGGGTCGAGCGTCACCGACTTCAGCTCCTTCTTCGTCATCACGAGCTTCGAGACTTCCCGGCTGTCGTAGCGCCAGATCTCGGCCGGAATTCGCAGCTCTTCGGAAGTCCCGTCCGTGTACTCGAGCCTCAGAATCACCGGCATTACCAGTCCTCCCACGTTTCCGAGATCGAACACATAGAAGTTGAGTCCGGACGCCAGCAGCTCCCTCTCGCGGACCGACAGGCTCGACAGGAACTTTGCATATGCCTCGCGGTCGCGTGGCGAGACCGCGTACGGGTCGTACGAGTTGTAGAAGTCCTTCAGCGAAGGATCCCTGTCGACGGCCTTGGGCAGCGCCTTGTTGCGTTGCTCCGAGAGCGAGTCGGGGCGCGCCTCCCGTTCGGCCTTGCGCGCCGGGTTCTCGACGTCCGGATCTCGTGTGTCGATCGTGAACTGACGGACGCGCACGATCGAGAGGTCGACGTGGTCCGTCGTGTAGAACCATCCGCGCCAGAACCAGTCGAGATCGACGCCGGAAGCGTCCTCCATCGTACGGAAGAAGTCGGCCGGCATTGGCCGCTTGAACTTCCAGCGACGGGCGTACTCCTTGAAGGCCTTGTCGAACAGATCGCGACCGAGAATCGTCTCTCGCAGGATGTTCAGTGCCGTCGCAGGCTTCGCGTATGCGTTGTTGCCGAACTGGAGCAGCGACTCGGAGTTGGTCATGATCGGCACCTGATCGGCGCTCGACATGTACTCGACGATGTCACGCGGCTCGCCCCGGCCCGACGGATACGTCTCTTCCCATTCCCGTTCGGAGAGGTACTGAAGGAACGTGTTGAGCCCCTCGTCCATCCACGTCCATTGCCTTTCGTCCGAGTTGACGATCATCGGGAAGAAGTTGTGCCCGACCTCGTGAATCACGACCGTTATCAGCCCGTACTTCGATCGCGCCGAGTATGTGCCGTCTTCCTCCGGGCGCGGGCCATTGAAGCAGATCATCGGGTACTCCATGCCTCCGACCGGCGCATTCACCGAGATCGCAACCGGGTACGGATAAATGAAGGTGTACCTCGAGTAGACATCGAGAGTGTGGGTGATCGCCGCCGTCGAGTACTGGCCCCAGAGCGGGTTTCCTTCCTTCGGATAGAAAGACATGGCGAGAACCCGATTGCCGCCGACGTCGTGGCGCCGGGCGTCCCAGATGAATTTTCGTGACGACGCGAACGCGAAGTCGCGCACGTTCTCGGCCTTGAAGATCCACGTCTTCCTGCCCGTCGGCTTCGCAGCTTCCGCAGCCCTCGCTTCGTCGGGTGTGACGATGAGCACCGGCTTCGCGGAGGTCTCGGCCTCGCGCAGTCGCTGGCGCTGGGCGGCCGTAAGCACGGCATCGGGATTCTGCAAGACGCCGGTCGCTGCAACGACGTGGTCATTGGGAACCGTCAGCCTCACGAGGTAGTCGCCGAACTCGAGCGAGAACTCGCCGCCCCCGAGAAACTGCTTGTGCTGCCAGCCGTTCACGTCCGTGTACGGCGCCATCCGGGGAAACCACTGCGCGATGGCGTACAGATAGTTCCCGTCCTTCTCGAAGAACTCGTAGCCCGATCGTGACCGGATCTTTCGGGCGTTGTTGATGTTGTAGCTCCAGGCGACGGAGAACGACACGACTCCGCCCGGCGCCAGCGGCTCGCGCAGGTCGATGCGCATCATCGTCTTCACGATCGTGAAGCCGAGCGGCTGGCCTTTCGCATCCTTGACTGACGCGATGACGTGCCCGCCCTCGAACGTCGCGCGCGTCAACATACCGTCGATCTGATCGAAGGAGTTTCGATCGAGAGTCGGCGCGGTCGAGGTCAATGCAGAATCCGATCCCTTCGCGAGCACATTCTGGTCGAGCTGCAGCCACAGATACACGAGCGTGTCGGGCGAGTGATTCCGATACGTGATTGTCTCGGTTCCGGTGATGCGCTGCGCCGCGTCGTCGAGCTCGACGTCGATAACGTAGTCGGCTCGCTGCTGCCAGTACTGATGGCCCGGCGCACCCGATGCCGTGCGATAGGTGTTCGGAGTCGGCAGGATCTCTTCGCGCGGACGGAACTTGTCCTCTCGCGGGGAGCGGACGGCATCCGGAGATTGTGCGGCGACGGAAAGGACGGCCGTCAGGCAGAGAACGGCAGCGGCGATGACTCGCATCATTGGCAGGATCGACTCCCGGACGAGGTGATGAGGGGACGAAGTCCCAAAGACTATCACCCGCTCAAGGGGATCGTCATCCGTTGAAACCCTGGGGGAGAGGCATCGCGTATTCGGCGGATGACGCGGATTAGTCGGAGCTGATCCGCGTCATCCGTATCATCCGCCGAATCCGCGATGCCCTTTTACTGCCAGGCTGGGTGCTTTCCGGAAAAACCGGACGATTCATTGCGATTCGGATATCGTCCGGTCGAAGATCGCGCGACGCTCGGCAACGAGGCGGTCGAAGATCACGCGCTGCTCGGGCGTCAGCTTGGTGCCGATGCGCTCCTGGGCGCGCTCGAACACGGCCTTCACGTCGACGAGCAGGGTCGGATGCTCGACCATGAACTGACGCCGCGCCGAAACGATCTCTTCGCGGATCTGCGTCTCCTGGTCGTCCGTCAACGAGAGCTCGCGATCGAGAAGCATGACTGTCGCCTGCGCGACAGGCTCCGGAGACGAGGCAATGCTCCGCTCCACACGGACCCGGACGAGATGCATTCCAGCGGCACCCGCGACCGCGCCCATCAGGAACACAGCCACCACCATCGCATATGCACGCCATCCGTTCATCGCGAGCCTCCCGTGCTTCCGTCGTCTGGCGAGGCCAGCAGGACGGCGCCAAGCACCGCGTCGCTCCCGCCGTTGCGCGCCAGCGCCTGCGCCACGGCCGCTTCGCGCTCGTTGGCCGACACGGCGGACTCGTACCCGGCTGCAGCTACCAGTAGCACGGCGATGACGGCGAACACCGGCAGCAGCCGCGCAGCGGCCAGAGCCAGTGGAGACCGGGTCGCCGCGCCGCGAGCCTCGCCAGCGCGCGCTCGAATCCGTGAGGCGAAGAATGGCGGTGCCTCGAGTGGCGGCGCGGGATCTGCGACGGCCTCGAAGATCGACCGCAGGCGCTCAGACTCGCTGTCCGGCTCGAGACTCGTGTCGTAATCGTTGCGACGATTCATTGTTACTTCCTCCCCGGCCGACCATCGGCCGGCGCCAGCAGTGCCTTCAACTTCCCTCTGGCGCGAAACGCCCGGACCTTGACGTTCACGATCGACCATCCGGTCAGGTCGGCGACTTCCGCGGCCGACCGGTCCTCGAGCACCATCAGCGTCAACACGAGCCTTTCGGCAGGCTGCAGCATGGCGAGCATCTCTTCAGCTGCGATTCGCGCCTGTTCACGCTTCCAGAACCCAGCTTCGTCGTTGGCTTCCCCGTCCGGTACCGGTGAATCTCCCGCCGGATCCGGGAACGCCTCGATCTGAGTCTCGGGCCGACGCCGGGAGCGCCTCAGCGCGTCGTAGCAAGCGTTCACGGCGATTCGGGCGAGCCAGTGCTCGAGCGGCACTTCGCCGCGATACGAGCCGATCGATGTGAACGCCTTGAGAAATACCTCTTGATGGATCTCTTCCGCTGCGTCGGGCTGACGGAAGAACCGTCCGGCGATTCGGGCCACACGCGCGAAGTGGCGCTCGACGAGCTCGTCGAACGCCGCCTCGTCTCCACCCGAAATACGGTCGGCGAGCCGCCGATCCGCGACCAGGGTGGTCGTCGGATCGGCTTGACTCGCCGGCGCCGTGCGGTGCCTGAACAACATACTGAGCGTCTGGCTCACGAAGACTCCGATTCTACACGAGCAGTCGCATCCCGATGGTGAAGGCCAGCTGCCCGCGATCCTCGAGTGCCTGACGCAGCCGCTCCTGTACCGAAGCGAGTTTCGAGCGTTGCTCGGGCGTTAGCGTGTCCTCGATCTCGGCCACGATCTCGGCGCGCTCGACGGCAAGCTCGACATCGATGGCTGCAACGGCGGCCGAGGCTTCGCGGACTGAAGCTTCGTCGACCTGGGGCTGACGGATGGTGGCGACAAGCGCGGAGCGCGTGTCGAGCTCCTGGGCGACGAGCGCATCGAGCGCTGCAGCGTGCGACTCGATGATCGCCCGAATTGCTGCGCGCTGCTCGTCAGAGAGATTCAGCTTGTTGAGTCCCGCACGAGGGCCGACGCTTCGCTCGAGATCGGACTGGACGAGACTGCGGATGCGCTCGGTGAATGCGGCGATCTCGGCCTTCTGTGCGTCGGTCAGGATCGGCGAGATCTCGGAATAGACCTGGGCGCGCTCGACTGCCAGGTCCGCATCGACGGACGCGACGGCGCGAGATGCCAGGCGCACTGCCTGTTCGTTGACGTCGGGCTGATGGATCGCCTGGAAGAGCACGGTGCGGCTGGCGGCCTCGCGTTCGACGAGCGACGTCAACTCTGCCTGATGCGATTCGAGGACTACGCGGATCTGCGCGCGCTGCTCCGGCGTGAGATTGAGCCGATCGACGAAGTTCGTGATCAGACGGACAGGTTCGAAGCCCCGGCCCGCCTGCTGTCCGGCGAGCGAGATGCCGTGTCCGACTGACAGCAGGAGAAGGGCGACGACCATCGTTCCAATGAGGCGAGAATATGTGGACGAGCGTTTCATGAGGCATGTTCCTCCGTGTGATGTTGCGCGGCGGCCTTCCCGCGGCCTCCGGCGCATCTACACACGAAGACGCCGGCGACGGCGACCCGGTTACATCTCCCGTGAAAGAAACGTGGAAGAGGCTGCGTTGGGATTGCTCGAACACCGGCGCTGCGTTTTCGGGTGCCGCTACATTGTGTCCGGAAGTAGTATTGCAACATGAACTCGACAGCGCTTCTCCGATCCGCGATCGTCACTTCCCTGATCTTCACCGTCGTTGCGTCCGCGTCGGCGCAGTCGGGGCGCAATCGACGGCCCGCACCGGCGCCACAACCGGCCGCGCCGCAACCAGCCGCGACGCCCGTCGAACCGGCTCCGGCGCCGCGGTCCGCGCCGGTTCCCTACGTTGCGAACTTCAAGGTGAAATACGCGGGCGGCTCGCTCGGGCTGAAGGACGACGCGGACGTTCGAGTCGACATTCGCGACGGACGGATCACGTTCACGGCCGACAAGCTTGACGTGACGGTCGTCGGCGATCGGGTCACGGACGTCAGTTACGGCCAGCGTGTGCGGAAGCGAACTGCGGAGGCCGTCGGCGCGTCGGTCATCATTCCGGGCATAGGCGGTATCATCGGGGACTCGAAGTCGACGGCGCATTACATCGAGATCGTCTGGGGCGGAGCGCCGATCGGCGGACTTGCAATGCGTGTCGACAAGAACGACTACATGAAGCTCATCGATGCGCTCGAGGCCACGACCGGCCTCAAGGTCCGGCTCGAGCCGGAGCCGCTCATCCGGGACGTCCCGTAGGGGTCCAGGCGGCCCTCACCTCTTGCGCGAAGCGCCTTGGAGGGCGGCGAGAATCCCCGCTTTGGATCGATCCAAA
>CAZQBW010000298.1:0-6129 GCA_964591515.1 uncultured Clostridia bacterium
CCCGAATGATTGAGACGGCAACGGCCCAAGCCTGCGTCAAGTGCGAGAGAGGGTCATCGCCAGAAGCTCTGGCATCGACGCTCCCGCGTCTTTCGGTGAATCGACAGCTTGCAGGAAACGAACATCACCATATGACCGATCTGACGATCGAACGGCTCGCCAGTCTCGCAGGCGAGTCCATCTTTGATCGCGGCCAGCAGTATTTTCGCTCGGGCCGCGTTCTCAGTGTCACCGCCGACGGTGGTTCGGTTCGCGGCCGCGTGAAGGGCAGCGACCAATATCCGTACCGCGTCGAAATCGACCTCCGGCCGCAACGGCTCGGTGTCCGGTGCACATGCCCCTTTAATGTTGGTCCCTGGTGCAAGCACGCCGTCGCCGTGGCGATGTCCTATTGTCTGGACGGATCCAAGCAGGCGGCAGCCCAGGCTCGGGCTAACGGGCGCCTGCCGCGAAACGGGCAATCTCAGAGTGCGGACGGTCGAACACCGGCGACTCCGGCGGATGGATCGAACGGAACCGACGCCGTCCCCGCCGGTCTCGCCGAATCGAAGTCCGAGGGAGAAGCCGGAGACCGGACCCAGAAGCGCCGGCGCCGACGGCCGCGTCGCCGACGGCGCGGTGCACCCGGGGAAGATGCGCCGATCGCAGATCGATCGATCCAGACCAATGCGACTGAACCGGGTGTCCCGATCGTTCCGTTGCCGGCACCGATCTCGGTCGGACGCGCGGCCGTCGATCTCGGGTCGCCACTGCTGAACCTGATCAGCGCAAGCGGAACGCGGCAGATTGGCGAGGCTGACGCGCGGCGATTTCGATTCAGAGTGCGTCAGGCGAGCGATGGACTCGAGCTCACGGTCGTCGACCCGCGCTCGACGCAGCCGATCACGAATCTGCGTCCGATTCTCTCGGGACAGGTGGTTGCCCGTCCCGGCAGGTCTCGTCGCCGTCGGACGCCGGTTCAGGCGGCCCCAGTCGAAGAAATCCGGTTGCGTCGATCCGACGAGCTGCTCTTCCAGTTCGTCGTCCAACACGGCACAGCCGATACCAGAAGAAAAGTCTTCCGTCTTTCCAACGAGGATTCAGCCACTCTGCTCCACCTGCTCAGCGCTTCCGGAGGAGTTTTTGACGACTGGACCGGCGAGCGGATCGTGTTTTCGGCCGAGCCCGCGAGGCTCGTGCTCGAAACCGACGTCACTGCTGATGACGGATTGCTCTTCCGTGCAACCTGGCGGTTGCCCAATTCCGAAAAAGCGGTGGCGCTCGCGGACGTCCGCCTTTTTGCCGGCGACGTTTCGTGGCTCCGGGCCGGGTCGCTCGTTTGTCGCGTGACACCTCGCGCTTCGGCGCTCGCAGCACAGCTGGGTATCGGGGCCGAGCAGAAGATCTCGGGCGACGACACGGCCCGGTTCCTGTTCGACGTCACACCTGAGCCTGCGCCCGGAATCGAGATACGGCTTTCCCCGGCTGCTGCAGCCGTCGAGCTGAGAAAGGACACGCCCTCGGTTGTTCTCACTCTGGTCCCCCGCCAGCTCGGCGCTCTTGAAGCCCGGCTCGGCTTCGAGTATGCGGACGTCCGGGTGACGAGTGACGGACGCTACGTGAGAGCCGGCGAGCGACTTTGGATCGAGCGCGACGCGACGGCTGAGGCGCTGGCGCGTCAACGTCTGCTCGACTTCGGCTTTTCGCCGACCTACACGTCGAGCGACACGTTCGTCGCACTTGGCGATGCCGCGCTCGACTTTGTCAGCTCGCATCTCAAGGGACTCGGATCGGACTGGAAGATCTACGGCGCCGAGGCCCTCGACGATTTTCGAGTCTCGCGAAAGAAGTTCGATCTCTCGATCAATGTCGACGCCGGAAGCGGTATCGAGTGGTTCACGCTCGACATTACTGCGAAGGCCGGTGACCACGTCATCGACATAGTGACGTTGCAGCGAGCGCTCGTTTCGGGTGAGCGCTACATGCAGCTCTCCGATGGTTCGCACGTCGAGATTCCGCGTGATCGCCTCGTCAAGTTGTCGGAAGCGCTCAATACCGTTCAGGCGCGTCCCGAGCCCGACGGCAAGTTTCGCGTGAACCTCTTCGAGGCGAACGAGCTTGCGGAGCGGCTCGGCGAGCAGGACGGGCTCAAGCCCTCTGTCGGCTTCCGGCAGTTCATCAAGCGACTGCAGGGCTTCGAAGGCGTAGGCCGCAGCGAACCTCCCAAGACGCTCAAGGCGACGCTTCGCCCCTACCAGCAACGGGGCCTGGACTGGCTGTGGTTCCTGAACCGGTACTCGCTCGCCGGCGTGCTTGCCGATGACATGGGACTCGGCAAGACGGTCCAGGCGCTTGCACTGCTGCTCAAGACCAAGAAGCAGGACGGCAAGAAGCCGTCGCTCGTAGTCGTCCCGGCCAGTGTCGTCGTGAACTGGCAGGAAGAGGCTGCGAAATTCGCACCTTCGCTCAAGGTGCTGGATCTGACGGGTCCAGGCCGGATCGAGCGGTTCGAGAAAGTGGCGGCGCACGATCTGGTCATCACGAATTACGCGCTGCTTCGGCGCGACGTCGAGAAACTCGGCGAGATCGAGTTCCGCTACGTGATCCTCGACGAGGCCCAGAACATCAAGAATCCGGAGTCGCAGACAGCCCGGGCAAGCAAGCGCCTTCGATCAGATCACCGGCTTGCGCTCACTGGAACGCCGATCGAGAACCGTCTGTCTGAGCTCTGGTCGATCTTCGACTTCCTGACGCCGGGATTGCTCGGCTCGCTGCCACGGTTCCGGCAGCACTACGAGGTACCTATTACGACGCGAGGCGATCGCGAGGCCGAAGCTAAGCTGCGGCGCCGCGTGTTCCCGTTCATCCTCCGGCGAATGAAGAACGAAGTGGCGGACGACCTTCCCGAGAAGATCGAGGCCGTCGTTCACTGCGAACTGCTTCCGGAGCAGCGCGCTCTCTATCGCGACGTACTTGCGTTGACGCGCAAGACGCTCTTCGATCAGATCGAAGAGAAGGGCATCGAGCGGAGTCACATCTCGATTCTTGCCGCGCTGCTCAAGCTCCGTCAGGTCTGCTGCCATCCAAAGCTGCTCAAGCTGCCCGTCGACGATGACAAGCTGGTTTCGGCCAAGATGGAGCTGCTGCAGGAAATGGTTCACGAACTCGTTTCCGAAGGCCACCGCGCGCTCATCTTCAGTCAGTTCACGGAAATGCTCGGCATCATGCGCGAGTGGCTCGATGAGGAGCAGATCGAGTACGAGTACCTCGACGGATCGACGAAGGATCGCGCCGACCGGGTCCGGCGGTTCAACGAGGATCCAACCGTTCCGCTTTTCCTCATCAGTCTCAAGGCCGGGGGAACCGGATTGAATCTAACGGGTGCGGACTACGTCATCCACTACGATCCCTGGTGGAACCCGGCAGTGGAGGATCAGGCCACGGACCGGGCCTACCGCATCGGCCAGACGCGCAACGTCTTTGCCTACAAGCTCATTGCCAAGGGCACGGTAGAGGACAAGCTCGTCGAGCTCCAGGCCCGCAAGCGCGAGCTCGTGGCCGGGGTGCTTGGCGCCGAGTCGTCGCTTGGCAAGACGCTTACTCGAGCTGATCTGGAGGACCTCTTCTCGCTGGACGATTGATCCGGTCGGCCTGTCAGATCAGGGGACTGCAGGCGTTATCGCCGCGATGCACACCATCGGATGGAGGGATTCTGCATGCGTCGAGTCTTGGTCGTCGTACTCGCGACACTCGCGATTCTCGTCGAAGGAACCGGATCGGGTCTGGCGGTGAGCGGGAAGGGGCCACTTCGAACTCTCGTGGACGCGGAACGCGCTTTTGCCGCGCGCGCGTCCGCCGCGAGCACGCGTGAGGCGTTCGCCGAGAACCTGGGCAAAGACGCGGTCGTCTTTCGCCCGGGCGTGACAAATCATCACGAATGGGCCAAGGCGCATCCCGAATGGGGAACGAAGGGTCTTCTGACCTGGGACCCGTCTTTCGGCCGCACGTCGTCGAGTGGCGATTTCGGATACACCACGGGGCCGGCGCAGTTCCGGACGACTCGCGACCTCAAGGCTGAACCGGTCTATTGGGGCTATTTTGTATCGGTCTGGACTCGCGAGGGCGGCGGACCGTGGCGCGTGCAGGTCGATATGGGGACCTCCACGCCGAAACCGGACCATCCTGTCGCACGATTCGAGCCCGTTCCCGCTATGGAGCGACTCCCGGTTCCGGCGCTGGCGGACAGGCGCGCCGGACTCGAGAAGCTCAGGCGCGCTGAGGAGTCTCTAGGTGCCGCGGTTGCTGCGAAGGGACTCAAGGCGGCCTACCTCGAAGCGCTTGCCGAGAGCGGACGAGTACACCGGGATGAACATGAGCCGATGGTTGGACGAGAGCCAGGCGTTTCGCTGCTCGATTCGCGTCGCACGGCCGTTACGTGGAACGTGGTCGAGGCGAAGGTCGCTTCGTCTGCCGACCTTGGTTATGCGTATGGAACCGGTGAGGCGAGGCTCGCCGATGGCTCGGTCGAGAAGTTTGCGTTCCTGCGAATCTGGGAGCCAGACAGCAAACAGGTATGGAGGATAGTTCTCGACATCGAGAATCCGATTCCGGTCGAAAAGTGACTGCGACACCAGGAGAGAAACTACCAATGTCCGAAGAGCGACTGAATCACATTGCGGCCATAGAACGACTGCCTGCCGAGGCAGAAGCGGTGGTTGCCGGACTCGACGATAGCGCGCTCGACACTCCTTACCGTGAAGGAGGTTGGTCGCCGCGGCAAGTCATTCACCATCTCGCAGATTCGCACATGAATGCGTTCATTCGGATGCGACTGATCGTGACCGAGGACCATCCGCCCATCAAGCCTTACGATCAGGACGCCTGGGCCGTGCTCTCCGATACAACGACAATGCCGGTGGCGCCGTCGCTCTCAATACTGTCGGGACTGCATGCGCGTTGGGCGTGTCTTCTCCGATCACTGCCGGAGGATGCATTCTCGCGTACCGCGTTTCATCCCGAGCACGGTGATGTGACCCTCGACCGTCTCGTCGCCATTTACGGAAAACACGGGATGACGCACTGTCAGCAGATCCGCGGCCTACGCGAAAGGATGGGCTGGTAAGACGTGAGCGGAGGATCCGTCGATCCGCGTGAGCGCTTCTCGACGCGTGTCGAGAACTACGTGCGCTACAGGCCGGGATACCCGGGAGCCGTTGTCGACGCCATCGCCGAGCGTTGCGGAAGCGTGAGTGCGAGTTGCGTCGCCGACATCGGCAGCGGCACGGGAATCTTCTCGAGACTCTTGCTCGACCGGGGATTCAGCGTTTACGGCGTGGAGCCAAACGCCGAGATGCGCGCTGCCGCCGAGTCGCTGTTGGCTGGCGAGGATCGTTTCACGAGCGTCAATGGTTCAGCCGAGAGCACGACGCTGCCCGATGCGAGCGTTGACGTCGTTACGGCGGCGCAGGCGTTTCACTGGTTCAAGGGCGAGACTACGCGTACCGAGTGGTCGCGCATCCTGCGACCCCGCGGTCTCGTGGCGCTCGTCTGGAACGTCCGGAATGTCGGTGCAAGCGAGTTAATGAGCGGGTACGAAGCGCTCCTTCGCGAACTCGGCACCGACTATGCCGACGTCAGTCACGAGGGCGTGGACGACGCACGTCTCAGGGCGTTGTACGGTCACGGCGCGTTCGAGCGCCTGAGCTTTCCCAATGCCCAGACATTTGACTTCGCCGGCCTGGTTGGTCGTGTCGAGTCGGCGTCGTACGCGCCCGAGGCCGGACACCCGAACTACGTGCCGATGATTGAGCGCCTGCGCCAACTCTTCGAGGCGTCGCAATCGAACGGCACCGTCGCCTTCGAGTACGAAACGCGCCTGTTCATCGGGCCGATAGTTTCAGGCTGACGACGCGGCGCGTAGCACCGGGCGATAGTGAAGAGGGTGCTATCTGGTTGTATGGGACCCGCTCGCTGGCGCTCGCGGTACTGATTCTGACGACTCGCGGTTCTGACTGACGATTAGAGCGCGTTCCAGACCGAGCATCGCCGCCTCCACTAGCCCACTGTTTCGTCGAAGTAGCACCCCGTACGTGAAGCGACCGCGGAGCGGTCGAAGGAAATAGCCGTGGGTCGCACGGGGGCGAGTGCAAC